>JBHEMJ010000072.1:0-8729 GCA_046262655.1 Solirubrobacterales bacterium | reverse complement strand
GACAGCTTCATCGCCGAGGGGCCGGGCAAGGCCACGTTCGAGGGTAAGTAGCCAGTACCCTCCCTCGCCGATGGGCAAAGAAGAGAAGATCGAGATGGAGGGCGAGATCACCGAGGCTCTCCCCAACACGATGTTTCGTGTGAAGCTCGACAACGACCACGAGGTCCTCGGGCACATCTCGGGCAAGATGCGCCGCCACTACATCCGCATCCTGCCTGGCGACCGGGTGAAGATCGAGCTGTCGCCCTACGACCTCGACCGCGGGCGCATCACCTACCGCTACAAGTAGGAGCTCGCGGCCCGCGAATCGGGGTCGGCCAGCTCGCAGGCCAGGGTTGACCAGCCGAAGTCGAAGGCGCCCAGACCCTCGCCCGTGAACGGCTCGTAGAACTCCCTCAGGCCCTGGCACTCGACCGCCCTGCAGACCGCCCGGGCCAACTGCTCGGCCTGCTCGACGAAGCCGAGGCGCAGCATGCCCATCCAAAGCAGCCAGGCCGAGTTGACCCAGGTGGGGCCTCGCCAATATCGCCGCGCCCAGCCGTACTCCCACTTGCGCGCCTCGAAGCTGGGCTCCTGCAGCGAGACCGAGGGTGGCGGGACCGTGGTCCAGTAGCGCTCGGGGTTGAGCAGGTGCTCGGTGATCATCCGCCGCCCGATCTCCTCGGGCAGGTCGGGCAGCGCCAGCGGCGCCAGCGAAGCCCAGGTCGAGACCGGCACGCGTTCGCCGCCCGGCAGCGCCTGGTCGAAGAACAGGCCGCGCTTCTCATCCCAGAGCCGCGCGACCAGCGCCGGGGTGATCGATGGCTCGCCCGCCGCCAGCCGGGCCAGTCCCCAGAGCACGTTGGTGTCGACCTCGCAGACGACCGGGCCGCCGGCGGCCAGGATGCGCCGCGCGTCCCAGCCCAGCTTTCGGTTGCGCCGGATCAACAGCGCGAAACCCAGATGGCCGTGAGCACGGCTGCCCCAGACGGGATCAAACTTGGGCGAGGAGTCCAGGCCGGACTCGTCGGGTTGCACGATCCACAGCAGGCCGTCGCCCTCGAGGTCGCGGTTTCGCTCAAGCCAGCGGTGATGGGTGGCGATGCGCGGTTCGGCGGCCGGGTCCTCGCCGAGGATGCGCCAGGCCCAGGCGAGTAGCGGCGGCTGGATGGTCGAGGTATGGCGGGCGTCGTGAGAGGCGACGTTGTAGAAGTAGCGCCGCCGCAAATCCACGTGGCCCTTCCAGAAGATCGTGTGGCCGATGAAGCCGTCTTCGGTCATCCCGTTGAGAAGGCTGCGCAGCTCGGTAATCGCCCGGCGGCGATCAAAGCGGCGCCAGACGATCCCGGTGAAGCAGGAGTCCCAATACCACTGCCAGGGATAATGGCTGGGGCTGGGGGCGGTGTAGCCGAAGGGAACGCGCTCGCGCTCGCCCTCGACCCAGCTGCCCCGCAGGCTGTGCTCGGCGAGGTCGAGGACCGGGGAGCTCAATCGACGGTTATCCGGCGCATTCCGCGCAACGCGAAGTAGGTCATCACCAGCCCCAGACCCGCCAGCGCCAGCAGACCCGGCCAGGTGTCGCTCCAGCTGACGCCACCGACGAAGCCCTGGCGGACCGCCTCGACCACCTGGGTGACCGGGTTGTACTTGGCCACGGTGTGGAGCCACCCCGTCAGCAGTTCGAGCGGCGCGTAGGCGGTGGTGGTCAGCACGGCGACGAACATCCCGGCTTGCATCAACGGCGCCGCCGACTGCGAGCGAAAGCGCAAGGCCAGCGCGGTGCCCCACGCCGCGGCGACCGCCGCCATCCCCATCACCACGACGAGCGCGATCAGCAGGCCGTCGAAGCCCGGAAAATGGGCGCCGACGGCGAAGGCGACCAGTAGCACCACCGACGCCGGCACCAACGCCCGCAGGCTCGCCGAGGCGACCAGGCCGGCCAACAGCGCCGGCCGCGGTGCCGGCGAGGCCAGCAGCCGGTCGAACCAGCCGTTCTCGATGTCGCGAGCGAGGTTGACGCCGGTCGCCGCGCCGGTGAAGGCGGCACCCTGCATCAGGCTGATCGGCACCAAAAAGCTCTGGTAGCTATGGGTGTCAAAGCCCGGCAGCAGGGTCAGGTTGCCGAACACGCTGGTCAGCCCGACGAAGAAGATGGTCGGCGCCAAGACGCCAGGGATCGCCGCGCCCGGAACCCGCAGCAGCTCGTTGGCCGCACGACGAACCAGCGCCCAGACCAGGGTGATGTCGGTGCGCAGCGTCATCCGCCGCTCCGCAGCCGTCGCCTCAGTGCCGCTGCGCTGAGCACGATGCCGAGCCCGCCGATCCCGGCCAGCGCCGCCAAGGCCTTGGCCAGGTCGGGCAACGAGAATCCAGAGATGATCGGCTCGCGAATCCCGTCGACGACGAAGCTGAGCGGGTTGTAGGTGGCGATGGTGGCGGCCGGCTCGAGGATCAAGTTGGCCGGGAAGAAGGCCGTGGACAGAAAGAGGATCACGAAGATCAGCGGGAACAACCCCTGGACGACGCTGGCGCTGCCTGAGCGCAGGGCGATCGCCGCGCCCAGGCCACCGAAGGCCAGGGAGGAGAGCATCACCAGAACGACGATCACCAATGCGCCGGGCAGCCCCTCCTTGATCTCGGCCCCGAAGATCAAGCCGACGGCGATGAACCAGACCGCCACGATCCCACCGAGCATGGTGACTCCGGCGAGCCTCCCGAGGACCAGCGAGAAGCGCGAGATCGGCGCTGCCAGCAGCCTGTCGGTGAACCCCATCTCGATGTCGAGCGCCAAGGCGATGCCGCCGCTGGAGCCGGCCAGCAGGGTGGACTGCACCATCGCGCCTGCCAGCATGAAGGCGAGGAAGCTCTGCACGGCGGGGAACCCCGGCAGATCGACGGCTCGCCCGGCGCCTCCGGTCTGCACGGCGAGCAGCAGGGTGGGGAAGACGATGATCGGCGAGGCGAGCTGCGGTCGGCGCAGCGTCTGGCGCACCGAGCGTCCGCCGAGCGCGCCGATCACCCGCAGGTTGGTCACCAGCCCGCCCTGG
Organism: Solirubrobacterales bacterium; assembly: GCA_046262655.1. Taxonomy (GTDB): domain Bacteria; phylum Actinomycetota; class Thermoleophilia; order Solirubrobacterales; family 70-9; genus JBHEMJ01. The sequence continues at coordinate 5,703 of JBHEMJ010000072.1, read as the reverse complement.
ATCATGCCTCGGCCGCGGTCGCGGGCCCGGGGTCTGCGCCGTCCGCCGCCGGCGCGGCGGAGGCGGCGCCCTCCTCGTCTCCCTCGAGGTGGTAGCCGGTCTTGGCGACGAATACGTCGTCGAGTGTCGGCTCGACCAAATCGAGGGACTCGACCATGATGCCGGCCTCATCGAGCGCCCGCACCACCGGTGCGATGTCGGCAGCGCCTCCTTGGAGCTCCACCAGCAGCTTGCCGTCCTTGGGCGGCAGCGGTTGGCCGAAGCGGGCCAGGACTTGCTCGGCCGGCCCGGTGGCCTCGCCGGCCGCGATCAGCTCGAGGTGAGGCCGGCCGACCTCGCTCTTCAGGGCGGTGGGAGTACCCTCGGCGACCAGCTTGCCGCCGTCGATGATCCCCACCCGGTCGGCGAGCTGATCGGCCTCCTCGAGATACTGGGTGGTGAGAAAGACGGTGGCGCCCTCGTCGTTCAGCTTCGAGACTTCCTCCCAGATCGACTGGCGCGAGACCGGGTCGAGCCCGGTCGTCGGCTCGTCGAGGAACAGCACCCTGGGGCTGTGGACGAGCGCCGAGGCGAGATCGAGGCGGCGCTTCATGCCCCCCGAATAGGTGCCCACCTGCCGGTCGGCGGCGTGGGTCAGCCCTACTCGCTCGAGCAGCGAGTCGCCCAGCTCGCGGCCGCGCTTGCGGGCCAGACCATGCAGGGTGGCCTGGAGATGGATCAACTCGCGGCCGGTCATCAGGGGGTCCAGCGCTGCCTCCTGCAGAGCGACGCCGATCGACTTGCGGACCTCGCCGGGCTCGGTCGCCACGTCGTGACCGGCCACCGAGGCATGTCCACCGGTCGGGGCCAGCAGCGTGGTCAGCATCCGCACCGTGGTCGTCTTGCCGGCGCCATTGGGCCCGAGGAAGCCGTAGATCTCGCCCTCGGCGACCTCGAGGTCGACGCCGTCGACCGCCTTGATGCCGCCGCTGAATTCCCGCTCGAGCCCGACTACCTCAATTGCCGCCACGTCGCCAGACAATAGACAGAGGGGTGGCTCACCCGCATACCTCCGTGCATGAATGCCGCAACGATCGGCAAAGATGGGTGTTGTTGATCGACGATGACCGATAAACACCTCACCTCACGCCCGCGTCCCCGCCTGCGCAGGTTGGCCCTGATCGGGGCGATGACCGTGGTCGCGCTCGGCACCGGAGTCGCCGCTGCGGCGAAGGCGCCGAAGACTCCGCTGCCCAAACTCCTGGTGCTCGGCGCCAGCGCCCAGACCGCCGCTCCCGCCTGCCCGGCGGACCCGTGTCAGGCGATCGGCAAGGTGACCGGATTCCAGACCACGATCGGCAAGGCGGCCAACCCGTTTGCGGCCCCGTTCGACGGCCGCATCGTCGCCTGGTCGATCAAGCTCTCCCAGCCGACCGACAAGCAGACGAGCTTTTTCAACGACTTCTACGGCGGCTTGCCCAGCGCCCGCATCTCGATCCTGAAGCCGATCAAGAAGCGCCGTGGTGTCTACAAGCTGCGCAACCAAACCCCGGTGGAGCAGCTGAGCGACGTTATGGGTCAGACCACCACCTTCACACTGAAGACGCCGATCACGGTGCGCACAGGCCAGATCGTCGCCCTCTCGGTGCCGACCTGGGCGCCTGCCTTCGCGATCGGTCTGCCCAAGGGCAACGCCTGGCTCGCAAGTCGCTCGCGCGGCAGGTGCACCGACCCCGATGCAATCAAGGCCGGCAGCGCACAGGAGGCGCTCGGCACGCTGCGCGGCTACGGGTGTAACTACACCACTGCGAGACTGCTGTACTCGGCGACCATGATCCGCGGCGTGGTCGCCCCGGCGACGAGCAGGTAGGGCGCTACTCCAGCGGCTCCTGGCGCAGCCCGCAGTACGGGCAGTCCGATACGTCCAGCCCGATCAGCTGGTCGCAGCGGTTGCATGCGCGCAGGTTCTCGGGCATCCGCAGCAGGGCCGAGTGCGAGGGGGCCAGCGGCAGCACCTTGGAGACGATCTCCATCTCCTCACCGGTCTCGCGGTCCACGTACACCCCGCCCGCCTCGACGGGGGCGACCGCCTCGCGGCCGGAGGCCGAAGCACGGAGGCGATAGATCTGGCGGGGGTTCTGCATCGCCGGGCACAATAGCGTCCGCCGCATGCGCATTCTCATTTTTCACGGCTATCTGCTGCGCGGTACCGGCAGCAATGTCTACAACGCCTCCCTGGCGCGGACGCTGTCGGCGCTCGGCCATCAGGTCCACCTGCTGTGCCAGGACCGCCGCGCCTGTGAGCTCGACTGGGTCAACCGGGTGGGCGAGTGGGAAGGAGGGGAGCTGCGGGTGCGCGACGTCCGCCCGGGGGCTGGGCGGGGCTCGGTCAGCGTCTACACCCCCGACATCGGCGGGCTGCTGCCGGTCTACGTCGCTGATACCTACGAGGGATTCGAGGTCAAGACCTTCCCCGAGCTGAGCGAGGCCGAACTCGACCGCTACCTCGCCGCCAATGTGGCCGCGGTCCGCGACGTTGACGCGGCGGCCGGCGGCGCCGAGGCGGCGCTGGCCAACCACCTGGTGATGGGACCCGTGATTCTCGCCCGCGCCGGCTTGCGCTTCGCGCTGAAGGTGCACGGCTCCGATCTTTCCTACACCGTGCTGCCGCACCCGCGCTTTGTCCCCTACGCCGAGGAGGGGGTGGCGGCCGCAAGCGCGGCGCTGGTCGGTTCGGGCTACACCGCCGAGGACCTGTGGCGGGCGCTGCCGGATCCGGGGGTGCGCGAGCGCACGCGCCTGGGCCCGCCCGGGGTGGATGTGCGGGCGTTCCGGCGCCGCGACCCCGGACAGGCGACGGCGGCGCTGCGTGAATTGGCGGAAGTGCTTCGCGAGATACCCGCCGACCTCGAGGGCGGCGCTTTCGGCCGGGACCCGGCCGAGGGCGCCCGGGCGCTCGAGTGGTTCGCCGCCGCGGAGGGGCCGCGCGTGCTATTCGTCGGCAAGCTGATCGCCAACAAGGGTGTGGATCTGCTGGTCGCCGCCTGGCCTCTGGTCGCCCGCGAGCACCCCGGCGCCCGCCTGCTGCTCGTCGGCTTCGGCGCCCTCCGGGAGGGGCTGGAGCAATTGCTGGGCTCGCTGGGCGCCGGCGATCTCGAGACGGCACGTAGGCTGGCGGCGCGGGGCAGGGCCCTGGAGGGCGGCGAGCCGGGAGGGCTGCCGATCCTCTCGGGCTTCCTCGCCGACCCGCCGCCGGGCTATGCGGAGGCGGCCGCCGCCGCGGCCGGCTCGATCGAGATCAGCGGCCGGCTCGAGCACTCCGAAGTGGCCGAGTTGATGCCGGCGGTCGAGGCCCTGGCCATGCCCAGCACCTTCCCCGAGGCCTTCGGCATGGTCGCGGTCGAGGCCGCGGCCTGCGGGGCGCTGCCGATCTCCGCCGATCACTCGGGCATGCGCGAGGTCTCGCAGCGCCTCGGCGAGTCCGTGGCACCCGAGATCGCGCGCCTGCTCTCCTTCGAGGTCGGCCCCGGCGCCATCGATCAGATCGCCGAGCGTCTCCTCGCCTGGCTCGCCCTCTCCGACGCCGAGAGGCAGGCCATCGGCGCCCAACTCGCCACCCGCGCCGCCGAGCTCTGGAGCTGGGAGAAGGTCGCCGAAGGCGTCATCGCTGCCTCCCAAGGACAACTCGATCGACTTCCCAAGGTGACCGACTCCCAAGGAGAAGGCGCCGGTAGGCCGTCTGAATAGAATGCGCGGCCGATGAAGGGGCTGCCTTACGCAAAGCTGATCGCGGCGACGCTGGTGCTCACGGCCATCATCTCGGTGATCATGCTGATTCCGAACTGGAACGGCGAGCAGGCGTCGACCGCCGCCGACGACATCGACCGCCTGCTGTCTGTGATGATCGTGCTCAGCTCGTTCGTCTTCTCGGTGGTGATGGTGATGCTGGGTTACGCGCTCTACAAGTGGCGCGCCAAGCCCGGCGATGAGTCCGACGGCGAGCCGATACACGGCAACACAAAGCTTGAGATCGCCTGGACCGCGATCCCAACGGTGGTCGTCCTGATCGGCGCCGCCCTCAGCTGGATCACGCTCGGCAACATCGAGGCTCGGGACGCTGACCGGATGGTGATCAATGTCAACTCCCAGCAGTACGAGTGGAGCTTCGAGTATCCCGAGCAGGGTGGCCTGCAGAGCCTGGAGTTGCATGTGCCCGTGGGCCGGCAGATCGAGTTCAAGATGCACGCCAAGGACGTCATCCACTCCTTCTGGGTGCCCGAGTGGCGGATCAAGAAGGACAACGTGCCCGGCATCACCACCAGGGCGATAGTCACGCCGAGCAAGGAGGGCACCTTCACGGTGGTTTGCACCGAGCTCTGCGGGTACGGCCACTCGACCATGAGGGCCAAGGTGGTGGCCCAGTCGCAAGCGGACTTCGACGCGTGGGCGGCCCAGCAGCAGGCAGCGGCCGCCCCAGGCAGCCAGGGCGCCCCGGGAGCGCAATAGCGATAATGCAGACGATGGACGAAGGGACAACGTGGTAGGTGCTCTGAAGCGGCCGGGGTGGTACCGGGGCGGGCTGGGATTCCTGCTCGGTGCCGGCTTCGGCTTCGGCCTGGTCATCGCGCTGCGAGCGATCTCCGGTCTCGAGCTGTTCCAGACCGAGCAGACCGGCTATCCGCACGTGATCGTCCCGGCGATCACCGGGCCGCTGGGATTTCTGATCGGGTTCGGCTGCTTCGACTACTGGTTCCGCTGGGCCATCGGCGCCCCCACCATTCCCGACGACCACTCCCAGCACGGGGCGACCAGCTGGCGGGACTACTTCCACTTCAACACCGATCACAAGGTGATCGGCATCCAATACATCTGCACCACCTTCTTCTTCTTCTTTGCCGGCGGTTTCATCGCGATGCTGATGCGCGCCGAACTGGCCCAGCCGGGGACCCAGATCGTCGATCCGAACACCTTCAACGGGCTGTTCTCGACCCACGCGGCGCTGATGATCTTCGTCTTCGTGATCCCGGTCTTCGCCGGCATCGCCAACTACGTGCTGCCGCTGATGATCGGCGCGCCCGACATGGCCTTCCCGCGTCTCAACGCGCTCAGCTTCTGGATGCTGCCGATCGCCGGCCTGATGTTCCTGGCCAGCTACGCGGTGCCCGGTGGCGCCTTCGACGCCGGCTGGACCGGCTACGCGCCGCTGTCGACCGGAGCGCCCCTCGGCCAGTCGTTCTTCAATCTCGGCGTACAGTTCGCGGGCGCCTCGTCGATCGCCACCGCGCTCAACTTCCTGGTCACGATCATCACCATGCGTGCGCCCGGGATGAACTTCTGGCGAATGCCGCTGCTGGTCTGGGCCAACCTCTCAACCTCGATGCTGGTGGTCGCGGCGACGCCCTTCATCGCCGGCGTCCAGTTCATGGTCCTCTTCGACCGCGCCCTGCACACCAACTTCTTCCAGGCGGCGAACGGTGGCGATGTGGTCAGCTACCAGCACATCTTCTGGTTCTATTCGCACCCTGCCGTCTACATCATGATGCTGCCCGGGTTCGGGATCGTCAGCGAGGTGATCTCGACCCACTCGCGCAAACCGATCTTCGGCTACCGGTTGATGGCCCTGGCGCTGATCGGCATCGTCGTGCTCAGCTACTCGGTGTGGGCGCACCACATGTTCGTGGCGGGCATGTTCAGCTGGCTGCGGGTGCCGATGATGATCACCAC
>JBHEMJ010000071.1:0-15504 GCA_046262655.1 Solirubrobacterales bacterium | reverse complement strand
TGCTGCCAGACCCGGAAGGCGGTTCGGGTCGGCTCGTCGAGCGCGTTGAAGATCTCATCGATCTGGGTCTGGTCCTGGACCTGGGTGTCCTCGAGGTGGCCGCCCTCGGGGATCGGGTCGGCGGCGTGGTCGCCGGCGAGCGAGTCATAGCCGCCGGCGGCCGCACTCGGCGAGTCGCTGGTCGCCGAGCCGGCGCTCTCGTCGACCGAGCCCGGGGTGATCTCGACGTAGGTCTCGCCGAGCAGCGTCTTCTGGCGCAGGATCGCCTTGGCGTCTGAGGAGATCGGCGCAAACTCGGGCTTCAACTCGATCGTGGCGCGGGTCGCGTTGCCGTCGGGGGGCAGGCTGATGTCCTTGACTTTGCCCACCGAGACGCCGCCCAGGCGCACATCGGATTCCTTTTGCAGGGTGACCGCCTCGGAAAAGTCGACGCTGAAGCGATAGCTCTTGGGGGCCAGGGGGATCGGCCCGCCGAAGGTGATCCACAGGAACAGCAGCAGGCCGAAGCAGGACAGCGTGAAGCCGAGCGCAACCACGATCCGTCCTATCGATGGGGCCTGTTTTTGCATCTAGCTCTTCAGTCCTCCTAGGCGCACGGCGCACCCGGCGCGGTCAGCGGGGCCAGGCCGGTGACGAGGGGCGCCAGGGGGCTCGCGCTGAGAATCGCGACAACCGTGGCGCAGCTGCCGGTGCCATAGACGCGGCGATAGATGCCGTGGGCGTCCTGGGCGGTGAACAGGCTCTTGCCGTTGTGTCCGAGCCATGCCAGCCAGTAGAGGTAGCCCTCATCGCGGTTGGCCGCCCCGGCGGGCTCGGCGCCGTTCGGATTGTAGGCAGCCATGTTGCCCAGCTTGTTCAGCTCCTTGGTCAGGTCGGTGAGCGCGGGCAGCGAAGCGGCGATCTGATCCGAGGCCGGGCGGAGATCGCGAACCGGCTGGCGGGCGGCGCGCGTGAACGGCCTTATCTGGTCTCGGACCGCGGGCGTGGCGGCGATCGAGAGGTTGCGCAGGGAGTCGTTGACCGGCTTCAGGCGGCGGACGAACGGGCGCAGGTCGCGCAGCGTGGGCTTCAGCACCGTGGAGAAGGCGCCCACCTTCTGCAGGGTGTCGCGGGTCGTCTGCAGCGTGCCGGGCAGCAGCGCGGTGGCGCGGGTCACGTTCAGGTCCTGGTCGGCGATCGCCGAGAGGGCGGAGTTCGAGTTCTGGATCACGTCGGCGATCGACTGGTCCTCCTCGCCCAGACGGCCGCTGAGCTCGCCGAGGTTGTGGATCAGCTGGGACAGGTTGTCCTTGCGCTGGGCCACCGCGCCGTTGAGCTGGGCGAGGTCCCTGTTGATCGGGCCGAGGCTGCCGAGCAGCCGGCCGAGGTCCTTGCCTCGGCCTCGCAGGCCCTCGCCGCCGCCGACCAGCAGCATCCGCAGGTAGGCCCGCGAGTCGCCGTCGAGCGCCTCGAGGATCTGGTCGAGGTTGACGTCGGGAGCCGTGTTGGCGACCGGGATCGTGTCCCCCTCGGAGTACTCCCCGGCGGTCCGCGAGCCCGGGTCGAGCTCGAGGAATACGTCCTGCAGGCCGGTCTTCGGCCGCAGCAGCACGGTCGCGTCGCGATATACGGGCAGGAACTTGCGGTCGATGTCCATGGTCACCACGGCGACGCCGTCTTTGAGGTCCACCTTGGCGATGTCGCCGACCCGCACGCCGGCAACGCGCACGGTCTGGCCCTGCCCGGGGGTCACGGCCTGGGCGGTCTGGAGCTCGGCCTTCAGCTCGAACGGCTTCTCCTCGAGGATCGGGATGCGCAGCCGCTGCTGCTGGACGATGTAGTAGCCGATCCCCAGGGCGATCACCACCAGGCCTAGGATCGCGATGAAGTCACGGGCGTGCTCGCGGATCGCCTTCTTCATCGGCCTCCACCCCCCAGTGCCTTGCGGTACTGCGGCATCTTGTTCTTGTAGAAGTCCTGCAGCTGCTGGAAGGCGTCGGCCTGGGCGGCGGCGGCGCCCGGGCCCTTTTCGGCGCCGGCTTTGCTCAGCGTGCTCAGGATGTCGGTGTAACTCTTCACATAGGGCGCGATCGAGTTGGGGACCAGATCGGTGTTGCTGGTGCTGCGCGAGGCCGCCTGTGACTGCCCGGGGATCGGCACGGCGCCGCCGCTGTCCAGATTCGGCGGGTCCTGGTTCTCGCACGGCGCTCCGGGGTTGAAGGGCGTCTTCGCCGAGGAGCTGATCGGCGGCTCGGCCCCGATCAGGTGCTCGAAGGCCTGCCCGACGTTTTGGCTGCCCGGAGCCTCATCGAGCGGGCCGATGTTGACCGAGTTGGTGCCCACGCTGAGCCCGGTACGGATGTACTGGCCGTTGCCGTCGCCGTTGCGGCTCTCGCCGCCGATCCCCGCCAGGCCGTAGCCGGTTTCCTTGTAGACCGGGCCCGTGGGCACGCCGTCGGTCGAGGGCACCGTGGTGTTGGCCCAGGGGATGACCACGTGGTTGAAGCAGCTCGAGACCAGCCGGGCCTGCTCGAGGAAGGGCAGCGACTTGTTCGCGAGGTTGGCCAGGCTGGGAACAGTCGGCACCAGGTCCGCCACCAGCCCGCGCAGCTCGCTGGGCCGAACCAGCTTGCGCAGCTGGGCGATGAAGGGGTTGGCGGCGTCGAGGGCCGGCCCGGCGCTGCGCACGCCGGGCAGGGCCTCGCGCGAGAATGCGCGCAGCTGGGGCAGCGCGGCGTTGAGCTTGACCAGCGCCGGGGTGCCGACGCTGAGCAGCTGCGGCAGGGTGAAGATGGCGGTCTGCAGCGCCCGGTCTTCGCGGCCGAACGCATTCAGCACCGTTCCCAGGTTCGTCACCAGGTCCTGTAGCTGCACCTGATTCTGGTTCAGCGCCTGGATGAAGCTGTCGAGGTTGACGACCAGCCCGGTGAGGTCGCCCGGCTGGGTACCCAGCAGCGCCTGGTTGACCTCGGAGGTGGAGCGGAAGGCCTGGGGCGAGGTCTTGAACACCGTTCGCAGCCCCTCCCCGCCGCCGTACTTGTCGAGCCCGTTGCCGAACTCGATCAGGAATGTCTGCAAATCGGCACGGACCGGGGCCTGCAGGGAAGTCAGCACCTGATCCACCTGAACCGAGCTCGAGGTCTGGGCGATCGGGATCGTGTCGCCGCTGGAGATCGACGGCGACTCGGGACTGCCGGGGTGCAGATCGATGAACAGGTTGCCTTCGAGGAACAGGCGGGGACGGATCTGGAAGGTCGAGTCCTGTTTCAGCGGCAACGCGGTGTCCTTGAGCTCCATCGTGATCACGGCGGCCTGCTGGCCCTCGCCGCCGGAGGTCAGGTGCTCGACCTTGCTCACCTTGCCGACATCGACGCCGGCGATCCGCACCGGGCTCTTAACCCGCATCGACTGGGCGTTGGAGAACACCGCCTTGACCTCGTAGCCGTGCCCGGTGAACGGCAGCTTCTTGGTGAAGCCCAAGTAGAAACCGAAGACGACCAGCACGACGCCTATCAGGCCGGCGCCCCAGGGCGGAATGCGCTTTTTCTGGTTTGGCTTGCTCATTGCCCGGTGAACACCCGCGTGCCGTCCTTGCGCAGGAACAGGTCGGTCTTGCCCAGCGGCGGGATGCCGAGGGCGGTGTTGATCTGGCGGGGGCCGAAGGTCGGGTTGCTGGGTTTCTGGCCGGGCGACAGCGCCTCGCCGAGCGGATAGCCGGTTTGGCCGCTCTGGCAGTTCGGCGCGGCCTTGGTGCCGTAGCTCGGTACGTAGGGGTTACCGTGCAGGATCGGCTGCTTGTGGGGATCGAACAATCCTGGGGTCGGCACCAGCGGGTAGGTGGTGTGGCGGCCGTTGGCCTGGCCGCCGGAGTAGTTGTCGAGCGGGTTCATCGGGTATTGGCTGGGCGGGCTGGAGCCGCCCGGCACCGCGACCGGGCCGATCCGCTGCGAATAGCCGATTTGATCGCGGGCCGAGAGGTGCTCGGGCAGGAAGGTGAACCAGTACTCCCAGTAGTTGCAGACGGTCTCCACCGGGACGATCTTCGCCGCGGCGTCGTTGGCCGTGTCGAAGGTGTCACCGAGGCGGATCAGACTGGTCTTGGTCGAGGGGTCGTCGACCAGGTTCTCGAGTTCCCCGAAGACCCCCTGCAGCTGCAGGTTGACCGGGGGCATCCGCTGTAGCACCGGGGTACCGATGCGCAGCACCGAGTTGAGGTCTGGCAGCGCCAGGCGCAGCTGGCGCACGCCCGGGCGCAGCAGGCGCTGGGCGGTGGCGAAGTCGCGCAGGAAGGGTCGCTGGATGGGCAACGACTTGATCCCCGCCGCCAGGGCCGGGGGAGCCGAGGAGATCGCGTCCTTGAGCGCCTCGGTGTCGGAGGAGAGCGCCGCAAAAGTGATCGCCATATTGGTGAACTGCTCGGCGTTCTGGAAGGCGACCGGGCCGACGATGCGGGCGGAGTCGGCGAGTTCGGAGATGAAGCGGGCGAGGTTGGCCTGCGGGGAGGCCAGCGTCTCGGCGACCGGGCGCAGGTTGGTGAACAGGGGATTGAGGCTCTCGACTGCCTGGTTCAACGACGCCCCGCGCCCGGCGAAGGCGGAGCCGAATTCCTGCAGGTTGACGCGCGCCGCCTCCCGGGTCGGGGTATCGAAGGTATCGCCGATGTCGTCGAATTCGGTCTGGGGCACCGCCTGCTGGATCGGCAGGGTGCCGCCTTCGGCCAGCCCCTGGCCGGTGCCTCGGTCAAGCTCCAGGTACTTGAGGCCGAACGATGATTTGTAACGAACCCGGACGGTGGTATCTGCGGGCAACGGATCCGCGCTCTTGTTCAGCTTCAAATTGAGCTTGGATGCGACCGCCCCGTTCTCGGGGTTCTGGACGGTATCGATCGACTCGACCACGCCGACCCGGTTACCGCCGATCCGTACCTCGTTGTTGGGGCTGAGGCGCTCCGCGTTGGGGATGATGGTCGAGATCCGGTAGGTGGGCACGAATGGCAGCCCGTTGTTGGCGTTGTAGGCGAGGAAGACGGCGACGATCACGATCAGGGTGGTGATCGCGCCCACCATCGTCGGCGAGGCGGCCAGCGATGAGACGCGGTTGCGGCCGTTCATCGCGCTGCTCCGGAGGATGTCCGCCCGGCTTCGATCATGCGCCGAATAGGAAGTCGAGGAGGTTGGGGTTGAGCGCGCTGGAGCCGCTCTGGGTCGCCGGACCCCCGCTCACCCCGAGTCCCTGCAGGGTCTGCTGCAGGTCGGGATTCTGCAGCAGCGGCTTGCCGCTGGTCAGCCCGAGCGCGTCCTGGATCGGCTTGGGGACCGGCTTGCCGTCGGCGATGTCTTTGAGGACCTGGGGGGTGAGAGCGTTCTCGGCCGCGGCATTGCCGGGCGCCTGGCCGGCGGCCCCGCGTACCGACCCGCCGTGGGTGGAGATCGCGGGATCGCAGATCGAGAGGTCGGTGGAGCCGTCGGGGCAGACCGAGTTGTCGTAGCGGTTGAGGTTGGCGGTCGGGCCCGGGTCGCCGATCCCGGGCTGGTTGTCACCGAGGATCGAGGCGCAGGCGGGGGCGCTCTGCGCGGTGGTGCCGCCGCCCGGGTACTTGTTGTCGGAGTTGAAGTCGGCGCACGGATTGAGCCCCGGCGGGTTGACGATGGTCAGGTGCAGGAGGTGGCCGATCGAGTCGAACTGGTTTATCGATCCGGCCTGGTAGTAGGCGTAGTTGAGCAGCCCCTCCAAGCCGGTATAGCCCGGCTGGGTCAGCCCCCCGCCGACCTTCTGGTTGAGCAGGTCGACCCGACGGTCGGCCTCGCCTGGCTGGGCGCTGAGGTCGGTACGGGCGCGGGCGTCCTCCTCGACCGCGTTCTTGGGATCGCTGATCGACTGGAAGAACGATGCGAGCAGGCGGGCTGCGGAGGGGGCGTTGACGGTCGAGGCGCGCAGCTGGTTGATCTCGTCGTCGCCCTTGGTCAGCGCCCGGGTGCCAACCTCGGCGGCGTTGCCGAGACTGGTCAGGGCGAGGCTGGTGGCGTTGTTGAAGGCGGGCAGGCGGTCGGCGAACTTGGTCAGGCGCGGCGCGGCTTTGTGCAAATCGACCAGCAGCGGGCGTCCTTGCTCGGCGACCCGGCCGAGCTGGCGCATGGTCGGCTGCAGCTCGGCCAGAAAGTCGGGCAGCAGCCTGAAGCTCTCGCCGAGCGCGGCGCGCCGCTCGGCCGACGCCGCGGCCGTGTCGTTGGCCTCGTTGATGAAATGGACGACATCCTCACGGCGCGCGTTGAGCTGGGCGATGATCGCGTCCGAGTTTGCGTTCAGGTCGCGGACCACGGTGTTTTGCTGGGCGAGGATGTCGAGCGTCTGCTTGAGCTGGCGCAAGGCCGGGGCGCCGCGCAGGATCGCCGCGTTGAGATTCTCCGCGTTGCCGGTGAGCGCGGTGCCGAACTCGTTGATCAGCAGCTGCAGGCGGCGCTTGAAGGGCTCGCGCAGCGTGTTCTGGACCAGGTCGTTGGGGACCGTCAGGGTGGTCTGGGCGACCGGCACGGTGTCGTTGGGCAGCGGCGCGTCGGATTTGCCCGGCTGACAATCGATGAAATACTCGGCGATCAGCGACTGGGGCTCAGCCGAGCAGGTCGCATCGGCCTTCAGCCGCCCGAAGGTGTCATCGATCTTGAAGCTGATCAGGGCCCGCTTCTGGTCGTTGATGTCGAGGCTGGTGACGGTGCCCGCCTTGACGCCGGCAATCCGCACCTCGGAGCCGTTGACGATGCCGAAGGCGTTGTCGAACTCGACCTTGTAGCTCGACTCGTTGCCCGCCGTCGCCGAGCTGACCAGCAGGGCGCCGGCCGCGATCGCCATCAGCAGAAGTGTCAGTCCGATCCGCCTCATGGGCCGGGGGGCACCTGGGAGGGGTCGCAGTCGATGGTGCCGTTGTAGGTCAGTTGGGCGTTGGTCTGATAGCGCTCGTTGGAGCCGGGGCAGCGCGCGTCGTTGCCGATCGAGAGACCCGGCGCGGCCTTCACCTGAGTCGGCGTCAGAGCGCCCGCACTAAGGTTGGGGACACCGAGCGGGGAGAGTGCGAACAGGTTCGCCTCCGCCGTGATCCGGGCCACGCCGCCGTTGGCGTCATAGACACCGGAGTGGCCGAAGTCGTCGAACCAGCCGCTGACCCCTTCGACCGTCACATAGGGGCGCAGGAAGGCGAGCTGGGGAAGCCCGTCCCGGAGTGCCGCCGCCGCGGCCGGGAACGCCCCGACCCGGGTCTGGCCGTTGCGATCCACCGGCCCCGAAGCGATCTGTCCCAGCGGCACCTGTAGCCGGGTGAGCTCGGTCAGGTCGTTGTTGGCCCCCGGCTTGGCGACGATGTGGTCGAGATCCCTGACCGCCGGCACCGCATCGCGGGCGAAGCCCCGCAGATTCCTGGCGAAGGGCCTGAGCTTGCGGACCACCGGCTTGGAGGCATTGATCAGCGGATCGACGTCGTCGAGGGCGGCCCGCAGGTTGAATCCCGTGGTGTCGAACTGGCGCATGAAGTCGGGCAGCTGGCCGACGGCGCTGGCGAGGGCCTGGTTCTGGCTGCCGATCGCGCCCAGGGTGCGCTGGCCGCCGTTGACCAGTTTGTCGATGTCGCCGGAGCGGTCGGCCAGCGCCGAGGTAAGCGAGGCTCCGTCGATGATCAGGCGCTCGAGCGCGGGCTGGTCGCGGTTGAGCTCGCCGAAGAGGCGCCGCGAGGTCGACAGGAACGGGTTGAAGTAATAGAAGCCGGCGTTGGCCTGCTGACCGACCCCGTCGGCCGAGCGGGCGAAGCCCTTGATCACGCCCTGCAGCCCGGCGACCGTGGGCTTGTCGAGGGTGTTGAAGAGCTGGTCGAGATCGACCTCGGAGACCGTGTCGACCTGGCTGATCGTGCCGCCTGACTTGATCTCGGCGCCCGCCTGGTCGGCGGGGGGCATGTTCAGCTCGATGTAGCGGTTGGCGATTCCCGACAGCGACTGGGAGCGAACGGTGGCCGTGGTCCCGGCCCTCAACGGCGTGTAGGCGCCGTCTTTGATCGTGAACTCGACCAGGGCTTCGCCGTCGTCGGCGAGCTTGATGCTGTTGATCTTGCCCACCGGCACGCCGGCGACGTTCACCTGGTTGCCCTTGACCAGCTGGCTCGCGTTCTGGAACTCGGCCGTGACCTTGTAGGTCGAGCCGCCGCCCATAACCAGCAACAGGACGACCACCAGCGCTCCAACGAGTGCCAGAATTGCCGCGATCCTCCCGACAGGCGAAGAACTGCTCAAGTTCTAAATCTCTCTACCCCGAGGCATATCTCTCCTTTTGGCCCTCCAACCCTGGTGCGCATCCTATGGGTGATGACACAGTGGGGATTCTCCCAGCCGCCGACGACGAGCGCAAAGCACAACCGTTGGCTGCCGAGCCAGCATTCAGGCACGAAACCTCCCTCAAGCTACCGAGATTCGTTGACTTGAGGTTAAGCGTCCGGCCGGCATCACTCGGTTAGCGGATCAAAGGCGGCCGCCCGGACGTAGAGCTTGTAGAGCTTGAACCCGCGCGCGTACTCCTGCCGGCAGTAGTTCTCGAACAGGTCATAGGCCTTCTCGTCGTCGATCACCGGGCCGGTCCCCTCGCGGGTCCCCGCCACGGCGCCGCCGGCGAACTGGCGGATCTGCCGGATGGTTCCCAGCCGTTCCTCGACGCTGCCCTGCTTCCAATCGGTGCAGTCGGCCAGATCGATTCCCTGGTCGAGCTGCGGCCCCCCCTGCGAGGGACGCGCCGAGCCGCTCCCATCACCGCAGCCCGCCAGAGCGAAGGCGGCGGCGAGCAGCACCGCGGCCACCATCTCCAGGCCCCGGCAGCGGCTCCGCGTGCTCACCGTGGGATCAGGGCTTGGGCGGGGTCTGCGTGTAGGTGCAGCTCGGGACGGTCGTCCCGGCCGCGTAGCCGGCCAGGCAGGAGAGGACCTCCGCGTCCTGTCCGAAGGCGGGGCCGGTACCCGTGCTGAGCAGCGGATCGCAGCTCGAGGGCAGCAGCGGAGCCGGCGGGACGCTGGTCACGCTGGCGGCGGTCCCCGCCTTGCCCGTGTTGCCGTACCAGCAGTTCGTGTTGCTGCCGGGGAACTGGTCCCACCAGAAGTCCACCCTTCCCGCGGCCAGGTTGCCGTCGCCGTTGGGCAAGATTTGGCCGGCCGGGGAGATGCCCATGACGTTGTCGTGGAATCTGTTGCGGTAGGAGGTCGAGATCGAACCGGTTTCGTTGCAGCCGGACTGATGATTTCCCCCCGCGATCGGGTTGTCACCGCAGATCACCGCGTCGGGGACGGTGAGCAGCATGCCGCCGCGGCGCCAGTTGTCCCAGATGCGGTTGTGGCGGATCTCGTCGTTGTTGCCGCCGAGGATCCAGAAGCCGACGCCGACGGGCGCCGGCAAGGTGGGCACCACCTCATTGTTGGCCGGTTGGGGGGCGAAGGGGTTGAAGTTGTTGGAGTAGATCTGGTTGTGCTCGAGGAGGTCCGAGTCCTGTGGAAAGCCCGGGTGGCCCGAGGCCGTCAGCACGTCGGTCGACCATCCCAGGGAGTTGTCGTAGAAGTCGGTGTCGTGGATCCAGACTGCGTTCGATGCCGTTCCGGAGTAGCCGATCGCGTTGTGGTGTGAGTCGCAGCGGCGGATCTCCGTGTTGAAGCGCTTGGTGTCCGGGGGAACCACCTGCTCACCGGTTTCCGGCGCCGAGCCGGGGTAGAGGCCGGCGTCCCCGGCCCCGTAGGCCTCGCAGTCCTGCACCAGTCCGTGGTCGGAGGTGAACTGAAGGGTGCCGTACTCCTGGGCATAGAAGACCTTGAAGCGCTGAAGCACGTAGCCGTCGACCTCGTGGACATAGAGGCCGTGCTCGCGAACGTGGCGCACGGTCAAATTGGAGAGCACGAAACCGTCGGCGCGGTCGGCGCGGATGCCGACGTCCTTGGCCGGCTCGACTGGCGTGCCGTTGCCCGAGGCGACACGCCCGCCATCGACGATCACGTCATCGGCGCTTACCCCGGACCCCTCCAGCTGCAGGTTGCAGCGGATGCAGGCACCCTGGTCGGGGATGCCGTGGCGGTCCTGCAGGGGAGTGGGCGGAATCGCGCCATTGTTGGGTTGGCGGCCGATGACTGCGATCAGGTTCTGGTCATTGGGGCAATTGGCCACATAGGTGTAGGTGTTGGCGCCGGTCTGAAAGCCGCCGGGTCCAATCGGAGTCGAGCTGCCCGGCCGGTCATTGACCTCCTCGTACTGATCGCACTTCGGATCGTCGGTGGGAGCAGCCCGGGACTTCGGTTCGGTGTAGATCCCCGGCATGACCACCACACGGTCGTTGTTGCCAGAGGCGGTGACCGCGTCCTGGATCGAGCCGAAGGAACAGGCCCGCAGCAGCCTCAGGTTGGTGTTGAGCAGATGCTTCCCCGCGGTCGCCGAGAAGGCGATCGGGCCCTGCGAGGGCCGGAACTTGTAGCCGTGGGCCTCGGCCTGCTTGATCGAGGCCTGCAGCGCCCTGATCGACGGGTGCCTGTAGAGCGCCGCCTGCCGGCGATTGGCGAGCTTGCGCCTCAGCTTCTTGACCAGCTTCGGCTTGTCTGCCGCCTTGGCCTTTTTGATCTTCGCGCGCAGCTTCGCCAAGGCCTTCTTCGAAGGACCCTTGGGAACCGAGGCGGCGCCCCCAGGACAAACCACGCGGGTGGAGCCGGGTAGAGCTTTGTCGAGGGCCGTGGCGAGCGGACGCACGACGGGAACGGCGCCCCCAGCCGGCTGCGCCGAGGCATCGGCCTTCGCCTGGGCCTGCAGCTTGTGCAGCCTTCGCTTCAGCTTCTTGACCTGCTTGCGGTGGTGCTGGGCCCTCGCCTTCTTGATCTTCTTCTTCAACATTGCGATGTCGCTCTGCGTTGGGCCCTTTTGGCCGCCGACCGCCTCGGGGGCGGGGTCGGGCCAGTAGGAGGCGCGCTCGATGTGAGCGCCGGCGGGCCCGGCGACGACGATCGCCAGCACGGCGATGGCGGCAGCGGCCACCGCCAGCGCCGTTCCCCTCTGCCTGCGCTTTACGCGGCGCTCTCCCATCCGCGACCGAGTCTAACGCCAGGCGGCGGCTTCGGCGCCGCCCAAAGCCCTGACCCCGGCCCCGGCCGAGCCCGGTTACTTTCCTTTGCCACCGCCACCGCCGCCGACCCGGCGCGCGGTGCGCTTCTTGGTCAGCTTGCCGGTCACGTCGATCAGCTTGGCACGCAGCGAGAGCACCGTGCCGGGATGAACCTGCTTGCGGGCCGGCGGCGGCAGCGACACGGCGAGGACTCCGGGGACGGCGTCGGTGAGGGTGCCGCTGCCGCTCGCCAGCTTGGTCTTGCCGACGAACAGGTTGAGGTCGACGTCAACGGCCTCGCTCGGGATCACCCGGACCCTGACCTGACCGGTCTTGGCGACCCTCCTGGCCGTAGTCGCGAGCAACCTGACCGGACCGGCAGGAGCCGCGACGTCAGGGGGCGGCGGAGTCCCACCTGCGGTCACGGTGAGGACCGAGGCCATTTCGGGATGAAAGGGGTCGTTGAACGGATAGTTGCCGGGCGCCAAGTACGGGCTGTTGCGGACCAGCCGGGTCTCGCCGGGCAAGGCGCGGGCCGCCACCAGGGCACCGCCGAGTCCGTGGATCAGAAAGGGGTCGTCGTTTTCGAAGACGAGCAGCTGACCGCGGCTCATCTGGTAGCTGGGCTTGGAGAACTCCTTCAGGAACACCGCCCTGATCGGCGAGGCAACGGAGGCGCCGGCCGCACCGGGCACAGCCAGGACGACCGCGACCGCGAGCGCGCCGGCCAACCGCCGTCGCTTTTTTCCGAATGAGTTCACTGTGATTACCAACACGCGTATCCGCCGCCGGTAGCGGCGGGCGCCTAGCCGAGCCGTTTGATCATTTCGCCGAAGACAGGTGCTCGGCGACCTTGGACCAGTTGACGACGTTCCAGAAAGCGTCGATGTAGTCGGGTCGCTTGTTCTGATACTTGAGGTAGTAGGCGTGCTCCCATACGTCACAGCCAAGCAGCGGGGTGTGCCCTTCTGAAACCGGGGTGTCCTGGTTTGGGGTCGAGGTGACCGCAAGGCCGCTGCCGTCGTGGATCAGCCAGGCCCAGCCGGAACCGAACTGGCCGACTCCCGCCGCCTTGAACTCCTCCCTGAACGAATCGAGGTCGCCGAACTTGTCGCCGATCGCCGCGGACAGGTCGCCGTCGGGCTCGCCGCCGCCGTCGGGGCTGAGGATCTCCCAGAAGAAGCTGTGGTTGGCATGACCGCCGGCGTTGTTACGCACGGCGGTCGCCTTGTCGCCGAGCTTGTCGAGGTTTTGCAGGACCTCCTCGACCGGCTTGTCGGCCCACTCGGTGCCCTCGAGCGCCGCGTTGGCCTTGTCCACATAAGCCTGGTGATGCTTGTCGTGGTGAACGCGCATCGTCGCCTCGTCGATGTGGGGCTCGAGTGCGTCGTAGTCGTAGGGCAGATCCGGGACCTCGTAGGCCATTCGCTCTCCTTCTCGATGGTTGCCTGAATCCTTGCCTGCCCCACACTAACGGGCGCGATACTTCGGGCCGTGCCCGCCGAGCCCCCCCGACCGAGCGAGCGCAGCAGCGACAGCGACAGTCTGGCGGGGGTCTGGATCACGGCGGTGGGCATCCTCGTTGCAGCCGCGATCTTCACCGTCATCCCCGAGCTCCGCCACGCCCTGTCATCCGCCGTCAGCGGTGACACCGAGGCCGTGCGAGGCGAGATCGAGCGCCTTGGCGCCACCGGCGTGCTGGTCGTAATCGCGCTCGGGCTGATCCACACCGTGGTCTTCTACCCGGCCGAGATCCTCGACACGGTGATCGGCTTCGCCTACGGCTTCGGGCTCGGCCTGATCCTCGCCATGGGGGTGTGGATGGCATCCGCGCTGCTCGCCTATGCGATCGGAAACGCCGCCGCCCGCCCCCTCCTGTACCGGCTCGCCGGCCGCGAGCGCTTTGAGCGGGCCGAGAAGCTGATCGCCAACGGTGGTGCCACCCTGCTGCTGATGATCCGCTTGGTGCCGATCGTCCCCTTCAGTCTGATGTGCATGGTCTGCGGAGCCGCGCGGGTTCCGCTTGGACGCTACATCTGGACGACGTTCGTGGGCTATCTGCCGATCACCACCGTCTTCATCTATCTCGGCAGCCGTCTCGACAGCCTCTCGGTCACGGATCCCCGCCTGATCGGCAGCGCCGTGGTGCTGATCGCCCTGCTGGCGATCACGCGCTGGCTGGGGCCGAAGGTGAGGCGCCACGACGCTGGGCCGGCCTGATCGCCGGACCGGCGATCAGGCGCCGGCAAATCGGGGCGGTCGGATTTGAACCGACGACCTCACCGTCCCGAACGGTGCGCGCTACCAAGCTGCGCCACGCCCCGAAGAAGGTCAGGATAGATAACTGCCCGCCGACGCTAGCTGACCTCGCTGATCGCCGCCTCGATTTCCTCGAGGCTGGGACTCTCATCGAGCTGCTTGGTGCCCACCGGCCCGGTGACCACAATGGCGGGCTCGGCGGGCAGACGCAGATCGATTGCCAGCTTCGAGTCGGCTTCGAGGGTGGTGTTGATGGCGGCGGAGTCGAAGTCGCGGCGCCATTGGTCGGTGTCCAGCTCGAGCACGGCACCGGCGACGTCGTCGAGGAACTCCTGGGTGACCCCGGTGCGCTTGGCCTCGTCCTGATTGATGAAAAAGAGCTCGACGTACTGCCATTCACGGTCCTGTTGAGCGGCCGCCACAGCGCCGAAGTCGGCGACGACACGCTCGCGCTGGCCCATCGGGAAGTGGCGATAGGTGAGGCTGGCCTTGTCGGTGCGAACGAAGTCCTCGACCAGCGGCGGCACCACGGCGAGCTGGTACTCGCTGCAGTTGTCGCACTGCAGGTCGTTGAAGAGGTCGATGGTCACCGGGGCATTCGGCGAGCCCAGCTTGGCGCCGTCCTGGCGAATGCCGCCGAACAACTGCTGCACCTCTCCGGCGCCGGTGATCCTGATCGGCTGGACCTTGGGATCATCGAGCGAGAGGCTGGCGAGACCGGCGATCAACACCCCCGCGGCGAATACGAGCGCGACGATTCCGGCCACCCGGGGGCGGCGGCGCGGCGGGGCGGGCTCGCTCACCGAGGAACGCCTCGGATGCGCCGGCCGCGATGGTGAGGACTCCGGTGGGGTCTCACCCTGCTACGGCCTTGTAGTAGCGGACGGCGAGCCCGGTCAGCAGGGTGCGGAAAGCCTCCTCGAGGGGAACCTCCCCGGCGGCAGCCCAGCGCTCCAGGCCGTCGGACTCGATCGCCTCGGCCAGCCCGACGACCTCGTCGACGAGCTCGGGATGCTGGTCGCAGAAGAACGCCCCCATCGAATAGAGGTCGGTCTCCATCAACGACTCGATGAACGAGTCGTCCTGTCCGGAGTTCGCCATTGGCGAAATGGTAGTTCGCGGGAGCCGTGTCGCGGCTAGGCTGGCGCCATGGCAGCCGCCAACCGCGATCAGATCGTTTCCTTCTGCGACCAGCTGCTCGAGATCGAGCGCTTCGCCGATTACTGCCCGAACGGCCTGCAGGTGCCCGGCGCCGTGGCGGTTGACTGCGTGGTGAGCGGCGTCTCGGCCAATCTCGAGCTGCTGCGCGGTGCGGCCGAGGCCGGCGCACAACTGGTGCTCGTTCACCACGGCGTCTTCTGGGAGGGCGGCTCGCGCGCGCTCACTCCGGCCCTCGCCGAGCGCCTGCGCGTACTGCTCGGCGAGGACATTTCGCTGGCCGGCTACCACCTGCCTCTCGACGCGCATCCGGCGGTCGGTAACAACGCGCTGATCTGCGAGAAGCTCGGCCTGGAGAAGGGGGAGCGGTTCGGAGAGGCCAAGGGGGTCCCGATCGGCTTCGTCGCGCGACCCGCGGAGGGAACCGTTCCGCTCGCGGGCCTGAGCGAGTTGGTGCGCCATCTCACCGGCCGCGAGCCGCTGGTCTTCGCCGCCGGCCACGGCGAGATCGCATCGGTCGGCGTCGTCTCGGGCGGCGGCGCGGGCATGCTCGAGGAGGCTGCCGCGCTCGGCCTCGACGCGATCCTCACCGGCGAGCCAAACGAACCGGCTGCCGCCGGGGCGCATGAGAATGGCGTCCACTTCATCGCCGCCGGGCACCACGCGACCGAGACCTTCGGCGTTCGCCGCCTGGGCGAGCTGGTCGCCGAGCGCTTCGGGGTCGAGCACCGTTTCATCGACATCCCGAATCCGGTCTGAGGTGCTTCGCGACGCCCCCGGATCGGCGCTAATTGCGGGTATTTCGGTTGACACGTCAGGCCGGAGCGATATACATCTGTGTTAGTCAACCGGAAGCAGGAGGAGGAGTCCTTGGCAGTCCACCTGACGCCCACCGAACTCGCCGACGAGTTGCACATGAAGCGACGCGAGGTGATTTCCAAGTGCATGGAGATGCACGTCCCGATCTTTCACGGCCGCATCGACAAGACGCTGTTCGAGTCTTCGATGCGC
>JBHEMJ010000070.1:0-12331 GCA_046262655.1 Solirubrobacterales bacterium | reverse complement strand
GCGGCCGCGGTGGCCAGCTCGCCGCGCAGCTTCTCGTTCTCCTCGTCGCTCAGCGGCCGCGCGTAGCCGCCCTCGCCCTCGGCGTCCTTGACCGCCTCGACCTCGAGGAAGCGCCCGCCGAGGGACTCGATCTGCTCCTTGACCACCGAGCGCACGTCGAAGGCGGTGACCACGCCGCCGAGGCGCTTGGCGGTGGCGATCGCCTGCAGGCCGGCGACGCCGGCGCCCAGCACCAGCACCTTTGCGGGCGGGATCGTGCCCGCGGCGGTGGTCATCATCGGGAACAGCCGGCCCGACTCGCGGGCGGCGATCAGCACCGACATGTAGCCGCCGAGGTTGGCCTGCGAGGACAGCGCGTCCATCGACTGGGCGCGGGTGATGCGCGGGATCGCCTCGACGGCGAAGCTTGTGACGCTGGCGGAGGCGAGCTCCTTGGCCAGCTCAGGATTTGTCAGCGGCTCGAGGAAGCCGATCAGCACCTGGCCGGAGCTCAGTTTTGAGATCTCCTCGTCGGTCGGCGGGGTGACCTTGGCGACGATTTCGGCCGACCAGGGATCGCCGATCTCGGCCTCGGCCTCGGTGTACTGGGAGTCGGGATAGGCGGCCGCATCGCCGGCGCCCGACTCGACCACCACGCCGATCTCCTTGGCGCCGAGCGCCTTGGCGACATCGGGCACCATCGCCACCCGCCGCTCTCCCTCAGCCGTCTCTTTCGGTACCCCGATCTTCATCAAATCGCCGCGGGAGCCTATGCGATCCGGCGCTCAGGGCGCCCTTCGTGCAACCCCGCGACGACGATCGCCGCGGGCAACAGCTAGGCCGAGATCGCGTCGGCGCCGGCCATCGCCGCCAGGCGCTCGATCGTGTGCGTGCGCTCCTCGGGGGCGACCTGCAGCGGGGAGATGATCAGCCGGTCGACTCCGCTGGCGGCGAACTTGGCCACCTGCTCGGCGGCCTGCTCCTCGGTGCCGATGATCGAGGTCGCCTCGACCAGCTCGTCGGGGATCGCGTTGTAGGCCTCCTCGCGCTTGCCGTCGAGGTAGAGGCCTTGCACGTTGAGGGCGTCCTCCTCGAAGCCGAAGCGGCAGGCGAGGTCGACGTAGAAATTGGTCTCCCGGCTGCCCATGCCTCCGAGGTAGAGCAGCAGGCCCGCCTTGACCATCGCGCGGGCGGCGTCGAGGTCGCCGTCGATCGCGACCTGGATGCTCGGCGAGACCTCGAGGTCTTCGCGGCTGCGGCCGCCCACCTCGAAGCCTTTTTCAAGGTGCTCGCCCCAGGTGTTCTCCCACTCCTCGAGCGAGAAGAAGATCGGGATCCAGCCGTCGCAGATCTCCGCCGCCATCTCGACCGACTTGCGGCCGATGGCGCCGACGAACACCGGAATCTCATTGCGCACCGGATGCACGTTCAGCTTCAGCGCCTTACCCTGGCCGGTGACGCCCTCGCCCTCGGTCAGCGGCAGCGTGTAGTGCTTGCCCGCGAACTCGAGCCGGCCCTCGCGGGCGACGATCTCCTTGACGATCTCGATGTACTCGCGGGTTCGGCCCCAGGGTTTGGCGTAGGGCACTCCGTACCAGCCCTCTGAGACCTGAGGGCCCGAGGGGCCAAAACCAAACAGGAAGCGCCCGTTCGAGAGCGCGTCGATCGTGATCCCGGCCATCGCCGCCGCTGCCGGCGGGCGGGCGGGAACCTGCAGGATGGCCGCCCCGAGGTTGATCTTCTCCGTTTTCGCCGCCATGTACGCGAGCACGCTGACCGCGTCGGAGCCGTAGGACTCCGCGGCCCAAACGGACTCGAAGCCGGCCCTTTCGGCCGCCTGAACCAACTGCACCGCCTCCTCGCCCTGGGGGCCGATGCCCCAGTAGCCGAGATTGAGTCCGAGCTTCAGCGACACAGCGCCCCACCCTATGCGATGAGTTGATTGGTGGCGCGCTCGGGGAGCGGCTTCAAAGCCGGGCGCGAGCGCCCAGGGCGCTGGTCAGCCGCTGGACAAATGTGAGGTATCGCTAATGTCGAGCGCAACTTCGACCGAAGCAAGGGTTAGGACTCATAGACATGGCAACGCTCGTAGAGAGACTCAGCAAGGAAGACATGACCGCCAGGGCCGAGAAGGCCGAGGCGCGCATGGAGAAGTACCGCGACCGACGCGACGGGCTCGAGAAGGTCGGCATGGCCGAAGAGGCCTGCGAGGCCGAGCGCATGCGCCTCGAATGCGAAGCGACCGCGCTCTACTGGCGCAACCGCGCCGGCCTCTAGCGGGTCGCGGCCGGGCAGCATTTCGCGCCCCCCTGGGGGAAGCGCCCCCGCCTGCGCTATAGATGGGGCGGTGAGCGAGGCCACCCACCCGGCAGGGCTCTCCGCCAAGGAAGCCCGCGCAAGGCTGCGCAAGCTGGGGCCGCCCGAGCAGCGCTCGAGCCGCTCGGCGTCGAGCATCGTCGCCGGCAATGTCTTCACCCTGTTCAACGCGATCATCGGTGTCTTCTTCGTGGTCGTGCTCAGCTTCGGGCTGTTCGCCGATGCCCTGTTCGGGGTGATCGCGATCGTCAACAGCTACGTCGGGATCCGCCAGGAGCTGAAGGCGAAGGAAACCCTCGACCAGCTGGCCCTGCTCGTCGCCCCCAAGGCAAAGGCGATCCGCGACGGCCAGATCGAGCAGCTGGGCACCGACGAGGTGGTGCCCGGCGACGTGATCCGGATCGAACCGGGCGACCAGCTGGTCGCCGACGGCGAGGTGGCCGAATCGCGCGGGCTGACCCTCGACGAGTCGGCGCTGACCGGCGAGCCCGACGGGATCCGCAAGCGTCCCGGCCAGCGCGCCCTGTCGGGCTCGTTCTGCATCTCGGGATCCGGCTACTACGAGGTGGACGCGGTGCGCGATGACAGCTACGCGGAGCGCATCGCCGGCGAGGCACGCACCTTCCGCCACCCCCCCTCCCCGCTCCAGATTGAGGTCAACCAGGTCCTGCGCTACACGACCTATCTGATGATCCCGCTCGGTACCGTCCTCATCTTCGCCCTCTACATCAGGGCGACTCCCACCGACGAGGCCGCGCAGACGGCGACCGCCGGGCTGATCACGCTGATCCCCGAGGGACTTGTGCTGCTGATGAGCGTCACCCTCGCCGTGGCCGCAATGCGACTGGCCAAGGCCCAGACCCTGGTTCAACAGGTGAGCGCCACCGAGTCGCTCGGCGCCGTGGACACGATCTGCGTCGACAAGACCGGCACGCTGACCAGCGGGGAGCTGAAGCTGGTCGCGGTGGAACCGGCCGATCCCGATCATCCGGCCGGCGCCCACGAGGCGCTGGCCCGCTTCGCCGCCAGCGCCGGCGAGCAGAATCGCACCCTGCAGGCGATTGCCGAGAACTACCCGCGTCAGCCAGAGCGTGTCGCCGCGGAGGTCCCGTTCTCCTCCGATTGGAAATGGAGCGGGCTGAGCCTCAGCCCCACCGGCGGGGCCGGTCAGAGTTTCGTGCTCGGCGCCCCCGACGTGCTCGCCGCGGCCGGGGCGCTGCAGCTGGCGCCGGCGATGCAGCAGCGCCTCGAAGCCCACACGTCGGCGGGACGGCGCGTGGTCGCCTTCGGCAGCACCACGGCTCCGTTGCCCGGCGACCCGGCCGAGCAGCCCCCGCCGAGGCTGGTGCCTCTGGCCTTGATCGTGCTCGAGGAGAGCCTGCGCGAGGACACCGCCGAGACAATCGATTACATGCGCGAGCAGAACATGGACCTGAAGGTGATCTCCGGCGATGCGCCCTCAACGGTCACCGCTGTCGCCAAATCGGTCGGGATTCCCGAGGACGCCGGGGTGGTCTCCGGCGACGATCTACCCAGCGAGGGCCGCGAGCTGGCGAGGCTCGCGCGCGAGAACACAATCTTCTGCCGGATCCGCCCTGAACAGAAGAAGATGCTGGTCGGGGCGCTGACCGAGTCCGGGCGCCACACGGCGATGATCGGCGACGGTGTCAACGACGTGCCGGCGCTGAAGCGGGCCAAGCTGGCGGTGGCCATGGGTTCCGGCAGCCAGATCGCCAAGGGGGTGGCCGACATCGTCCTACTCGACGACCGCTTCTCGCGATTGCCGCGAGCTGTCGGGGAGGGCCGGCGCATCGCCCGCAACATCCACCGCCTCGGCCGCCTCTACCTGACCAAGACCGTCTACGCCGCGACCCTGATCGCCACCGTGGGGGTGCTCGGTTTCGCCTTCCCGTTCCTGCCCCGCCACCTGACCCTGGCCGGATTCATCACCATCGGCATCCCATCATTCGTTCTTGCCTTGGCTCCGAGCGACGGACCCCTTTACCGCGGGCATCTGATGCGCTCGCTCGCCTCCTTCGCGGTGCCGGCAGGACTGGCGATCGCCGCCGGCTCGCTGGCTTCCTTCTTTCTCGTCGACACCGTCTTCGGCGGCTCGCTGGAGGCTGGGCGCACGGCGGCGACCACCACCCTCGTCATCCTCGGGCTGGCCTTCATCCTGTTGCTCGAGCGCGGCCCCGGACGCGAGCACATCGCGATCCAGAGCTACATGCTGGCGATGGTCTCCGGGTTGGGAGCGATATATGCACTGGCGCTGGCGGCCGAGCCACTTCGCGACTTTTTCGCGCTGACGGCGCTGGGCGGAGGCCAACTGTTCCTGGCGATGCTCTCCGCCGCCGGCGGCCTCGTCCTCGCCAGCGCCGTCTGGCGCCTGCCGGTGGTCGAGCGGCTCGAGGCGCCGGAGCCGGTCGAGCCCCTCGGCGAGGCGCTCGGCAAGGAGGCGGCGGAGCGGATACAAGCCGAGCGCCGCCTGGCCCAGGAGCCGCCGACCGCCAGACTCCCGTCCGAGCAGCAACCGGACCCCGAGCCCGCGGTGGTACCGCCGGAGCCCACTCAGTTCGAGCGGCTTCCGCAGGAACCCGGGAGCGAACCCCAGCCCCAGCCCCCGACCGCCGAGCACCCCACCCGGCGGCTCTCCGAGGAGGACGAATGAAACCCCACCCGGATCCTGATCAGCGTGGTCTATTCCCGCGAGAGGTTCCGTCATGAGCGTAGCCGTGATCTGCGACGTCGACGGCACCCTGGTCGACACCAACTATCTGCACGCCCTGTGCTGGTTTCGGGCGTTCAGGCAGAGCGACATCACGGTGCCGATCTGGCGCATCCACCGCACCATCGGCATGGGCGGTGACAAGCTCGTCACGGCGGCGGCCGGGGACGAGGTCGAGGACCAGAAGGGCGAAGAGATCCGCGACGCCCACGGCACTCTCTACATGGACGTGATCGAGGAAGTGCAGGCCTTCGAAGGAGCCCGCGAGCTGCTTCAGGTGCTGGCCGAACGCGATCATGCCGTTGTCCTCGCGTCCTCGGCCAAGGAGAAGGAGGTCGACCATTACCTCGACCTGCTCGATGCCCGCGAGCTGATCGCCGGCTGGACGACGTCGGACGACGTCGAGGAGACCAAACCCGAGCCGGAGCTGATCGAGGCGGCGCTCGAGAAGGTCGGTGCCCGCGATGCCGTGATGATCGGGGATACGGTCTGGGATTGTGAGGCCGCCGGCCGGGCGGGGCTGCCGACGATCACGGTGCTCAGCGGCGGCTTCTCCCGAGACGAGCTCGAGGGCGCCGGGGCCGCCATGGTGCTCGACTCGGTCGCCGACCTGGCGGCCCAGCCCGAGCTGGTTGAGCGGGTGGGGGCAGGATGAGCGACGCGCTTCAAGGGCCACCGCATCGCCGCACCAAGATCATCGCCACCCTCGGCCCCGCCACCCGCAAGCCCGAGACGATCCGCGAGCTGATTACCGCCGGCGTAGACGTCTTCCGGCTCAATTTCTCACATGGCAACCGCGCGGACCACGCCGAGGCGGTGACGATGATCCGGGAAGCATCGGCGGGGCTCGGGCGCGAGGTAGGGGTCCTCGGCGACCTGCCCGGCCCCAAACTGCGCCTCGGCAACCTCGAGGATGGCGTCGCCGTCCTGCATTCCGGCTCGAGCCTGATCCTGCGAGGGGGGGACGAGCACGGGACCGCCGACAACCTGCCCGTCCAGTGGGCCGGCCTGGCTGATGCGGTCAACCCTGGAGATCCGGTCTTTCTCGCCGATGGGCGGGTGCGCCTGAAGGTGGTCGCGGTCAGCGACGGCCAGGTCACCGCCGAGGTCGAGGCCGGCGGAGCGGTCAGCTCACACCAAGGAGTCAACCTACCCGGGGCCGACGCCGAGCTGCCCGACGCCGGCAGCCACGACTCCGAATGGGTTCAGTTCGCCTGCGACCAGGGAATCGACTTCCTCGCGGTGTCGTTCGTGCGGCGACCCTCCGACCTCGAGCCGATCCAGGCGATCCTCGATCAGCGCGACTCCAACATCCCGCTGATCGCCAAGATCGAGAAGCCCCAGGCGGCCGAGCGCGCTCCGGAGATCATCGAGGCGGCCGGCGGCGGCATCATGGTCGCCCGCGGCGACCTCGGGGTCGAGCTCCCCCTCGAAGAAGTGCCAGGCACGCAGAAGCGGCTGATCTCGCTCGCCGGACGAGCATCGAAACCCGTGATCACCGCCACCCAGATGCTGGCGACGATGGTCAAGGCCTCACGCCCGACCCGGGCCGAGGTCGCCGACGTCGCCAATGCGATCTATGACGGCACCGACGCGGTGATGCTCTCCGAGGAGACCGCGATCGGCGAGCATCCGGTCGAAGCGGTGCGGGTGATGGACCGCATCGCGCGGGCCACCGAGCTCAATCTGCCCTACGGCGACTGGGTCTTCAACCGGGTCGAGACCAAGGAAGACGACGTGGCCCACGCGGTGGCCCAGGTCACGGTTGCCGCCACCTACCGGCTGAAACTGGCGGCGATCGTGGTGCCGACCGGCTCGGGGCGCACGGCGCGGCTGATCTCCTCATTTCGCCCCCGCGATCCAGTTTTGGCGCTCTCCTCAAATATCTCGACCGTGCGCCGCATGAGCCTTCTGTTTGGGGTGAGCGCCGCGATGGAAGAGCCTTGGGACAGCCTGCGCCAGCTGCTCGACGACGCCGCCCGGCTCGCCCGCGAGGAGGGGGTCGCCCAGGCCGGCGACCTGATCGCGATCACGGCCGGCCTGCCTGAGCAGGCGCTCGGCACCAACCTGTTTGAGGTCCACCGGGTGCCCTAGCTCGCCTCGATGGTGTCGAGCGCAGTCTGAAACAGCTCCGAGAAGGTCGGGAAGGGCTGGATCGTTTCGCGCAGCACGCTCAGCGGCACCTGGGCGCGGATCGCCAGGGTCGCCTGCCCCAGCCATTCGCCGGCCTCGGGGCCGACTGCGCAGGCGCCGGTCAGCCGCTCCCCGTCGCTGTAGAGCGCGAGGAAACCCGGGCGCTCGGACGCATCGCGGTAATAGGTTGAGTTACGGGCGGTCTTGGAGATCTCCACCTTGGCGACCTGGGCGGCCTTCTCGCTGGTATCACCGACCGTGGCGACCTGGGGGTCGGTGAAGACGACCGCCGGGATCGCGCTGTAGTCCGCGCCGGCCGGCTCCCCGCGGATGTCACGGACCGCGATCCGGGCCTGGTACTTGCCCACATGGGTGAGCAGGGACACGCCGGTGACGTCACCGATCGCCCAGATCCCGTCGCCGGCGCGCATCCGCTCGTCCACCTCGATCCCCTTCTCGCCGGGCTCGATTCCGACGTTCTCAAGACCCAACCCGTCAATGCGGGGCTTGCGCCCGGTGGCGACGAGCAGCTTGTCGCCCTCGGCATTGGTCTCGCCGTCGAACTGCAACCGTAGCCGGGCCCCGTGCTGCTCGACTGCGGTCGCCTCGGCGCCGATACGCAGCTCGACGCCGTCCTGCTCGAGCGCGGCCGAGAGCGCCCGGCAAGCCTCGAGCGGGGCCCCCGGAAGGAGGCGATCGCCTGCCTCGACCAGGCAGACCGAGCTACCCATGCGGGCGAAGGCCTGGGCCATCTCAGTCCCTATCGGGCCGCCGCCGAGGATCAGGAGCCGGCCGGGCGGCTCCTTGACCGCGGTCGCCTCGCGGTTGGTCCACACGCCTTCGATCTCGGAGAGGCCCTCGATCGGCGGCATCCCCGCGGCGGAGCCGGTGGCGATCACGATCCGCTCCCCCCGGTAGAGCTCGCCGCCCACCTCGACCCGGCCCGGGCCGGCGATCTTGGCCTGGCCGCGCAGCAGCTGGGCCCCCTTGTGCTCGAGCCGACCGGCGTGATCGGAGTCGTCCCAGTCGTCGACCATGAAGTCACGCCAGCCGAGAACCGCGCCGACATCGAGCTCGCCACTGACTGCGGCGTCGGCCCCGGGGCAGCGGCGCGCCGCGGCCAGCGCCTCGGGCGGGCGCAGCAGCGTCTTCGAAGGCATGCAGCCCCAGTAAGCACACTCCCCGGCGACCAGCTCGCGCTCGACGGCCGCCACCTTCATGCCGCCCTCGGCCAGCTTGCCTGCGGCCACCTCGCCCGCCGGTCCGGTGCCGATCACGATCGCGTCGAAGGGTGGAGCCACTATTTGACCCTTCCCGGCCCTGGCGCCCGGAAACCCTGGGCAGGAGGCACCAGGGGCGCGGCGAAGCCAGGCGATCGATGGTCATCGCGTCGCTCGGCGAGAACCTCTTTCATCTTCACCTCGCGGTCGAGGAGAAGGTCCTGCGCTCGCTTCTGGTCTTCGTGTTCCTGGTCTTCGCCCTGCGACTCGGCGGCAAGCGCGAGCTGGCCCAGCTGAACGTCCTCGATCTGGCCGTGCTGCTGCTCGCCTCAAACGCACTTCAGAACGCGATGATCGGCGACGACAACTCGGTCACCGGCGGCGTCGTCGGCGCCTCGGCGCTGTTCGCCGCCAACTACGGCTTCGTGCGCCTCACCTACCGCAATCGGTTGGCGCGGCGGCTGCTGGAGGGGGAGCCGCTTGTGCTGCTCGACCGGGGCGAGCTCAAGGCAGAGGCCCTGCGCAAGGAAGCGATCACCGAGACCGAGCTGCTCAGCGCCGCGCTCGAGAAGGGATTCGACAAGCTGGGCGACGTCGGCCTCATCGTGCTCGAGACCGACGGCCACCTGGCCGTGCTGGGCCCCAAGGCCGCCGAGCGCTGGCGGCAGGGCCAGATGATGGACCCGCGCAGCGCCGCCTAGCGATGGCCACCTACGCGGCTTTTCTGCGCGGAGTCAACCTCGGCGCCAAGCGCAAGGCCGGAAGCGGCGACTTGCGATCGTGCTTCGAGACCGCCGGCTTCGATGACGTCGCCACCTTCCGCAACAGCGGCAACGTCGTATTCACCGCGCCTGGGGGTGGTGGTGAGGCGAAGATCCGCGCCCAGCTCGAGAAGGCGCTGGAGGCCGAGTTCGGCTTCGCGGTCGCGGTCTTTCTGCGCACCGCTGCGCAGGTGCAGGCCATCGCCCAGCTTCATCCGTTTCCCGCGAGGGCCGTGAGCGGTTCGAAGGGAAAGCTTCAGGTTGCGCTACTGGCGGCGAAGCCAAAGGCTGCGATGCGACGCAAGGTTCTTGACCTCTGTAGCGACGATGACCAGCTTTGCTTCGCGGGGCGTGAGCTCTACTGGCTGCCGAGCGGGGGCACAAAGGACTCAGCCCTGGACATGAAGGCGATCGATGCCGCACTCGGGTCGACCACGATGCGGACCCACGGCACGATCGAGCAGCTCGCGGGGAAGTTCTTCGCCGGCTGAGCCCCGTAAGAGCCGGGGCCACCGAGCCACCTCCTCCTGTCAGAGACCGAAATCGCCGAACGGCTCGTCCCGTTCGCGGACCGCTTCCTTGAAGCCGCCGGCCGCAGCCTTACGAACGAAATCGAAGCCCTCCTGTGTGTGGCGGGCAACGCCGTCGAAGACGGTGCCGAGCGCCTGGGTCGCCGCCAGGCCCTGAGCGAAGAGAGCCTGGTTGACGAGCAGCTTGTGCATCACAAGCTGGTTGACCGGCAGTCGTGCGACGCGGTCGCAGAGCGCCTCGAAGGCGGCGTCGAGCTCCGCCGCCGGGTGGGCCTCGCTGGCGAGGCCCCAGTCCACCGCCGTGGTCCCGTCGATTGAGTCACCGGTGAGCAGCAGGCGCTTGGCCCGCGCCGGGCCGATCCGCGACGCCCAAAGCGCGGTCGTCGGCACGCCCCAGACCCGCGCCGGCGGGTAGCCGATCTTGGCCTTGTCCTCGGTGACGATCAGATCCGAGCACAGGGCCATGTCGGTGCCCCCTGCAACGCAGTAGCCGTGCACCTTGCAGATCACCGGCTTCTCGGAGTGAAAGAGGCTCATGAAGCCGCGTACGTTGCGGCTCATCATCTGGTAGTCGGTGATGGGGTCCCAGACCGCGTCGGGGTCGTGGTTGCGGGCCTGCACGATCGGGTCGAGTGGCGATCCCTGGGGCACCTCGCCGCCGGCAAAATCCTCCCCCATCTTGCCCTCGGCCGAGGCGACCAGGTCATAGCCGCCACAGAAGCCGTTGCCGTTGCCGGCCAGGGCGATCACATGCACGTCGGGGTCGAGGTTGGCGCGCTCAACGCATGCGGCCAGCTCGCGCGGCATCTCCAGGGTGATCCCGTTGCCGCGCTCGGGGCGGTCGAGGGTGATGCGGGCAACGCGCCCCTCGGCCGCGTAGCTCAGCGTCTGCGGTTCCGCCACGACGCGGACCCTACCGCCGCTGGGAGGATGGAGCGATGGCGGCAAAGGAAACGATCACGCTCGAAGCTGCTGGGCGCGAGGTTCGCCTCTCCAACCCCTCCAAGGTCTTCTTTCCCAAGGCGAAGCTGACCAAGCTGGACGTCGCCGAGTACTACCTGGCCGTCGCCGACGCCGCGGTCCTCCACCTGCGAGACCGCCCGGGGACGATGAAGCGCTTCGTCGACGGCGCGGCCGGCGAGTTCTTCTTTCAGAAACGGGTGCCGAAGGCGGCGCCCGAGTGGCTTCAGACGGCGACCTTCACCTTCCCCAGCGGCCGCAGCGCCACCGAGCTGGTCGTCAATGATGCCGCCCACCTCCTCTGGGCGGTGAATCTCGGCGTCATCGACTTCAATCCGCATCCCGTGCGGCGCGGCGATCTCGACAACCCGGATGAACTGCGTGTCGATCTCGACCCCACACCCGGGGTGCGGTGGAACACGGTGCGCAAGGTTGCAATGTGTGTGCGCGAGGTCCTCGCCGAGCACGGCCTGGAGGGTTTCCCGAAGACTTCGGGATCACGCGGCATCCACGTCAACGTGCGCATCGAGCCGCGCTGGGACTACAACGAGGTGCGGCGGGCGGCGCTGGCCCTCGCCCGCGAGGTCGAGCGGCGCGAGCCGAAGCGGGCCACCAGCAAGTGGTGGAAGGAGGAGCGCCACGGCGTCTTCGTCGACTACAACCAGAACGCCCGCGACCGCACTGTCGCCTCGGCGTGGTCGGTGCGCCCGGTCCCCGACGCCCGGGTCAGCACCCCGCTCTCATGGGATGAGGTGCCCGACGTCGACCCTGCCGAGCTGCGGCTTGACACGGTTCCGGTCCGGCTGCGCAAGCGCGGTGACCCCTCGGCCTCAATCGACGAGAAACCGGGGTCGCTCACGCAGCTGCTGGAGTTGGCGGCGCGCGACGAGGCCGAGGGGCTCGGCGACGCGCCCTGGCCGCCCCACTTCCGCAAGCAGAAGGGCGAGCCAAAACGGGTTCAGCCCTCGAAGGCGAGAAAGCCGAAGTCCTAGGTCCTCTGCTCGAGGCCCCAGGAGCGGACCCGCCGTGGCACTATGCGGATCCCCGGTGGGCCCCTCAGGGTCTCGATCGTGCCCTGCACCTCGATCCCCCGCGGGCGCCACGGCTCGATGCTGGCCAGATCCCCAATAACCAGCTCGGCATCGGTGGGTTCCTCGGCCGACAGGTGGACGCCGATGTGCAGCGCCGCGGGGGCACCGATTTCGATCGCGTCCTCGGCCGCGTTGTATCTGAAGCTCACCGGCATCACGTGGGTGCGCTCGGAGTCGCCGAGCGCGAGGTGAGCTCGCTCCTCCCCGGCACCGGAGCGGAGATAGTCGAGCTCGGCTTCGCTGAAGGCGCTTGTCATTGGTCGAGCTGACCGAACTTGCACTCCGCCGGATCCTTGTCCTCGCGCCAGCGGACGATCTTGGCGCCGTGGCGAATGCGCCCGTCGCTGACGTGGTCATAGTTGACCTCGATCACCAACTCGGGGCGCAGTCCGGCCCACTCGAGGTCGCGGCCGGCATCCCAGCGGCTGGGATCGCCGGAACCGCGGTCGCCCGTCTCATATGGCTTCAGCTTGGCGACGAGCTCGCGCTTCTCCTTTGCCTTCAACCCCGAGGTGTGGCCGACCACGCGCAATTCCTCGCCCTCGTAGAGCCCCAGGATCAGCGAACCGACCGTGCCCTTCTCTTTGCCCTCGCGCCAGCCGACGACGACCAC
>JBHEMJ010000069.1:0-7703 GCA_046262655.1 Solirubrobacterales bacterium | reverse complement strand
GCGATGGTTGCCGCGCTGGGCAGCTGCCAAGAAGCAGAGCGGAAAGCCGCAGGCCAGAGCCATCAGCACGTTGTAGGAGTCGCCGAGGTAGGCGGCGACGATCATGCCGGCGACCGTCAGGTAGCCGGCGATCGACAGCGGCCTGGAGTCCTCGGTCATCCCGAGGAACTCACGCATCCCGAGCAGTGCCATCACCACCATCGATCCCGCAAACAGCGGCCCGCCGACCGCGATGATGACGATCGCGAAGACGATTGCCGGGACCGCGGACAAAACGCGACGAAGGGTCTCGTTCCCCAGGAAGGCCACGCGAGGCTTGCGAGGCGGCGCTTCGTCGGGCTGGCCCGCCTCGGCCGCGGCCCCGGCTTCAGCCTCGGCACGGCGTCTCCTCGGGCGCTCGACGAAGCGAGACAGGTCGGGGGGCGCCTGGGCTTCGGGCTCGCCGCCGGGATCCGCCGGGGGCGGCGGGTGAAGCTCGCGGTCGACCTCGGTTGGCTGCTCTCGCTTGCGCTTCTCCGAGGGCGGCGTGAAGTCGATCTCGTCGATCTCGTCGAATTCGTCGAAGTCCCCCCCTGCCATCATGCCCTCGTCCCGAAGCGCCGCCGGCGGGACTCGTACTCGGCCAGAGCAGCCTCGAACGCTTCGCGGGTGAACTCCGGCCACAGCTCCTCGCGGAAGACGAACTCCGAGTAGGCGCACTGCCAGAGCAGGTAGTTGGAGATCCGTTGCTCGCCGGAGGTGCGGATAAGCAGGTCCGGGTCGTGCATCTCGGGGGCGTAGAGACAGGCCTCGAAGGCCTCCTCCCCGCCCCCGGTGTAATGCTCGGCGGCGTCGAGGATCTCGGCACGCCCGCCGTAGTTGAAGGCGACGAACAGGGTGATGCGCCGGTTGGCGGCGGTCTTCTGCTCGGCCCAGTCCATCTTCTCGACCAGCTCTGCCGGCACGGCCTCGCGGCGGCCGATGAAGCGCATCCGCACACCCTCCTCGTCGAGCTCCGGGGTCTCGCGGTCGATGCGTTCGCCGAACATCTGCATCAGCCCGGCGACCTCTTCGGGCGGGCGGGTCCAGTTCTCGGTTGAGAAGGAGTAGACGGTGAGCTCCTCGATGCCGAGCTCGACGGCGTCCTTGAGGCGGGCCTTGACGATGTCGGCGCCGGCCCGGTGGCCCTCCAACGGCGGCATCTCGCGCTGCTGTGCCCAGCGCCCGTTGCCGTCGGTGATGATTGCGACGTACCTGGCGGTCACCTCATACCGCGAGGATCTCTTCTTCCTTGCCCTTCAGCAGGGAGTCGATCTCGCCCGTCGCGGAGTCGGTGCCCTTCTGAAGGTCTGCCTCGGCGCGGCGCTCGTCATCCTCGCTGGCGTCGCCGGCCTTCTTCAGCTCACGCAGGTCGTGGAGCACGTCGCGACGGACGTTGCGCACCGCGATCTTGCCCTCCTCGGCGACGCCGTGGACGACCTTGACCATCTCCTTGCGGCGCTCTTCGGTCAGCTCGGGAATCTGGAGACGGATCACGTTGCCGTCGTTGTTCGGCGTCAGGCCGAGATCCGACTCCTGCACGGCCTTCTCGATCGCCCCGATCGCAGATTTGTCGTAAGGGGTCAGGGTGAGCAGGCGGGCCTCCGAGGTCGCAATCTGGGCCAGCTGCTTGAGCGGCGTTTCGGTGCCGTAATAGTCGACCACGATTCGATCGAGCAGTTGCGGTGAGGCGCGCCCGGTGCGCACGGTGGCGAGCTCGCCGCGCGTCGACTCGACTGACTTCGCCATCCGCTCGCGGGCGTCGGCCAGCAGTTCGTCGATCAGCGCATCGTCGCTCATGAGGCCCCACCGGGGCCCTCATCAGTGCGAATTGTCCCTCGGAACGGTTGCGTCATGAGGCCCCACCGGGGCCCTCATCAGCGCGATTTGTGCCTCGGAACGGTTGCGTCATGAGGCCCCACCGGGGCCCTCATCAGCGCGATTTGTCCCTCGGAACGGTTGCGTCATGAGACCAGTGTCCCCACCCTCTCGCCGGAGACGATCCTATCTATGTTCGCCTCGTCAGCCATGTTGAACACGTAAATCGGCAGATCGTTGTCCATGCACAGTGAGAGCGCGGTCGAATCCATCACCTTGAGCTTGCGCTCGATCGCCTCACGGTGACCGACTTCCGGCAGAAACTTCGCTTCGGGGTTCTCCGAGGGGTCAGCGTCGAAAACCCCCTCCACTCCGTTCTTGGCCATCAGGATGCAGTCCGCGTGGATCTCCAGGGCCCGCAGCGCCGCCGCTGTATCGGTGGTGAAGAACGGATTGCCGGTGCCGGCGGCAAAGATCACGATGCGGCCCTTCTCGAGGTGTCGGATCGCGCGGCGTCTCACATAGGGCTCGGCGACCTCGGTCACCTCCATCGCCGACAGCACGCGGGTATGGGTGCCGACCTTCTCGAGGGCGTCCTGGAGGGTTAGGGCGTTGAGCACGGTGGCCAACATGCCCATGTAGTCGGCGGTGGCACGGTCCATGCCGGCTGCGGCGCCCTCGAGGCCGCGATAGATGTTGCCGGCACCGACGACGACCGAGACCTCGACTCCGCGGGCGCTGACGTCGGTCACCTGGCGGGCGATGCGCTCGATTTGCACCGGATCGGTGCCGTATTCGAGGGAGCCCATCAGGGCTTCCCCGGAGAGCTTCAACAGGATCCGCCTGAACCGCGGCGCCGGAGCGGCCACGGTGCCGCTAGGCCTCCTCGCCGATCTCGAAGCGGGCGAAGCGGGCGATGCGGACGTTCTCGCCGGTCTTGGCGGCGATCTCGGTGCGCAACTCCTCGATCGTCTTGCCGGCGTGCTTGTCGGCGTTGAAGTGTTCCTGTTCGAGCAGAGCCCGCTCCTTGGCCCACTTGCCGAGCTGGCCGGAGACGATCTTCTCGATGACCTCGTCAGGTTTGCCGTCGTCGCGGGCCTTGTGCTCGTGGATCGCCTTCTCGGCCTCGCGCTCGGCCTCGGGGATGTCCTCGGCGCTGAGCACGGCCGGGGACATTGCGGCGATGTGGATCGCCACTTCGCGCGCGAAGTCCTGAAACTCCTCGTTCCGGGCGACGAAATCCGTTTCACACTGCAATTCGACCATCACGCCGATCTTGCCGGTGGCGTGGGTGTAGGAGGCGATGTAACCCTCGCCGGTCCCGCGGCCGGAGCGCTTGTCGGCGGAGGCGGCGCCCTTCTTGCGCAGTACCTCGACCGCCTTATCCATGTCACCCTCGGCCTCGACCAGCGCAGCCTTGGTATCCATCATCGGGGCTCCGGTGCGCTCCCGCAGTGCCTTGACGTCCGCGGCGCCCGGCTTGTAGTCGCTCATGACCGGACCCCCCGGCGGGGTCTCATTTGCTCTCTGCCGGGGTCGCGGGTGCCGGGGGCGGAGTCGGTGCCGGCGCCTCCGCGTCAGGATCGACTGCCTGCGGGTGTGCGGGCTTGGCCGGTTTAGTGGGCGTCGTGGGCGGCGCCTGCTTGACCGGCTCGGGCTTGGCGGGCGAGGCGGCCTTGGTCTCGGCCGCCTTGCGGGCATCCTCCGCCCTCTTGGCCTCCTCAGCCTTCTGGGCCGCTTCCTTCTCTGCCTCCCGCTTTTTCTGCTCTTCCTCTTCGGCCTTGCGCCGAGCCTCCTCCTCGGCACGCTTTCTCTCTTCCTCGGCGCGACGCTTCTCCTCGGTCACGCGCCAGGCGGCGGCCGAGTCCTCGATCGCGGAGCCGAGGGCGGAGACGACCAGCGAGCAGGAGCGGATCGCGTCGTCGTTTCCCGGGACCACGTAGTCGACCGGCGTCGGGTCGCAGTTGGTGTCGACCAGGCTGACGATCGGGATGCCGAGGCGGTCTGCCTCGCGCAGCGCAATCTCCTCGGTCTTCAGGTCCACGATCACGATCGCGTCGGGTACCCGCTGCATGTCGGCGACGCCGCCGAGGTTGAACTCGAGCTTGGCCAGCTCGGCTTCCATCGACATGCGCTCCTTGGTCGGCAGCAGTCCGAGCTGTCCGCCCTCCTGCAGACCGCGTAGCTCATGCAGGCGCTTGATCCGTGCCTTGATCGTGTTGAAGTTGGTCAGCAGGCCGCCCAGCCAGCGCTTGTTGACGAACGGCATCTCGCACTTGCCCGCCCATTCCTCGACCGAGTCCTGAGCCTGCTTCTTGGTCCCGACGAAGAGGATCCCCCCGCCTTTGGCGGCGATCTCCGCCGTAAAGTCCTGGGCCTTCTTGAGCAGCTGCTCGGTCTGCAGCAGGTCGATGATGTGGATGCTGTCCCGCTCGCCGTGGATGTAACGGCGCATGCGGGGGTTCCACCGACGCGTCTGGTGGCCGAAATGCACGCCGGCCTCCAGAAGCTCCTTGATGCCTACTTCCGTGGCCATGAGAGCTCCTCAAATTGCTTGTGGACTTCGAGCCTCTCCGGTGCGGTGGGGACCCGCGCTCGATATCGAGCCGGGCAGCGCCCCGCGCCAGCCGTGGAGGGTTGGGTTTTGGTAGTTGGGTACTGGTCGGCGGGAGTGTAGTGAGGCCGCGGCCGCGGGGTCGATGGAATGCTGTGCACGGCCGCTGGGTGGGAGCGCTCACATGTGAACCCGCCCGAGAACCGCCCGCTTCTGCGCACGCATCTGCGCAATAGATCCAAGCCCGCTGCTAATGCTCCCGCGCTCGTGCCAGGGCCTCCTCCAGATCGGGTGGCAGCGGCGAGACAAACACGAGCTGTTCGCCTGTCACGGGGTGACGGATGGCGAGGCGAGTGCTGTGCAGGAACTGCCTGGTGAGGCCGTGGCGACCCTGGTGTCCGTATTGGGGGTCACCGGCGACCGGATGGCCGATCGCGTCGAAGTGGGCGCGGATCTGGTGTGTGCGGCCGGTGTCCAGGCGGGCCGTGAGCAGGGTGTCGCCGGGCAGCGTCTCGAGCACCTCGAAATGTGTCCGTGCCTGGCGAGAGCCCGACCCACGCACCGCCATCTTCGTGCGCCGGCTGCGATGACGACCGATCGGGGCGTCGATGGTGCCGGCGCGCGAGTCGAGGCGGCCTTCGACCAAAGCCAGGTACTCGCGCTTGGCCTCGCGGTTGCGGATCTGCTCGGCCAGGACCCGGTGAGCTTGGTCTCCCCGCGCCACGACCATCAGGCCGGAGGTGTCCTTGTCGAGCCGGTGCACGATGCCCGGCCGCCCCGACTCTCCGCCGGCCGCCAGTTCGCCCAGAAGGTCCACAAGCGTCTCCCCCTTGTGCGAGGGCGCCGGGTGGACCACGAGCCCGGGGGGCTTGTCGACGACGAGAAGGGCGTCGTCGGTGTGGACGATCTCCAGCTTCATGGGTCCTCGCCGCCAGTGTCCGGCGAGAGCAGCACCAGGCAGAGGACGCCGGCGACGATCGCCGCGTCGGCGAGGTTGAAGGTCGGCCAGACGGGCAGATCGATCCAGTCGATCACCGAGCCGATTCTCACCCGGTCGGCGAGGTTGCTGATCGCGCCGCCGAGCAGCAGCCCGCCGGAGAGCCAGAAGCGGGGCCCGGTCCCGCCCTGGGAGAGGTAGGCGAGGATGCCGACCAGGATCAGGATCGTGACCGCGATCAGCATCGAGTTGGCGCTGCCGAACAGACCGAAGGCGATACCGCGGTTGCGCACGTTGGCGAGGTCCAAAAAGGGCAGGGCCTGGGCTGTGTGGCCGCGAGCCACGCTGGCGACGACCGCCGCCTTGCTGGCCTGGTCGGCGGCCACTACCGCACCGGTCACCGCCAGCGCCCGCGCACCGGCCTCGACTCGGCGATCGCTCGGCGTCAAAGGTTGTCTACGGCGCCGATCAGAATCCCGCTGCCGATCGTCAGGACCAGGATGGCCACGATCGGGCTGAGGTCGAGCGCGAAGGCGCCACCGCCCATCGGCCTGATGAAACGGCGAAAGACGTTGAGATAGGGGTCGGCGGTCTGCTCGGCGAATTCCAGGACAGCCCGAATCGGCCCGGTGGTAGGCCTACGCGGCAGCCACGAGGAGAGGATGCGAACGAAGATCACGATCAGAAAGACGGTGACGAAGTTGCTGAGGAAGTCGGCGACATCGTGGTTGGTGATTGCTGCTGCCGAAACGCTCATCGCCCCATCTTCTCCAATGAGGCGTCGACGGCGCTGCGCAGTGCGTCGGTGAAGCCTCCTCTTTGCAGCGCCTCTAGGCCCTTCTCGGTCGAGCCGCCGGGGGAGGCGACATCCCTGCGCAGTGCGAGCGCCTCGCGAGAATCGAGCAGCTCGGCCGTGCCGGCGATTGTCTCATTGACCATCCGCCGGGCGTGTTGGTGGTCGATGCCGCGTTCCACCGCGGCGCCGGTGAGGGTTTCGGCCAGCTGAGCCACGTAGGCGGGCGAGCAGCCCATCACAGCCGTGGCGGCATCGATCAAATCGTCGTCCAACAGAATCACCTCCCCCAACATGGAGAGCAGGTCCCGGATCTGGGTCTCGATCTCGCCGGCGACGCCCTCCGCGCAGGCGTAGCACAGCACCCCGCGACGAACCTCGACCGGCAGGTTCGGCATCACGCGGAGAACAGGGATGCCCGGCAACGCCGCCTCGAGGGTGTCCAGCGAAGTGGCGGCGAGCAGCGACAGCACCGGCTTGCCGGGTCTGGTCAGGCCCACCGCCACGGTGCCGAGCTGTGCGGGCTTGATCGCCAGCACCAGCAGGTCGGCGGTGGCGGCCAGGGTGCCGTTGTCGGGCACTGCCTCGCCTTTGACCTGCGCCGCCAACTCGGCGGCGCGGCCCGAACCGCCGTCGGTGAACAGCATCGAGCCGTCGAAATCCTCGGCGCTGGCCCAGCCACGGGCCATCGCAGCCGCCATGTTTCCCGACCCGATGAAGCCGATCTTCACCGGCGGAAGGTTAGTCGCGCCGGCTACGCCTGGTTGAAGAAGCCGCTCTCGAGCATCCGCTCGGCCTCGGCGGCAGAGACGGAAACGTTCTGCGGCGTCAGCAGGAAGGTCTGGTCGGCGATTTTCTGCATCC
The DNA here is from genome assembly GCA_046262655.1 of Solirubrobacterales bacterium. GTDB lineage: Bacteria > Actinomycetota > Thermoleophilia > Solirubrobacterales > 70-9 > JBHEMJ01. The sequence continues at coordinate 719 of JBHEMJ010000069.1, read as the reverse complement.
CCCCGCCGAGGGCGTAGGTGAGACCGGAGGCGAAGTCGATCAGGCGACGGGCAAGGTCGGGGTCGGTGTCCTGCATATTGAGGATCACGGGCCGCGAAGCCTTGAACTCATCCGCCACCTTCTGAGCGTCGTTGAAGCTGCGCGGGCTCACCAGCTTCATCTGCACGTTGGAGCCACCCCGGGAGCCGGTGCCGCCGTTGCCACCGACAGGGGCCATGTCGGGATCGGTGCCGCCGCCGCGCCGGCGGCGAGGCGGCGGATCGTCATCGCCGAAGATGTCGTCCACGTCATCCATCTCGCGTCCCCGCCGGCGGGCGGATGCGCGGCCGCCGGAAGACTCGCGGACGGGCTCGCGGACAGGCTGGTCGGTGGCCGTCGCGGGGCCGCCGCCAAGATCGTGCTCGTCGGTGTACTCGCCCTCCTCGATGTAGTCGCCGTCGACGAGACCGAAGTACTCGAGCGCCCGTCGCCATGTATCGCCAATGGCCATATCTGCCTCAGTTCGTCCAGAGCCGCCGGATTCCTTTATACGCCCTTCGGGGCGCAGGCCGATCTATCATCCTTAGCCGTAGAGGCTGGTGCCTAAACGCACAATCGTGGCGCCTTCCTGTGCGGCCACCTCGTAATCCTGGCTGGTTCCCATTGACAGCCGCTCGAGGCCATGCTCGCCGGCCAGAGCGGCCAGGCGGGCGAAATAGGGTCGCGAGCTCTCGGGGTCC
>JBHEMJ010000068.1:0-5513 GCA_046262655.1 Solirubrobacterales bacterium | reverse complement strand
CCCAGGGCCAGTTCGAGCTCAACGTGCGGGTGCCGCTGATCGCCCGCAACCTGTTCGACTCGATCAAGCTGCTCGCCTCGGCGGCGCGGCTGCTCGACCACAAGTGCGTATGCGGAATCGAGCCGAATCCCGAGATGCTCGCGCGTCACGCGGAGGCGACGCTGGCGACGGCGACGGCGCTCAACCCCCACATCGGCTACGACAAGGGAGCGGAGATCGTCAAGGAAGCCGCCGCCTCGGGCCGCTCCCTGCGTGAGGTTGCGCGCGAGATGGGCGTCGAGGAGAAGATCCTCGACCAGGCGCTCGACCACCAGAAGATGGCCAACCCGCACGGGTGAAGCGCCTCGTGCTCGCCGTCGCCGTCACGGCGGTGACCGTGGCGGGCGTGCTGGTGCCGCGGATCGGGAGCGGCGAGGAGGACGAGGGTTCGGCGGTCAAGCAGAGGACCGAACTGCCGAGGGGCGGCACGTCGGTGCTGCCCGAGAACCGGGTGGTCGCCTTCTATGGTGCCCCGCAGGCTCCCCAGCTGGGCACGCTGGGCATCGGCGGCCCGAAGGCCGCCGGCCGGCGTCTGCAGCGTCGCGCCCGCAGCTTCGCCAGGCGCGGCAGCCGCCCGGTGTTGCCTGCCTTCGAGCTGATCTCGACCATCGTGCAATCGGCGCCGGGCAAGGACGGCGAGTATCGCCACCGCCAGCCGGCACAGGTGATCAGCCGCTACCTCGACGCCGCCCGCCGTATCCATGGGCTCCTGCTGCTCGACATCCAGCCGGGCCGAGCCGACTTCCCAACCGAGGCGAAGGCGCTGGAGCCGTGGCTCCGCCGTCCCGAGGTCGGCATCGCCCTCGATCCCGAGTGGCGCATGAAGAGCGACGAGGTCCCCGGAGAGGTGATCGGCCAGGTTCGCGCCTCCGAGGTCAACCAGGTCATCGAGTCCGTCTCCCGCATCGTCGCCGCGGAGCACCTGCCCGACAAGCTGATGGTGATCCACCAGTTCACGCCGGAGATGATCAGCGACAGGAACTCCCTGCGTCCGCGGCGCGGCGTCGATCTCGTCCTCGACGCCGACGGGTTCGGCACCCCGCCCGACAAGCGCCAGAAGTACCGCCAGCTGGCGCCGCCGGCCGGCGGCCCGTTCTTTCGCGGCTTCAAGCTCTTCTATGCCGAGGACACGGGCCTGATGTCACCGCGCCAGGTGCTGAGGCTGGATCCGGGCCCGGTTGACTTCGTTGTCTATGAGTAGGGGGTCGGCCGCCTGGGATTACTGCAAGGTGACCAGTCGCGTCTCGGTCAGCTCCCGTACCGCGTAGGCGGGCCCCTCGCGGGTGTTGCCTGAGTCCTTGACGCCCCCGTAGGGCATCAGATCGGCGCGGAAGGTTGGCACCTCGTTGATCAGCACGCTGCCGAACTCGAGGACACGGGCAGCCTCGAGCGCGTCGGCGACTCGCCCGGTGAAGACGCCCGCGTTGAGCCCGTAGTGGGCGTCGTTGGCCATCGCCAGGCCCTCCTCGAAGGTCGAGAAGCTGTTGATCGTCGCCACCGGGCCGAAGATCTCCTCGCGCCAGACCTTGGCGTCGAAGCCCGGGTTGCGAATCAAGGTCGGCGCCAGGCAGCGGCCCTCGTCTGCCAGCTCGCCGCCGGTGAGGATCTCGGCCCCGGCGCCGGCGGCCTCGTCGATCCACTCCTTGACCCGGTCGCGGTCGCCCTCGGAGATCAGGGGACCGACGTCGGTGTCCGGGTCGAGCGGATCTCCGACGACCAGCTCCTCGACCGCGGCGACCAGGCGCTCGGCGAAGCGCTCGGCCAGCGACTGATGGACGATGATCCGCTGGATCGAGATGCAGCTCTGCCCGGCGTGGGAGAAGGCGTGGATCTTGGCCTTGTCGGCCGCCGCTTCCCAGTCGCCGTCGGCGTTGATGACCAGGGGGGCGGTCGAGCCCAGCTCCAGGTTGACCTTCTTCTCGGGCACCTCGCTGCGGATCCCCCAGCCCACCTTCGAGGAGCCGGTGAAGGTGATCGCCTTGGTCAGCTCGTGCTTGACGATGCCGTCGCCGACCACCGAGCCCGCGCCGCAGACGATCGACAACCACCCCTCGGGCACACCCGCCTCGAGCAGGATCTCGCCCAGCTTGATCGCCGACATCGGCGTCTGGCCCGCGGGCTTGAGCACGATCGCGTTGCCGGCCGCCAGGGCCGGTCCGAGCTTGTGGGCGACCAGGTTCAGCGGGAAGTTGAAGGGGCTGATCGCGCCGACCACCCCGTAGGGAACGCGAAAGATGACCCCGACCTTGCCGGCGCCCGCCTTGCCTCCCTCCATCGGCACCGCCTCCCCGGTCAGCTTGCGTGCCTCGACCGCCGACAGGACGAGAGTGTCGACGCATCGCTGGGCCTCCACGCGGGCTGTCTTGATCGGCTTGCCGGCCTCGGCTGCGATCGTCGCGGCCAGCTCGTCCTCGCGATCGCGGACCGCCTGCGCAGCGCGCTCGAGCACCGCGGCCCGCTCGTATTGGGGAAAGTCGCTGGCCTCGAAGGCCTGGTGGGCGGCCCTGACGGCGCGGTCGACCAGCTCCGCGTCGGCGACCGGCACCCGCCCGACCACCGAGCCGTCGTAGGGACTCTTCACCTCTTGCCAGTCGCCGGTTTCGACCCGCTCCCCAGCGACGATCAGCTTGTGGTCCGCGGCTGTGACCGCCGTGCTCGCCATGTCTCTACTTATACCGACCGCAACTCCGACCGAGGCGATCGGTTAGCTGCAAATGATGGTTCGCCGTGCTCTCCTGCTCGCCCTCGCCGCTCTCCTGCTCGCCGCCCCCGCCGCCAACGCGCGAGCCGTGTGGAAGATCAAGGGCGCCGGCTTCGGCCATGGGATCGGCATGAGCCAGTACGGGGCCTACGGCTACGCCAAGGCCGGCACCGGTTACGCAGCGATCCTCGCCCACTACTACACGGGCACCACCCTGGGCGCGACCGCTACCAAGACGGTCCGGGTGCTGCTACGCCCCAACGTCTCCTCGATCTCCTTCACCGACGCCACCTCGGCCTGCGGGGTGGCCCTCTCTGAAGGCGCGATCTACAGTGCCGTGCGCAGCGGCACCTCGGTCACGCTGCGCAATCCGAGCGGCTCCAGCATCGGCAGTTGCGGCTCGCTGCTGTCGGCCACCGGAGGCGATGTGGTGCGGGTGATCGGCAAGGGCAGCTACCACGGCGCGATCGAGATTCGCCCAGCCGTCGGCGCCGGGCTGAACGTCATCAACGCGGTCGATTTGGAGAGCTATGTACGCGGGGTCGTCCCCCGGGAGGTCCCCAGCTCCTGGCCGATCGAGGCGCTAAAAGCCCAGGCGGTGGCGGCGCGCTCATACGCGCTCTCGACCGGTGCCGCCGGTGCCGGCTTCGACCAGTACGACGACACTCGCAGCCAGGCCTATGGCGGGGCCGGGGCCGAGGTCGCGAGCACCAACCAGGCTGTCGCGGCGACCAGCCTGCAGACTGTCAACTACGCGGGCAAGCCGGCTACGACCTTCTTCTTCTCGACCTCGGGCGGACACACCGAGAACATCGAATTCTCCTTCGTCGGGTCGGCACCGAAGCCGTATCTGAAGGGTGTGCCCGACCCCTACGACAACGCCTCGCCGTATCACCGCTGGCGGCTGACCCTGACCCAGGCCAGGATGCAGGCGGCGCTGGCTCGTTATCTGAAGGGCGGGCGCCTGAAGAAGATCAAGGTCAACCAGCGGGGCACCTCGCCGCGAATCGTCTACGCGACGCTGATCAGCACCGCGGGCAACACGCGGGTCACCGGGTCGACCTTGCGCACGGCACTCGGCCTGCGCGACACCTGGGCCTTCTTCAAGAAGAAAAAGGGATAACCGGCGGATCGCCGGCGCTAGTCGCGCCGCGGCACCTTGATGTCGAAGCGCACCTTCTTCGGGTCAAAGCGCGAGAGCACCGGCAGATGCAGCGCGCGTCCGATCCGGTAGCCCCAGCCGTAGAAGAAGGGCATCGGGACGGGTGCTTTGATCCGGTTGGCGGTGCCGTCCTTGGCCTCGACCTCGAAGGTGAGCTCGGAGGTCGGCACGATCAGCCCCTTGGGCTCGGTGACGTTGACCAGCTTGATCCTGCGCGGGCCACCGCCGGCGCGCACGCCCTTCAGGCCCTGCAGGGCGAGGCGGATTCGCTTCGGACTCAGGAATCGTCGCATTCAGACCTTTTACCCGCTGCGGCCGAAAGATCGCAGCAAGGCTTCAGGCGAGGGGTTCGAGCGCCCCTGGGATCGGCTGGCCGCGGGCGATCCGAGCCTTCTCGGCGCGGGCGACGAGGTCGAAGAGGACGGTGTTGGGCCCCAAGCGAACCCGCCGCGGGGTGATCGGCCGGGACGCCTTGACCATCGCCACCGCCGTTTGCAAGGCGGCGGCGTGAGCGGTGCTCCAACGCAGGCCATAGAGCTCGCGGACACGGGGCGGCAGGCTGCCGAGGAGAAGCAGATTGTGCAACCGCATCGCCGGGCGGTGCGCTCGCGGCACCGGAATCTCGAACATCACCGCCGAGCCGACGTGAAGCGCCTCGCGGCTGAGGTGTGCCTCAGGGCGGCTGATCTGTTCCTCCCAATAGGAGCTGAACTCCTCGTAGGAGGTGGGGGCTATATCGCGCGGCATCCCGAACAACTCACCGAAGCGGACGTAGTCCGACCACAAGGCGTCGCGCTCGGGCCCGGTGAGGGGACCGACGAGCATCTCGTAGAAGACTCTGGCCGAGTCGGCGCTGACCGCGATCGTCCACAGCATCAGCCCCGGGTCGAGGGCGGAATACGGCGTTCCGGCCTTGGTAGTCCCCATGTCCTCGGGTATTTCGCCGTGCACGGTCTGGTGCATGCGGTCGACCATCACCAGAACCGCGTCGGCCTCGGCCCGTGAGCCGAAGAAGATCGTCTCGAACATCTTGGCCGTGTGGGCGAGGCGCTGGAAAGGCGTCGCGCGTGCCCAGGTGTGGTTCACGGTGCCAAAGAAGTTGAGCGGGTTGATGGCGCCGATCGCCAACGCGCGCTGACCCCAGAGCAGCCCGACCGCGCGCTCCTCGTGAACGCGGCGCAGAACGGAGCTGGACCGAGGGAAGTAGCCGGCGTCGGCTGCTGGCGTGGTTAATGCAGAATGCATAGGCCTCTAGAGAAAGGCTTGCCCCTCGCCGCGGTAGGTAGGGACCTCGTCGACGATCCTATCGCCGGCAACCAGATAGAGGGAATTGAACCGCTCGCAGAGCTCGCCCGCCTTGACGTGGCGAAAGTAGACGCGGTCGCCGACCTTGAGACTTGCGGCACTCTCACCGAGCAGCGGCGTTTGCACCTCGCCCGCCCCCTCCTGCGGGTCGAGCTCGAGGCCCTGGGGGAGATGGGGCTGGGGCAGGCGGTCCGGGCCACCCGCGCCGGAGGCGAGGTAGCCACCCCCGAGGGCGGTGGCGACCCCGCGGCTGGGCTTGCGCGAGACCGGCACCGCGAACATCGCCGCCGGGCGCAGGCTGAAGGA
>JBHEMJ010000067.1:0-5543 GCA_046262655.1 Solirubrobacterales bacterium | reverse complement strand
GCGCACCTACCAGCCGAAAAAGCGCAAGCGCGCAAAGACCCACGGGTTCAGGGCCCGCAGCGCCACCCGCTCGGGGCGGGCGATTCTGCGCCGCCGCCGCCGGCGGGGACGCAAGCGGCTCGCCCCCTAGCCCCGGCCTTGACTGACGCAGTGATGAGTGAACGCGCGCGCAAGCGAGGTCGCCTCTCCCGCAGTGGCGAGTTCGACCGCGTCTACCGGGACGGCACCTCGCGGGCCAATCGTTTCCTCGTCTTCTACTCGTTTCCGCGAGCCGAGGCCGCCAATGGTGAGCCACGCCTCGGGGTATCGGTCGGCCGCAAGGTCGGCGGCGCGGTGGTTCGCAACCGGGTGAAGCGGACTCTTCGCGAGGTCTTCTGGGCCCAGGCGGAGAACCTGCCGGGCGCCCACGACTTCGTCCTCGTGGCCCGCCCCGGGATCGAGGAACTGGTGGAGCGCGAAGGCGCGGCCGGGCTGGAGCGTTCGCTGACCGAGCTGCTCTCGCAGAAGAGCAGCGGCGAGGGCCCTGGACCAGCAGAAGAAGCTCCTCCGGGCCAGGAGCGTTTGACGTGAAACGCGGCGGTCGCGGCCTTCTATTGCGCCTGATCGGCGCCTATCAGCGCTGGATCTCCCCGGCCTTTCCGCGCCGCTGCAAGTACGAGCCGACTTGCTCGAATTACGCGGTGCAGGCGGTTCGCGAACTGGGCGTTGTTCGAGGCTCGATCGTGGCCGGCTGGCGTCTGCTGCGCTGCAACCCGCTGAGCGACGGCGGCATCGACGACCTCGCCGACCGCCACCACTTCCGCACCGCCACCCGAGACCTCAGCATCCCCCCGGCCGGGGTGGCGACCCCGCGACCCCGCAGGGCGAAGCCCGAGATGCGGGCAGGGGCTGACGCATGAGCCCCAGCGCCACCTTCTTCCTGATCAATATCACCAACAAGGTCCTGGTCTTCTTCCATGACGACGTGGGCCTTACCTGGGGCCTGGCGATCATCGCCCTCACCTTCCTCATCCGGCTGCTGATCCTGCCGCTGTCGATCAAGCAGATCCGCTCGATGCGGGCGATGTCCTCGCTGCAGCCGCAGCTGAAGGAGATCCAGGAACGCTACAAGGACGACCGCGAGCGCCTGCAGCGCGAGATGATGGATGTCTACAAGCGCAATGGCGTCAACCCGTTTGCCTCTTGCCTGCCGTTGCTGCTGCAGCTGCCCTTCTTCCTGGCGATCCTCTATACGTTGCGCAGCTCGAGTTTCAAGGCGGACCTGGGGGCCGTCAACGGCGACCCCGGCGCCGGCTGGGGGTTCATCAAGGCCCTTGCCCAGGCCGCCCACGGCAGCGAGCTGGTCATTCTCGTGGTCCTCTACGTCGGCACCCAACTGGTCGCCGGGCTGATCATGACCGGCGCCAACGCCAGCCGCCAGCAGCGGATGATCTCGCTCGGGCTGCCGCTGCTGTTCGCGCCGATCATCGTCGGCTTCCCGGCCGGCGTCGTCCTCTACTGGATCACCTCCAACGTCTGGACCATGGGCCAGCAGGCCGTGGTCAAGCTCGTCTTCCCGCCCGAGGAGCCGCCGAGCGTGGAGGAGGTGCAGGCGGCCAAGCCCCCCCCACCACCGCCTCGCAAGAAGAAGCGCCGACGCTAGATGGGGGCCGACGAGCAGACCGCCACGCTTCCCGGCGACCCCGCCGAACGCGTCCGCGCGGTACTGGAGCGCGTTCTCGAGGGCCTCGGGCTCGCGGGCCGGGTCCAGACCACCGAGGACGAGGAGACGATCACGGCGACCGTAGACGGAGAAGAGCTTGGGCTGTTGATCGGCCGTCACGGACAGACCATTGACGCGATTCAGCTTGTCTGTTTTCAGGCTGCCTTTCGCGGCATGCGTGAGCGCAAGCGCGTGATCGTCGACGCGGCCGGCTACCGTGAGCAGCGCCGCGAGGCGTTGGAGAAGCGCGCCGATCGGATCAGCGAGCAGGCGCTCAGCGAGGACCGCGCGGTTGAGCTGGAGCCGATGAACGCCGCGGAGCGCCGGGTGATCCACGAGTACCTGCGCGAGAAGGCCGGCATCGAGACCTACAGCGAGGGCGATGAGCCACACCGCTTCGTCGTAGTCGCTCCCCTGATCGCCGACTGAGGCCCCTGGCGGCGGTGATGCCCCGCCCGACTTCACCGCCCCCGGGGCTGGCGGCTCTCGACGGGCTCGCCCCGGCCACCCTCGCCACCCTGGCCGGGCTGGTCTCGCTGCTCAGCGGCGACGATGCCGCCACCTCGGTCAGCGACCCGGCGGAGATCTGGCGCGTCCATATCGCCGATTCGCTGAGCGGCATCGAGGCCGGGGAGCTGCGCGGGGCCCGGCGGATCGCCGACCTCGGCGCCGGTGCGGGCCTGCCCGGGCTGGTGCTGGCGGCGGCGCTGCCGGCCGTGCAGGTGGACTTGATCGAGTCGATTGGGCGGAAGTGCGAGTTCATCGAACGTGCTGCGGGCGCAGCGGGGATTGCCAATGCCCGTGCGGTCAACCAGCGGGCCGAGACCCTGGCTCTGGGAGACAGCCGCGAGGCTTATGACGCGGTCACCGCCCGGGCGGTGGGCCGTCTCGCGACCCTCTCAGAGCTGGCCTCGCCGTTGCTGAAGGAGGGCGGAGTGCTGGTCTGCTGGAAGGGCCGCCGCGACGCCGAGGAAGAGGCGGAGGCCGCCCGCGCCGCCGAGCGCCTGGCGATCGAGCCAGAAGAAGTCCGCACCGTCGGGCCTTATGCGGGATCCCGCCATCGTCACATCCACCGCCTCCGCAAGAATGGACCGACCCCCGGGGGATTGCCGCGGCGGCCCGGAATGGCGAAGAAGCGGCCGTTCGGTTCCGAACCGGAGGGGACCCGAACCAAATGAGACCGAACCAATGACAGTTTTCGCAATCGCAAACCAGAAGGGGGGCGTGGGCAAGACGACGACCGCGGTCAACATGGGCGCCTGCGTGGCCAGGGCGGGGCGCCAGACCCTGATCGTCGACCTCGACGCGCAATGCAACGCCACCGTGGCCCTGGGGCTCGGAAAAGACCTGCGGCCCTCCTCCTACGACTGCCTGGCGGGCGACACATCGGTCGCCGAGGCGGCGATACCCGCCGGGCCCGACAACCTGTGGATGGTTCCCGCCAACCGCGACCTGGCCGGCGCCTCGGTCGAGTTGCCCCGGATCGAGGGCTTTGAGACCCATCTCTCCGAGGGCCTCGGCCCGGTCCGCGAGCGCTTCTCCTACACCCTGCTCGACTGCCCTCCGAGCCTTGGTCCGGTCACCGTCAACGCGATGGTCGCCGCCGACCGGGTGATCGTCCCGGTTCAGGCCGAGTACCTGGCGCTCGAGGGGCTGGTCCAGTTCCTCGACACGCTGAAGCTGATCCGCCGCGAGCTCAATCCAGGCTTGGAGCTGGCCGGCGCAGTGATCACCATGCACGACGAGCGCACCCGCCTCTCCCACGACGTCGAGCGCGAGTTGCGCGACCACTTCCCGGGCCGCGTGTTTCGCACGGTGATCCCGCGCTCGGTCCGGGTCGCCGAGGCGCCCAGCTACGGCGAACCGGTGACTACGCACGACCCCGACTCAGCCGGCTCACTGGCCTACCGGGCCCTGGCCGAGGAGCTGGTCGCACTTGGCTAGCGGGACCAAGCGCGGTATGGGCCGTGGCCTGGCGGCGATCTTGCCTGAGACCGGGGCCGGGGGGCCGGAGCTGCTCGAGCTTCCAGTCGCCAACATCGAGCCGAACCCCGACCAGCCGCGCTCCGAGTTCGAGGCGGGTCCGCTGCAGTCGCTCGCCGACTCGATCGCCGCCACCGGCGTGCTGCAGCCGCTGATCGTCCGCCCGCTCGATGCCACCGGCGAGCGCTACGAGCTGATCGCCGGCGAGCGGCGCTGGCGGGCGGCCCGGCAAGCCGGCCTGGACCGGGTGCCGGCGGTCGTCCGCGCGACCCCCGACGACGACCGCCTGCAGGCGGCGCTGATCGAGAACATGGTGCGCGAGGATCTCAACCCGGTCGACGAGGCCCGTGCCTGCGCTTCCCTGGTCGACGACCTGGGCATCTCCAAGGAGGAGCTCGGGCGACGCGTCGGTCGCAGCCGATCGGCGATCTCCAACCTCATCCGCATCCTCGAGCTGCCTGACGAAGTGCTCGAGCTGTTGAGCGCCGGGCAGCTCTCGGAGGGCCATGGCCGGGCCATCCTCCAGGTCCGCGACCAGGCCGCTCGCCGCAAGCTCGCCCGGGCCGCCGCCAAGGGCGCCTGGTCGGTGCGCGAGACCGAGCGCCGGGTCAAGGCGGCCGCCGTTCCGCCGCCCGAACGGCGCACCGGAGGCCCCGGCCCCGACGAGCGCGCCGCCCTGGCCGAAGCCGAAGAGGAGCTCGGCAACGCCCTCGGAGCGGACGTCAGGGTCCGCTCCGCCAGGGGCGGAATTCGCGCCGAGCTGCAGTTCGACGACCTCGCCGAGTTGCGCTCCCTGGCCCGCCGCCTGCGGCGCTGAAGGTGTGGTGGTATGCGCGGGAAAGACGCGACCGCGGCGTCGCTAACATCCTGCGCCGCGGGCGATTAGCTCAGTTGGTTAGAGCGCGTCTCTGATAAGGACGAGGTCCCTGGTTCGAATCCAGGATCGCCCACTGGCTTGGCCGATGGGAAGCGGACACCGAGGTCTTGCCGGCAGCCTGCCGGGCCCCGGCAGGCGCGGCTGATCCGCCAACCCGTCGGGTCTCAGGGCCGCGCCGGGGTGGACTCTGCGGCGGACTTGATGTTCGCCAGCGCGTGATCCACCCAGCGCGAGAAAAGGCGCTTGCCCACGGTTGCATCGACCACCCGCATCTGCAGGGTCTTGGGGTCGTTGCCGGCTTCGCATTCGATGAAGGTGCCGCCTTGGGCCTCGGTCAGGACCGACCGGATGTAGGTGCCCGTGTCCATGCAGCGAATCAGGACCTCCTTGCCGGGCAGCAGCTTGCCCACCTCCAAAGTCGTCTCAAGGTCGCCCATCGGCCAGGGCCGCGAAGCCACGCTGCGGACGTGGCAGCCGGTCTCGAGTCGCTCACCCTCGCATTCGAAGACCTGGGTGTCTGGCCACCACTCGGTCTGCCGCTCCGGGTCCGATGTCAGCTCCCAGACGCGGGCGACGGGCGCTTCGATGAATTGCTGGCGGCTGCAGCTGACCACGACTCGATTCTCCCACCATGCGGCCATGGTGTCGCGGCGCGGCTGCGCCCGCGGGAGGGGATGAGAGCCAGACCTATAATCCTTCGATGCCCCTAGCCGGGAGACCGCCATGCAGCGCATGACCATCTATGGAGTCAGCTTCGACATGGTCGGCAAGCAGCCGATCGTGCTGCTGAAGACGGTCGACGGCAACAAGTTCCTGCCGATCTGGATCGGTCACCCCGAAGCAGCGGCGATCCTGATGAAGCTGCAGGGCAACAGCACCCCGCGCCCGATGACTCACGATCTGCTCAGCGAGCTGCTCGATCAGATGGACGCCAAGTGCGAGAAGGTCTCGGTCACCGAGCTTCGCGACAACACCTTCTTC
>JBHEMJ010000066.1:0-8704 GCA_046262655.1 Solirubrobacterales bacterium | reverse complement strand
GCCCCCTCCAGCACCTGGTCCAGCGGCCGGCCCAGAGCCGGGTCCGCCTTCGCCACCAGCTCCAAATCATCGGCCCCCTCGACCGCCTCGACCACCGCCTGCCCCATCTTCCCGGCCGCGCCGGAGACAACAACCTTGATCCGCTCGCCGGCCACAACGTGTTCTTAGCATCCCCCCCCGTCGAACGCGCGCCCGGCAGGGCCAAACGATGCCGGTTATGCGAGCGGCGCCGGTAGATCTCAGGCGGCCAGCGCTTCGCTGACCGGTGCCAGCGCCTCGCGAAAGCTGCCTTCGTCGCGGCCGATACAGGCGGCAGAAAAGCGCTCCGGCGCATAGAGCTCGCCGGCGATCTCGCGAATCTGACCGGCAGTGACGGCGTCAATCTTGGCGATCATCTCGTCGAGGCTGAGGATCGGCAGATCGAAGAGCACGGCAACGGCCAGGCGCGACATTCGGGCAGCGGTCGATTCCTGGGCCAGCACCAAGCGGCCCTTGACGCTCTCCTTGGCCCGGGTCAGCTCCTCGTCACTCACACTCTCGCCGGCGAGGCGGCGCAGCTCGGTGCCGGTCACCTCGAAGGCCTCCTTCACGTTGTCTTCGCGAGTTCCGATGTAGAGCGCGACCATGCCGGCGTCGCGGTAGGAGTCCGTGTAGGAGCCGACCGCGTAAGCCAGGCCGCGCTTCTCGCGGATCTCGCGAAACAGGCGCGAGGAGCTGGAACCGCCGAAGATCGTGTTGAGGACGCGCAGGGCGAAGCGCCGGTCATCGTCGCGGGCGATGCCGGGCCCGCCCAGGCAGAGGTGGTACTGCTCGGTGTCCTTGGACTGAAAGCCGATCCGCGAAGCGTCAACCGGTGGTTCCTCCGCTCCGCTCCCCCCCTGCGCCGGCGGTTGTTCACCGGCGTGGCCGGCGGGCGCCGGGTCGGGCGCTCCGGACTCCATCAGGCGTTCGGTCAGGGCGACGATCTCCTCATGGTCGAGGTTGCCGGCGGCCGCGACCACGATGTTGGAGCCGACATAGCGGGCATCGTGGTAGGCGCGAATGTCGGGGATCGGGATCGAGCCGATCACATCGGCGGAGCCGATGATGCGGGCACCGAGCGGGTGGGTACCGAAGATCGCCTCGTCGAGCACGTCGTGGACCTTGTCCTGTGGCTCGTCCTCATACATCGCGATCTCCTCGATCACGACCTGGCGCTCGGTCGTCACCTCGTTCTCCGGATAGGTCGGCTCGAGCAGCATCTCCGCCATCAGGTCGAAAGCGCGCTCGGTGTGCTGGTCCAGGAAACGGGCGTGGACGTGAGTGGTCTCCTTGCTCGTCGCCGCGTTGAAAGCGGCTCCGATCGAGTCGAACTCCTCATTGAGCTCGACCGCCGAGTAGCGCTCGGTTCCCTTGAACAACAGGTGCTCGAGAAAGTGCGAGACACCGGCCTGCTCGCGCGACTCGTTGCGCGACCCGGTTCCCACCCAAAGCCCGAGGGCAACGGATCGCACCGAGGGGACTGCCTCGGTGACGACCCTGATGCCGCTCGCAAGCTTGGTGATCTGTGAGTTCTCGTCAGGCAAGCTGGCTACGAGGCTAGCGACCGGCTATCGCCGGTCACGCCCACCGCGGTCGCCGCCGCGGCCGCCCCGGTCGCCGCCGCGACCCCGGTCGCGCCCCCGGCCACCGCCGCCGTTACGGCCACGGTCGCCGCTGGAGCCCACCGAAGCCAGCTCCTCGGCGCTCTTGCCCTCGACGTCGGGATCGGCGGTGAGCCGCAGGCCGATGCGGCCCCGCTCCTTGTCGACCTCGACCACGGTGACGTCGATCTCGGTGCCCTGCTCGAGGACGTCCTCGACGGTCTCGACGCGCTCGCCGGGCTTGACGTTGGAGATGTGCAGCAGGCCGTCGGTTCCCTTGGTCAGCTCGATGAAGGCGCCGAAGGTGGTCGTCTTCACCACCTTGGCGCTCTGATAGCGGTCGCCGATCTCGGCCTCGCGGGTCATCGCATCGATCTCCGCCACGCAGGCGTCGACCAGCTCGCCGCTCGGTGCGTAGATCCGCACTGTGCCGTCGTCCTCGACGTCGATCTCGGCCTCGTAGCGCTCGCACAGGGCGCGAATCGTCTCGCCGCCCTTGCCGATCACGGCCCCGATCTTCTCGGGGTCGATCTTGATCGATTCGATCTTGGGAGCGAATTGCGACATCTCCGAGCGCGGCTCGGAGATCGTCTCGGCCATCTTGCCCAGGATGAACTGACGCCCGGCATGGGCCTGGCTGAGCGCATCCTTGAGGATCTCCATGGTGACGCCGGTGATCTTGATGTCCATCTGCAGAGCGGTGATGCCCTCTGCGGTGCCGGCGACCTTGAAGTCCATGTCGCCGAGGTGGTCCTCCACGCCGGCGATGTCGGTGAGCACGATGTAGTCATCGCCCTCTTTGATCAGGCCCATGGCCACTCCGGCGACCGGTGCGGAGATCGGCACGCCGGCGGCCTCCAGCGCCATCGCCGAGGCACAGACAGAGCCCATCGACGAGGAGCCGTTGGATTCGAGGGTCTCGGAGACGACCCGGGTCACATAAGGGAACTCCTCCTGGTCGGGAATCACCGCCTGCAGGGCGCGCTCGGCGAGCGCGCCGTGGCCGATATCGCGCCGCTTGGGTCCGCGCATGAAGCCCGCCTCCCCGACCGAGAATGGCGGGAAATTGTAGTGGTGCCAGAACGTCTTGGTCGTCTGCAAGCCGAGGTTGTCGACCTTCATGTCCATCCGGGTGGTGCCCAGAGCGACGTTGGAGAGGATCTGCGTCTCACCGCGAGTGAAAAGCGCGGAGCCGTGCACTCGCGGAGCCACGTCGACCTCGGTTTCGATCGGGCGGATCTCGTCGGCGGCGCGACCGTCGGGTCGCTTCTTGTCGACCGCGATTCGCTTGCGGATCTTGTCCTTCTCGAGCTTGGCGAATGCGGTCTTGACCTCGGCGTGGCGAGCCGCGGACTCCTCGTCGTCGCCCTCGGGAGCGGGGGCGAGCTTGGCGAGCACCTCGGCCTCGACCGCGTCGATCGCGTCCTGGCGCTCGAGCTTTGCCTGAACCTGGGTGGCCTGGTCGAGCTTGGCGCCGAATTCAGCGGCGACCTGGTCGATCAGCGTCTCGTCGATCTCGGGGGCGGCGATCTCGAGCTTCGGCTTGCCGGCCTTCTCCTGCAACTCGGAGATCGTCGCGGTCAGCTTCTTGATCTCGCCGTGGGCGATGTCGAGGGCGTCGAGGATCTCTTCCTCGCTGACGCCCTGGGCACCCGCTTCGACCATCAGGATCGCCTCGTCGGTGCCGGCGACGATCAGGTCGAGCTCCAGCTCCTCCTGGCGCTCCTCGTCGGGGTTGACGACGAAGTCGCCCTCGAGCTTGCCGATGCGAACGGCGCCGACGTGCTTGGCGACCGGGATCTCGGAGACTGCGAGCGCGGCCGAGGCCCCGTTCATAGCGAGAATGTCGTAGGGGTTGACGTGATCGACGGACATGATCTGGGAGACCAGCTGCGTCTCGCGGTGCCACCCCTTGGGAAACAGGGGCCGGATCGGCCGGTCGATCATGCGCGCAGTGAGGGTGGCTTTCTCGCCCGCCCTCGCCTCGCGCCGGAAGAACGACCCTGGGATCTTGCCCGTCGCGTAGTGGCGTTCCTCGACATCCACCGTAAGCGGTAGGAAGTCGACATCACGGTCGTTGCCGGCGGTCGCGGTGCCGAGCACCATCGTGTCGCCGGCGCGAATCACCACCGATCCGCTCGCCTGGCGGGCCAGCTTTCCGGTCTCGAACGAAATCTCGGTACCGCCGATCTCGACCGAGACGCGGGTAACGTCAAACATGCTCATAAATTTTCTCCTTCAGCCGTCCGGTTGACGGCTTCCTATTTTCAGAACTCTCGGTTCTCTGTCCCGGCCGATGTTACAGATGGACCCCGGCCAGGTGAACTGGGGTGCCGCGGTCGGTGATTCGATTACGGCCGGCTGCGGGGCACTAGCGGCGCAAGCCCAACTCGCCGACCAGCGCGCGGTAGCGCTCCAGGTCGTGGCGCTCGAGATAGCGAAGCAGGCGGCGGCGCTTGCCGACCATCATCAGCAGGCCGCGCCGGGAGTGGTGGTCCTTGCTGTGCGAGCGCAAGTGCTCGGTGAGCTCGTTGATGCGCTCGGTGAGCATCGCGACCTGGACCTCGGCGGAACCGGTGTCGTTGGCGTCGCGGCCATGCTTGGCCGCCAGCTCGGCCTTCTTTTCCTTGGTCAGCGGCATCTTTGAATACGGGTCCGCCGCGGCAACAAGCCCGCGGCTAGCGGTTGAAGCTAGCACAGACCTCGCGGGCCTCAGCGACGTCGCGATTCATCTGAGCGATCAGCTCTTCGACGCTGGCAAAGCGCCTCTCACCGCGCAGGCGCTTGACGAAAGCGACCCTCAAAATGCGACCGTAGAGGTCGGCGTCGAAGTCGAGCAGGTAGGCCTCGATCAGCAGCCCACGCCCGCTTTCGAAGGTCGGGCGAATGCCAATGTTGACCGCCGCGGGGTGCCCATCGGCGAAGGCGGCGTAGACGCCGTGGCCGGGGACGGCGAGCGAATCGTCGGGCACGATATTCGCGGTCGGAAAACTGAGCTCGCGCCCGCGCTGGTCGCCGCCCACGACTTCTCCCTCATACATCACCGGCGCGCCGAGAAAGCGCTGGGCGAGATCGACCTCGCCGGCCGCGATCAGGGCCCTGATCTGGGTCGAGGAAATCGTTTCCCCGTCGACCTCGACCAGGGGCACGACCCTGGTCGCGAACTCTTTGTGGGAAGCGAGCATCTCCGGGTCGCCCTTGGCCTTGGCGCCAAAGCGAAAGTTCTCGCCGACTGACACCTTTTTGGCGCCGAGGCGGCGGATCAATACGTCTGTACAGAACTCCTCGGCGGGCTTGGCGGCGAATTCCTTGTCGAATGGGATTACGACCAGCTCCTCCACCCCGAGACCTTCGATCACGTCGCGCTTGATCTCGAACGGCGTGATCAACTTCGGGGCGGCCGCCGGGTTGAGGACGCTGAGTGGGTGCGGCTCGAAGGTGAGCACCGTGTCAGCGTCCTCCATCACCGCCCGGTGGCCGAGGTGGACGCCATCGAAGGTGCCAATCGCGACATGGCGCTCCCGGTCCGGTTCAGCGTGGGGTAGCGAGGTGACCTTGATCTTGCCGCTCATCGTCGCATCACCGCCTCGGGGACCAGTGCCGCCACCAACTCGAGCCCGAGCACCTCCTCGCCGGCATCCTCCACCCGGAACGGTCCGATCTCGGTACGCCGCAGGCTCTCGCAATAGGCGTCGCCCAAGCTCTCGACCAATGTGCGCACGTAGGTTCCGCTCGAGCACTCGATCTCGAACGTGGCCCGCCCGCCGTCTGCACCGAGCAGCTGGGCCCGGTGCACCACCACCTCGCGCACCGGGGTCTCCACGGTTTCGCCGCGGTGCGCCTTCTTGTAGAGGCGCTCACCGCCGACCCGCACGGCCGAGGTCATCGGCACCCGCTGGCGCACTATTCCGGTCGGCAACTCCAGCGAAGCGGGGATGTCACCGGTCTCAGTCAGCTCGCCATCGGGGTCGCCGGTGCTCGAACGCCAGCCCAGGCGAGCCGTCGCCAGGTAGGTCTTCGGCAGCGCCATCAGATGGCGTTGCAGTTTCGTCGCGCGGCCGAGCAGGACCAGCAGCAACCCGGTGGCAAACGGGTCCAGGGTGCCGGCGTGGCCGCTCTTCAGCCCATGCCGGCGCTTGATACGCGCGACCGCGTCGTGGGAGGTGATGCCCGCCGGCTTGTCGACCAGCAGTAGGCCCGCCTCATCGGTGCCAGCGGCCTCGGCCACCGTCAAAGCTGTCGGTTGACCTCTTGACAGATGTACTCGACGACCGATTCGTAGGTCTCGTCGGTGGAGAAGCCGGCAGCGCGGGCGTGCCCCCCTCCCCCCTGCTTGCGCGCGATCTCGGATACGTCGATGGTGCCGTCGGAGGAGCGCAGGCTGGCCTTGCGCGCCTTCTTGGATCCCGCCCCTGTGTCGCGAATCGCAGCGGCGAGGCGAATTCCCTCGATCGAGCGCACGTAATCGATCACGCCCTCTGTCAGCTCCTCGCTGGCGCCAACCGCCTCGTAGTCGGCCTCCGAGATGTAGGTGACCGCGATCTGCCCATCGCAGGCGAGTTCGATATTGCCGAGGGCCCGCGCGATCAGCTGCAGCTTGGCCAGCGGCACGTGCTCATATAGGCGGCGGAAGTGGTCGTGGACGTCCACCCCGGCCTCGATCAGCTCGGCCGCCACTCGGTGCGAGCGCTCGTCGGTGTTGGCGTACATGAAGCGCCCGGTGTCGGTGATCAGCCCGACGTAGAGGGCGCTGGCGATTCCCGGGGTCAGGCTGACCCCGAGGGTGCCGAGCAACTCGTAGACGATCTCGGCGGTGCAGGAGGCCTCGACGTCGACCAGGTTGACGGTCCCGAAGCGGGTGTTGTCGTGATGGTGATCGATGTTGAGCACCTGCATCCCGCCCTGCTGGAGGAAGTCCACCGGCATACGGTCGATGTTGCCGCAGTCGAGGAAGATCACCGTACGATCCGCGAGGTCGGCCGGGGGCTCGTGGAAGACCTCCTCCAGGGCCAGGTAGCGGTACTCGATGGGCAGCGGGAACTCCTTGGCCGCCAGGAACATGACCGAGTCCTTGCCCAGCGCTCCCAGCACCTGGTGCATGGCGAGCAGTGAGCCGAGTGCGTCCCCGTCGGGGCCCTCGTGGGTGGTCAACAGGAATCGCTCACCCGAGCGGATCTGCTCGGCGACCTGCTCGAGCTCGGTGGCGACGGCGCCGGCGCTCATCACAGAGCCTCCTGCACCGACCGGGGTCTCACTCTTCCTCCAGCAGCTTGGAGACTCGGATGCCCTTCTCGATCGTGTCGTCGTAATGGAAGGTGAGCGTGGGGGTGCGCTTCATGCGCAGCTCCCGCCCCAGTCGGGCTTGCAGTACCCCATGGGCGGAGGCCAAGCCCTCCAGGCTCGCCTCGCGCTGGGCCTGCTCGCCCAGCACGCTGACGTATACGCGGGCGCTCTGCAGGTCTGGGGATGTCTCGACGGAGGTCACGGTTACGAAACCGATCCGGGGATCCTTCAGATCGGTGGAGATCGCGGCGCCCACGACCTCGCGGATCAACTCGTTGACGCGCCGCATCCGGCCGCTGGTGGCCACGCGGGGCGACTATAGCTAAGGCAGGGTAGGCGCCCGCCGCAAAGCACGACACTTCTCTCTCGAAGTCAACCCCTGAGATCGGTGAGGCTCAGCACCCTGCGCTCGAACCGGCAGCCATCGGGAAAGCGGCTGTCGACGAAGCGCTGCAGCCCGTCGGCGCGGTCGGAGATCTGACGATCACCAACCAGGGCGCAGAGCAGCGAGGCGCGCTGCCACTTGTCGTGGTGGTCGATCTCGGCCACCGCAGCGCCGAAGCGCCGGCGCAGCCCCTCCTTCAGCGACTTGAGGAGCTTGCGCTTCTGCTTGAGGTCATGGGCCTCAAACACCAACTCGACCTCGATCAGACAGACAAAAGCGGCCGCCAAGACGCTTAGGCGAGCGTCTGCTCGACCTGCTTGGTCTCAAAGAACTCGAGCACGTCGCCTTCCTTGACGTCCGCGTAGCCCTCCAGCACGATGCCGCACTCGAGGCCCTCCTCGACTTCCTGGACGTTCTCCTTGAAGCGCCGCAGCGAGCCGAGCTTGCCGTTCCAGATGATCGTCCCGTCGCGCACCAGGCGAACCCCGGCGGTACGAAGGACCTTGCCGTCAGTGACCAGAACACCGGCGATGCGGCCGACCTTGGAGGCCTTGAAGGTCTCCTTGATCTCGGCCTGACCGAGCGCCTCCTCGACGTCGACGGCCTCGAGAAGGCCCTCCATCGCGTTGCGCAGATCCTCGGTGACCTTGTAGATCACCTCGTAGGTGCGCACATCGACGCCCTCCGCTTCGGCGAGGCGGCGCGCGTCGGCGAGCGGGCGCACGTTGAAGCCGATGATGATCGCGTTCGAGGCCGAGGCCAGCATCACGTCGGACTCGTTGATGCCGCCGGTGGCCGAGTGGATGATGTTGATACCGACCTGTTCCTGGGGCACCTTGGCGATCTCGTCCTGCAGCGCCTCCAGCGATCCCGAGACATCGGCCTTCAACACGATGTTGAGCTCCTTGAGATCGCCCTCCTGGGCCTTGGAGAAGACCTCCTCGAGAGTGACCTTGCGGGCCGAGCGCCGCGCCAGCGCCTCGGTCTTGAGGCGATTGGCGCGCTCGCCGGCGAGCTGGCGAGCCTGGCGCTCGCCCTCGACCACCTGGACGGTTTCCCCGGCCTCGGTGACGCCATCGAATCCGAGCACCTCGACCGGCGTTCCCGGCGTGGCCTCGGGAACCCGCTCGCCGGTGTGGTCGAGCATCGCCCGCACCTTGCCCCACTGCGACCCGGCGACCACCGCGTCACCCACCCGCAGGGTGCCGCGCTGGATCAGGACGCCGGTGACGGGGCCGCGGCCGGGGTCTAGCTCGGCCTCGATCACAGCGCCGGTCGCCGGCGCGTCGGGATTGGCGCCGAGCTCCTCGAGCTCGGTGACCAACAGGATCATGTCGAGCAGGTTGTCGAGGCCCTCCTTGGTCTTCGCCGAGACATCGACGTAGACCGTTTCCCCTCCCCACTCCTCGGGGTT
>JBHEMJ010000065.1:0-5689 GCA_046262655.1 Solirubrobacterales bacterium | reverse complement strand
GCCGGCCCGGCGCTCGAGCGAAAGGCCGACATCGCCGCTTTTCTCACCTCGCTCGAGCCCGGCTCGGTCTTCTTCATCGACGAGATCCACCGGCTCGGGCGGGCCGTCGAGGAGACCCTCTACCCGGCGATGGAGGACCGCCGGCTGCCCGTCGTTCTCGGCCAGGGGGCGGGGGCCAGGACCGTGACCCTCGACCTGCCCGAGTTCACGCTGATCGGGGCGACAACCCGAACCGGCCTGTTGACCACGCCGTTGCGTGACCGGTTTGGAGTCTGCCACCGCCTCGAGCACTACGACGCCTCGGAGTTGGCGCGGATCGTGCGGCGCTCGGCGGGAATCCTGGATATCGAGATCTCCGACTCCGGCAGCGCCGCGATCGCCTCCCGCGCGCGCGGGACGCCGCGGGTCGCCAACCGGCTGCTGCGCCGCGTCCGCGACTTCGCCGAGGTGCGTGGCACGGGCGCCATCGACGACGCCATCGCCGATCAGGCGCTGGAGATGCTCGAGGTGGATACCGCGGGGCTGGACCGTCACGACCGCCAGTTGCTGGACTCGATCGCGAGCAAATTCGGCGGCGGTCCGGTGGGGCTCTCGACCCTGGCGGTGGCTGCCGGGGAGGAGCCCGACACCATCGAAGACGTGTTCGAGCCCTACCTGCTCCAGCAGGGTTTGATCAAGCGAACCGCCAGAGGCCGAGTGCTGACCGAGCGCGGTTATGAGCACCTCGGGCTACCGGTGCCCAAAGGCAGCGCCAGCCTCTTCTGAGGCGTGCGCCTCCACCGTTTGTGGGCTTAGCCGACATTCAGGCGGTCGGCTAGCCTTGGTGGGGATGCCTTATTTCATCTGCCCCAACTGTGGGCACAGAGAGTTGAGCGGTGAACGCACGGCGGGTTTTTCCACTCGCCCAAAAAGCTGCTCCAAGTGCGGCTTCGGATTTCTCTTCGAGCTGCTCGATGACTACATGCCCGCTCCCGGCGCGGCCTTCTTCACCCTGGATCAGCAGGCGCGCGTCCTCGACCTCGGCAAGGGCGCCTTCGAGCTGACCGGGCTCAAGGACGAGGATGTGATCGGCCGACCCGTAAAGGAGGTCCTCGGCCTGCAGTGGATCGACGGGGCTGCGGGAACCCGGCCGGTCGACACGGGCCAGGACGGCGACAACGACCCGATCGATACCTCACTCGAATGGGGCGTGCGCTCGCTCGGCAAGCGGGTCTCGGTCAATGCCGAGGGCGACCTGCCGGCCGAAGCCACCGCCGACGTCTTTCCCGCCTACGACGACGACGGCGGGCTGTTGCTCGTGCTGACTCCGGAGTAGCCCGGATGGGTGATCGCCGCCGCAACCTGTTCATCCTGCTCTTCGTGCTGGGCCTGCTCGCTGCCTCGCTGGCGGTGATCGCGGCCAAACCGACCCGCCTGGGGCTCGACCTGCGCGGCGGCACCGAGCTCGTCTACCAGGGCCGGCCGACGCCGCAGACGCCGACCGTCACCTCGGATGACATCAAGCGCTCGATCGAAATCATCCGCCAGCGCACCGACAAGCTCGGCGTCGCCGAGCCCGAGATCGCCCAGGTCGGCGCCGACCAGATCTCGGTCGGTCTGCCCGACGTGCAGAACGCCGATCGAGCCATCGCGCAGGTCGGTACCACGGCCCAGCTCTACTTCTATGACTGGGAACCCAACGTAATTGCCAAGGACGGGGTGAGCAATCCCACCGAGTCCCCGTTCCCCCGGCTCTTCGACGCGGTCGAATTCGCGTCCACCCAGCCCCCGGAGTGCAAGGGGTGCACCTCGGGCGAGCACTACTACCTGTTCGGCCAGCGCAGCCAGCAGCTGATCGCCGGTCCCGAGACCGACAAGGCCGACCTCCTGGTCGACCAGCCCGAGCAGAAGATGCCCGCCGGCAGCGAGGTGCTGACCGTGCCCCAGGGCACGCTCGTGGTTCGCGCCGAGAAGAACAGCTCCGGCGACCCCGACCGCTGGTACGTGATCCACGACCGGCCTGCGCTGTCCGGCACCGACCTCAAAGATCCGCAGCCGAACACCGACAACAGCGGCGCGATCGTCACCTTCAGTTTCGGCGGCGACGGCCGCCAGAAGTTCCAGGACGTAACCCGCGCGATTGCCCAGCGCGGTCTTGCCAAGGCGGTGCCGGGGGTGCCCTCGGCCCAGCAGTCCGGCCACTTCGCCGTCGTCCTCGACAACGAAATCGTCTCGCGGCCGATCATCGACTACGGCGAGAATCCCGATGGCATCGACGGCCGCACGGGGGCGCAGATCTCCGGCCTCGACAGCATCCAGGAGGCAAACGACCTGGCCGAGTTCCTGAAGATCGGTGCCCTGCCGATCGACCTGAAACTGATCAGTCAGTCGACGGTCTCGGCCACGCTCGGGCAGCAGGCCCTCGACCAAGGTCTGAAGGCGGGTCTGATCGGACTGGCGCTGATCCTCGTCTTCCTGCTCCTCTACTACCGCTTCCTCGGCTTTGTCGCCGGCGTTGGGCTGATCGTCTACGCCATCTTCTTCTTCGCCCTGGTCAAGCTGATCCCGATCACGCTCACCCTGCCGGGCATCGCCGGGTTGATCCTGACTATCGGGGTGGCGGCCGACGCCAACATCATCATCTTCGAGCGCATCAAGGAGGAGGCGCGGGCCGGCAAGTCGATGGCCTCGGCGATCGCCACCGGCTATCGCAAGGGCATCGCGACGATCGTCGACGCCAACGTGATCACCCTGATCACGGCGTTCATCCTGTTTGTGCTCGCCACCGCCGGCGTCAAGGGATTTGCCTTCGTGCTCGGCGTCGGCACCATCGTCTCCCTGTTCACGGCGGTGGTCTTCACCCAGGCGTTCCTCGGGTTGTTCGGTCGCTCCCGCTTCCTGCGTTCGGGGAAGCTGCTCGGGGCGACCACCGAGGAGCGGGTCCGCTGGCACTTCGACTTCATGGGCGCCAGCCGCTGGTTCTTCTCGATCTCTGGAGTGATCATCGCGGTCGGCGCGATCGCCTTCTCGACCAAGCAGCTCAACCTCGGTATCGATTTCCAGTCCGGCACCCGGATCAAGGCCTCGCTGGTCAAGGATCCCAGCGTCGACGAGGTTCGCAAGGCGCTCGACTCCGCCGGAGCCGGCGGGGCCGAGGTGCAGCAGGTCACCGACGACAACTTCGGCGACAACGTGGTCCAGATCCAGAGCGACCTCGAGCCAGAGGCGATTCCCAAGGTCCAGCGTTCACTCCAAGACAACTTCGGACTCGAGCAGGACGGTTTCGACAGCCAGTCGATCGGCCCGACCTTCGGGTCGCAGGTCGCCACCAACGCCTACCGGGCGTTGATCTTCTCGCTGCTCGTGATCGCCGGGTACGTGGCCTTCAGATTCGAGCCCAAATACGCGGTGCCGGTGCTGATCGCGGTTGTCCACGACGTTCTCATCACCGGTGGCGTCTACTCCCTCACGGGAAGGGAGGTGACCAGCGGCACCGTGGCCGCGTTTTTGACCATCCTCGGTTATTCGCTCTACGACACGGTGATCGTTTTCGACCGGGTCAGAGAGAACGTGCCGCGTCTGCCGCGCGCCGCTTTTTCGCAGATCGTCAACCGCTCGATGAGCGAGGTTTTGACGCGGTCCCTGATTACCGGCCTGTCCACGGTCTTTTTGGTCGGCGTGCTGCTCTTCTTCGGTGGCGCCACGCTGAAGGACTTCGCCTTCGCGATGATGATCGGGATCCTCTCCGGTACCTACTCCTCGATCTTCATCGCCTCGCCGGTGCTCACCGCCTGGAAGGAACGTGAGCCCGTCTATCGCCGGCGCCGCGACCGGATCGCCTCCCAGATGGGGCGCGTGCCGGCGTTCCCGGAGGAGAACTTGGTGGCGCGGGTGGACGACGGGTCTCCCGGTGAGGGAGAGGATCAGGGCTGGGCCGCGGGGGCGGCCGGTGACGGCCCCCCGCCTTCGAAAGAACCGCGACTCGGCGGGGCACCGTGCCCGGCCGCCTCGTTACCGGCGGCCACGCCTGCTTCGGCACTCCCCACGGCGGCTGAGCCTGGCCCTACCCAGCCTGCAGTCGAGCCTTCCGCCCCACCGGTGAGCGAGCCAATCGGCAACGGTGAGGCGGAGAAGCCGGAGCTGAGTGAGGCTTCGGCGGCCGCCCTGGAGCGGATGCGTGCTGAGCGTGGCGGCAAGCGGAGTGGGAAGCGCAAGCGCAAGCACGGGAGGCCTCGCTGATGGCCGCCTTGGTTTGGGTGACGACGGGGGTTGCACTCTGGCACTTCACGGTCTTTGTGCCGGATCGCTTCTGGAGTGGGATCGTCGGGGCCTTCCTCGGATCGGTGACCGGGGCGATCCTCAGTGGAGCGATTGCCCAGATCGCCTCGGGGAGGTCATTGGGAGACACCGATATCGGCACCGTTCTCGTCGCGGTGCCGGGAGCCCTGATCGGGATGGCGGTCCTCTATGCGATCGGTGCCCGCCAGGAAGCACGCGAAGCGTCCGCCTGAAGGCACCGTGGGCGTAGTTCCGTCGGGAGGCCGACTTAGCCTGGCAGGATGGTGGCCGAACCCTCCGCGGTTTCCCCAGATCGGGCTCGCGCGCTGGTCGCGGAACGATATTCCTATCGCGAGGCACGAGCGATCGCCGAGGCTCTGCAGCTGAGCGAACCCGTCGCGGTGACGCTGGTGCGCCGCGGACACCGCACCCCCGAGGCTGCACGCGAGTTTCTTCAGGCTGCCGAAGCGCACGACCCGCTGGAGTTCAAATCGATGGCGGAGATCGCCGCCCGCCTGGCGTCGGCGGCCGCCGCTGGTACGCGGATAACGGTGCACGGCGACTACGACGTAGACGGCGTCAGCTCGACCGCGATCCTCGTACGCGCGCTGCGTGAGCTGGGGGCGTCTTGTGACTGGCTGATCCCCGATCGCGCCGGCGACGGCTACGGCCTGACCCTGGCCACCGTCGCCGAGCTGTCGCGGCGCGGAACCGAGCTGGTCGTCACCGTCGATTGCGGCATCTCCTGCGTGAGCGAAGTGCAGGCCGCACGCGAGGCCGGGATCGAGGCGATTGTCACCGACCACCAC
Source organism: Solirubrobacterales bacterium (assembly GCA_046262655.1). Lineage (GTDB taxonomy): Bacteria > Actinomycetota > Thermoleophilia > Solirubrobacterales > 70-9 > JBHEMJ01. Next base: position 623 of record JBHEMJ010000065.1, on the reverse strand, counting down.
CAACCCCCGGAACTGCTTCCCGACTGCCCGATTCTGCACCCGGTCGTCTCCGGCTATCCATTTGCCGAGCTCTGCGCGACTGCCGTCGCCGCCAAGCTGGCCCAGGCCTTGCGGCGCGGTACGGGCGCCGGCGAGGAGGATCCCGGGGACCTGCAGCTGGTGGCTCTGGCCACGGTCGCCGACATGGTGCCGCTGGTGGGGGAGAACCGGCGCCTGGTTCGCCACGGGCTCGCCGAGATGCGCCGCGGCGCGATGACCGGGCTGCGAGCACTGATGGCGGTCTCGCGCACCGACCCGGCCGCCGTCGGCGCCTCCGACCTCGGTTTTCGCCTCGCGCCGCGGATCAACGCCGCGGGCCGCCTCTACCGTGCGGACGCCGGCGTAGAGCTGATGCTCAGTGAGGATCCCGAGCGAGCGGCCGAGATTGCCACGGAGCTCGACCGCGCCAACTCCGAGCGCCGTGCCACCGAACGCGACCTTATGGATGCCGCCGTGCGCGCCTACGGTGAGCTGAACGACGAGCAGCGCCGCGCCCCGGCGATCGTGCTCGCCGGTGAGGGGTGGCACGGCGGGGTGGTGGGCATCGTCGCCTCGCGGCTGGTCGAGCGCTACGGGCGCCCCGT
>JBHEMJ010000064.1:0-4220 GCA_046262655.1 Solirubrobacterales bacterium | reverse complement strand
GCGGTGACCCGCGCCCAGCAGAAGCTGATCCTGACCGGCCAGGTCAGCCCCACCGCAGTCGCCAAGCAAGACCCCGCGCGCAGCATCTCGGTCGCCGAGCGGCTGGTGCGCAATTGGGAGATCCCGCTGGGCGGAGAGGACGGCCTCGAGCTGGAGGGCGATCAGGAGGGCGACCAAGGCTCGCCGGTGGCCGACCTGCTCGAGATCCCAGTTCCACCGGGCCGGCTGACGGTCTCAATGGCGCGGCCGACCGCCGATTGGGCGCAGTCGGTGCGCCGCACCGGCAGGGCCGCCGGCGAGCCGCATGGCCGGGCGATCGAGGCGCCGCTGGTCCGAGAAGCCCCCGGACCGGCACTGGTGCGTCCCTCGCGGCTCTCCTACACCTCGATCGCACAGTATGAGGAGTGCGGCTTTCGCTTCTACGCCGAACGGGTGCTCGGCCTGCCTGAGGACTCCGGCCGACCCGGTGCCGGCGGCTCTGCGGAGGCCCGGGCGCGGGGCAGCGCGGTCCACGCGCTGCTCGAGTGGAGCGCCCGCCACCAATGGCAGAGCCCTGACCGGGCGCGGGTCGAGGCGGCGCTGCTTCAGCACGGCCTCGAGGCCGGCGAAGCGCAGGCCGAGGAGCTCGAGGCGGTGATCGGCCGCTGGGCCGAGTCGGATCTGCGCGGCGAGATCGAGCGCGACTGTGATCTGGTGCGGGCCGAGGTCGACTTCGCCCTCACCGCCGGGCGCGGCGGCTCCGGTGCGGTGATCGGCGGCCAGATCGACCTCCTCGGCAGGCGAGCCGGTGGCGCGCCGCTGGTCGTCGACTACAAGACCAACCGCCTCGACGGCAGAGAGCCGCGGATGCTGCTCGAGGCCAAGTACTCGGCCCAGCGCGACATCTACGCGCTGGCGGCGTCCGCCGGCGCAGAGCGCGCCGAGACGGCCTTCGTCTTCCTCGAGCGTCCCGATCAGCCGGTCCGCGACGAGTTCGGCCCGCTGCAGCTGGCGGCGGCGCGAGAGCGCCTCGATGAGGCGGTCTCGCGAATAGCCGAGGACGAGTTCAGCGCCACCCACGAGCCGAGCGAGGCCCTGTGCTCGGGCTGTCCGGCCAAAGCGGGCCTCTGCCCGCGCTGGGAGTGGCGGGAGGGCAAGCTGGTAATCGCCGATGCCGTCGCCGCCTGAGCCCCGCGCCTGGGTCTTCGGCTACGGATCGCTGGTGGCCCGCGAAAGTCTCGGGCACACCCTCGAGCGGGAGGTGCACACGGTGCTCCGGGCCGAGCTGCGGGGCTGGCGCCGGCGCTGGTCGCTGCTGCGCGACAACCACACCGCCGAAAAGACCTTCGCCCTTGTCGACGGCAGCCTGCCCGACTACGTCCTCGGGCTCAACGTCGAAGCCGGGGGCGAGGACGAAGCCGGTCCCGTCAACGGCATCCTGGTCGAGCTGGCCGAGGGCGAGCTGGAGCGGCTGGACCGCCGCGAGGTGCGCTATGACCGGGTCGAGGTCGCCGAGCGGATCTCGCTGGCGAGCGGCGACGAGCCGCCGGCGAGGGTCTACACCTACACCGCCAAGCGCCCCCAGCATTTCGCACCCGAAGCCCCGCCGGGCTCGGTGATCATCGCCCGCTACGTGGGCATCGTCGAGGCCGGATTCGAGGCGCTCGGCGCGGGAGAGCTCGACCGATTCCGGTTGACGACCGGGCCGTTCCCGACCGAGGTGGTCCAGGCGAGCCTGGTCCGCGACCAGATCCCGCCCGGCAACCCGCGCAATTGGTAGCCCTCACTTCGCGGATCGGATGCGGGGTGCTTCGCGGATCGGATGCGGGGTGCTTGATGGGCCGTCTGGGTGAAAAACGCGCCGCAGCCGGCGCGGGCGCGGCTAGCGGCGCCTACGCGGCCCCGGGATCTCGTCGCGCACGGCCGGCAGGCCCGCGGAGTCCGGGGCGATGATGCCACCGCCGGCGGCCGCCGAGCGGGCCGGCGCATAGCCGGCCGTGCCCCAGGCGACGTAGGTCGGCGCCACCGCCAGCAGCGCCGGCCAGGTGTTGGCATCGATGATGCCGGTGGCGGGGATGCCGCGGCTGGTTTGAAAGGAGCTGACCGAGGCGGCCGTGGTGGTGCTGTAGATGCCGCCGATCGGAGTGGTGAAGCCGGCGCCGTCGAGGTGCTGCTGGGCCCAGACCACCAGGTCGCCCTTGGAGCCGACCGTCAGGGTCGGGTAGAGCACCGGTGGCGCGCCGAGCGGCGCCACGTTGCCGCGCAGGGCCCGCCACTGCTTCTTGCCGGTCGACTGCCAGCTCCACCAGCTCACCCCGAGCGAGTTGTAGGAAAGGGCCCAGCGCCGGAACTTGCGCACCTGCTTGGGCCTCGGGTTCGCGTAGGTCTGGCCCAGCGGCGCGATCGGGCGCCCGTAGGGGCGATTGAACTGGAAGGTGTGGGCGAAGACGGCCGCCACCGAGGTGCCGATCGCCTTCCAGTACATCTGCGGCAGGTTGTACTGGGCCCCGTTGGGGCCAAGGAACACCGAGTAGGGCAGCGCAGGGTGGTAATCGGTGTAAGGAAACGAAGCCAGGCCGAGCGGGTAGTCAGCGCCCACCCGGGCCCGGAGGCTCTGCATGAAGCGGTCCGCCGAGGCGTACTTGCCCTCGTACTGGCCCTCGACGTCGAGCACCAGGCAGTCGGCGCCGGCGGCGACCGACGCGGCCCCCACGTCGGCCTCGGCATAAGGCAGAACGCCGTAGATGAACTGCCACGCGCAGACCTTCAGGCCGCGCGCGTGCAGGGCGTTGATCAGGCCCGGATTGAACTGCGACCACGGCTTGGCCGCGTCGCCGCTCTTGACAAAAACCGTGGTGATGTTGCTGCGGTGGGCGCGAGCGGCGATCGCGTCCACGTTGCCGCCGTGGGAGCGGCTCACGTACCAAATCCACATCCCGTTGCCGGTCAGCGGGTTGGCGGTGGCTTGGGCCGGGGAAGCGGCGGCGCTATCGGTCCCGGCGCCGAGCAGCGCGAGGACAAGCGCGCCCGCCGCGGCCAGCGTGGCCAGTGGGCGTCGGAGAACCATCTTCATGAGGGTAAACACACATCTCGCCGGTATAGAGCGGCGTGGGGCGATGAGAGGCGCTTTGCAGGCGGAGCTCGGCCCCGGGGTCTAGCCGGCCGAGTGCCAGCTGCGTGCCCAGCTGCGCAGCTCCGAGATCGCCGGGCCGAGGGCGCTGCCCTTGCGGGTCAGCTGATAGCTGACGCGAACCGGGCTGCCGGGTTCGACAGAGCGCTTGACCAGCCCCTCGGACTCGAGCTCCTTCAGCCGCTGTGAGAGCAGCCGGTCCGACATCTTCGGCACCGCGGAGACGATCTCGGCGAAGCGCATCGGGCCGTCGCCGAGGGCAAACAGGATCGCCCCGGACCAGCGACGACCGATCAGCTCGATCGCGGCGTGGTAGTGCGGGTCGACGCGCGGGGCGCCACCCGACGGCTGTGTGCGTCGGTCAGACATCTCTCACAACCAGCTTACTGGTCGTAAGTGTCGGGTCTTTAGGTTGGAGTGAGGCCGGTTGACTCAGCGTGCGCAGGGGCCGGTCGAGACCTCGCCGTCGCTGGCGGCCAGGGCGTCGGCGACGACCGAGTTGGGCACCCCGAAGCCTCCCCGCCTGCCCCCGGTGGTGGCCGCGAAAACGGTTGCCAGGACGCGTCCGCCCGCGTCCACCACCGGCCCGCCCGAGTTACCGCTATGAACGCTGCCCCGCAGCGAGGTGAGCGACCGGCGCAAGGGACCCTTGCCATAGGAGTCCTGGCTGACGGTGCTCACCGTGGGCCCGATCCGCGCCGGCGTGATCGAGAAGGGGCCGTTGTCGGGGTAGCCGAGCAGGGCGCCGGCCGTGCCGCCCTTCGGGCTGACCGCCAGCGGCAACGGGTCTTCCTGCAGGCCGAGAACCCGCAGCACGGCGATGTCGTTGCCCGGGTCGTAGTGCACCGGTACCGCGTCGTATCGGGTGGCACCGCTGCGGGCGGTCACCGTGGTGTCCTGCTCGCCGGCGAGGACGTGGGCGTTGGTGACGACCAGCCTCGACGCACCGACCCAACCCGACCCCTCGACCTCCAGCCCGCAGGCCGTACCGAGCACGCGAACGACGCCGTCCCCGGCGCGGATGACCTCGGGGTCATCGGCCAGCCGCGGGTCCGGTGGGTCGACCCGGGACTGCGAGGCGTGGAGCTCGATGCCGGGGTCGATGCGGTGC
>JBHEMJ010000063.1:0-5333 GCA_046262655.1 Solirubrobacterales bacterium | reverse complement strand
ATCGGGCTGGAGGAGGGGGTGTTCCCGCATTCGCGCGCCCTGGAGGAAGGGGAGGAGGAAGAGGAGCGCCGCCTCGCCTATGTGGGAGTGACCCGGGCGCGCAAGCTGCTGACCCTGACCAGCGCCCGCGAGCGCCGTCTGTTCGGCGGCGCCGAGCGCAATCTGCCCTCCCGCTTTCTCGACGAGCTGCCAGACGAGCTGGTCGAGCATCACCGCGACGCGGTCGGGGCGAGCCCCTCGACCGGCTGGTCGCTGGGGACGGGCGGGGGGCTCGCGGCCCCCTCGGGGCCGCAGCCGAACGCCGGCGCCCCCGATTTCTCGACCGGCGACGACGTCATCCACGCCAGCTTCGGCGAGGGCGTGGTCACCTCGGTCGAAGCCGGCGGGGTGCTCGTCGTCAACTTCTCCGGGGAGGAGCGGAAGCTGATGGCCGACTACGCGCCGCTGGTGAAGAAGAGGTGAGACCCCACCGTGGTCCTCATCATCGCGGCTGGTCCCTCGGGGAGAGTCCACGATGAGCGCAAAGATCATCGACGGCAAGGCGGTGGCGGCAGAGGTCCGTGACCGTGTCGCAAAGGAGGTCGAGGAGATCGTGGGCGCCGGGGCGTCGGCGCCCGGCCTGGCGACCGTCCTGGTCGGCGAAGACTCGGCCTCGGCGATCTACGTGCGACGCAAGCACGAAGCGTGCGAGGAGGTCGGCATCCGCTCGATCGGCCACGAGCTACCCACCTCCACCGGTCAAGCGGAGCTACTCGAGTTGGTCGACTCTCTCGCTGCCGACGACCAGGTCAACGGCATCCTCGTCCAGCTGCCGCTGCCCGAAGGGCTCGATCGCGATCAGGTCATCGACCACATCCCCGCCGCCAAGGATGTCGACGGGCTGACTCCGGTCAGCGCCGGGCTGCTGGCTCGCGGCACGCCGGGGCTCGTCTCGTGCACGCCGGCCGGGGTGATCGAGCTGCTCCGACATTCCGGCACCGAGATCGAGGGGGCGGAGGCGGTGATCGTCGGGCGCTCGAATCTGGTCGGGCGGCCGCTGGTCAGCCTGCTGCTCGGCGAGCACGCGACCGTGACCATCTGCCACAGCCGTACCCGCGACCTCGGCGAGGTCTGCCGCCGGGCCGACATCCTGATCGCCGCGGCCGGTTCGCCGCGCTTGATCAAGGGCGAGATGATCCGGCCCGGGGCGACGGTGATCGATGTCGGCACCAATCGCCTCGAGGAAGGACTGGTGGGGGACGTCGACTTCGAGGCCGCCCGTGAGGTGGCCGGGGCGATCACCCCGGTGCCCGGCGGTGTCGGTCCGATGACGATCGCAATGCTGCTCTCGAACACCGCCGCGGCGGCCAGGGCTTTGGCGGCTACCTGACAACCGCGCCGCCTTGTACATTCCGAGCAGGCTCAACGAGCCGCCCCGCCGGCGAGCAGAACGCGCCTTGGCGGGTCCAACGAGCTGGAAGGGATGAGATGGACTTCAACAGGCTCAACACGGGCGAGAAGATCGCCGGCATCGCAGGAGTCATCCTGCTGATCAGCATGTGGCTGTTCTCGTGGTTTGAGATCACCGGTGTTAACGGCGTCGATGTGCCCAGCGGAGTTGGGGATGCGGCAGCTAACGCGTGGGAGTCGTTCAGCCTCATCGACATCATCATCTTCCTCACCGCTGTCGCGGCGATTGGCGCAGCACTGCTGGCGGCCAGCGAAGGGGACGCCGGTCTACCGGTCGCAATGAGCGCAGTGGTGACTGCCCTGGGCGCTCTGACCGTGCTTCTCATTCTGTTCCGTCTGATCGATCCTCCGAACCTCGAGGTCAACGGCGTCGGCGCGCCGTCGGGCGTGGATGTGGACATCGGGCGAAAGATCGGTGTATTCATCGGCCTGCTCTCCGCCGCCGCGGTCACCTACGGTGGCTACATGGGCATGCAGGAAGAGGGGACGAGCTTCCAGGGCGAAAGGGACCGGCTCCGGAGCCCCGAAACGCGATGAGCGCAACGGGCGGGTGGCTCGACCGTGAGCCGCCCGCCCGCCATGCTCGACCATGAGCATCGAGCGACTGAAGCCGGGGGAGATCGTCTTCGCCGTGGCGGCGCTGACGCTGCTCGGCCTGATGTCGGCGACCTGGTTCGAGCATCCGACAGCCGCCGACATCCCCGCCGACGCCGTCGGCTTCCAGACCGCGCCGGACGCCTGGCACGCCTTCAGGCTGATCGATTGGGCACTGCTCGCCTGCATCGCCGGTGCGCTAAGCGCGGCAGCGGTGGTGGCGGGGGGCTCCAAGGCCAACCTGCCGCTCGATGCCGCCGCGGTCGTCGTGGTCCTCGGCCTGGTCGCGTTGGGCCTGATCGGCTACCGAATCATCGAACCGATTACGATCCAGGGGGTCGGCTACCGCCGCGATCTTCCCCTGTTCCTCGCCTTCGCGATGGCGGCCCTGATGGTGCTCGGCGCCCTGTGGGCCCTAAGGGCCCGGGACACCAGCCTGGCCCGCGAGCTGGCCCGTGCCTCCCGGCGAGGTTGAGCGCTCCGCGATTCCCTGCGCGACCCGCGAGGCAACGGCGAGGATGGTCAGCATCGGGTTGACTCCGATCGAGCTCGGCAGCAGGCTGGCGTCCACCAGATAGAGGCCCTCGACGCCGTGCACGGCTCCGTCGGGCCCGGTGACACCCCAGCCGGAGTCGGCACCCATCCGCGCGGTCCCCATCGGGTGGAAGGCCTCGAGGCGCAGGTCGGACGGCTTCAACTCGATCGCCTCAAAATCAGCAAGCCGGCCGCGGGGGATGACCGCCACCGGGCCTACCTGCGGGTAAACCTCCCGCGCCCCGGCGGCGAAATGAATCTCTGCGGCGCGGGCGATCCCGAAGTGGATCTTGCGCGCCTCCTCGCGGGTCAGCTGGTAGCTGAGGCGCAGGGTGCCGTCGGCGCGCAGGCCGACGCGGCCCTCGGAGCGATCGGAGAGGTGGACGCCGATCGATCCCAGATGGTCGAACTCAGCGATCCGCCGCTGGTGCTCGGCCCCGACGCCGGGCAGCCACTGGGCACCAAACGACAGCGGCGTGAAGGTCGCTTCGAGGATCAGTCCCTGAGGGTGCCACTGGTCCACGTAGTAGCTCTGCATGACGCCCTCCCAGCCTCGCACCGGTTCCTCGTAGCGGCCGCCGATCCAGGCCGCGGGGTGGACGTGAAGGTGGCGACCGATGTGTTTGCCGCCGAGGCCCGAACGCAACAGCAGTTCCGGCGTGCCGAGGGCGCCGCCGGCGCTGATCACCGTCTTGGCGCGGACCTGAAACGGAAGCGGCGAGAAGGGGTCACCGTCGCCGCCCGGGGCCTTGTCGGGTGCGGTGGCGCTGACCACGCGGCCGTCGACCCCGACCGCCCGGCCACCCTCGACCAGGACCCGGTCGACCTCCACCCCGGCGCGGATGCGGGCTCCGGCGGCGGCTGCGCGCGGCAGATAGGAGACGTGCATGGCGCGCTTGGCGTCGATCGGGCAACCGACGGGACACGAGCTGCACTGCACGCAGTCGCCGGCATTGCGGCTGATCGGCGCGCCCGAGGCGCCGATTGCGGCGGCGCCTTCGGCGCAGAGTTGCCCATTGCGCCCGATCGACACGTGGTCGAGCTGCTTGACCTGCATGGTGCTCTCGGCGTCGGCGTAATCCTCCTCCAGGCTCGCCGCCCAGGGAATGCCGTAGTGGTCACGCCACTCCGCGAGCACCTGATCGGGGGCGCGAAAACAGGTGCCCGAGTTGATCACCGTGGTGCCGCCGACCGCCCGCCCGACCGGGATCGGGATCGAGGGCCGACCGTCGGCGATGGTCACTCCGTTGTCGCGGTAGAGCAGCGGCAGGGCCTCCAGCGGGTCGGTGGGATAGGTGCGGTGGTCGAAGTATTGGCCGGCCTCCAAGACCAGAACGTCAAGCCCGGCCTCGGCCAGACGGGTGGCTGCCATCGCGCCGCCGGCTCCCGAACCGACGATGACGACGTCACATTCTTCGACCGGGCCCTGGGGCTCCAGCTCGCCCAGCGCCGCGGGCGGGGGGGACGGGCTTCCCGGCCGCACGGCGCAGTTGCCCATGTAGCCGACCCGCGCCAGTACCCGCTCGTCGCGGGCATATCCGATCATCGCCAGCGTCTTGGCCAGCAGCAGCAGGTCGCGGTAGGGCGCAAAGCGCGAATGCTCGAGCTTGGCCAGGTACTGCTCCCGGGCCTCGAGACTCATGCGGCTGAAGCGCCAGGGGAAGGGCAGCAGCTCGAACAGCCGAAGAGCCAGTCTGAGGAGTCGCAGGGTGCGCTGTGGCAGGGTCGCCAGGAAGGCGGCGATATCCGCGGCTGCGGGCACCTCACGCTCGGCGGCCGGCAGGCCGTCGGTGCCCGGGGCTACGGCTTCACAGATCCTCCGCAGCGTGCGCTGCTCGGCAGGCGTGAGCCCCGGCGCGCGCCGTCAGCCGGGGGCCGCAGCCTCCACCCTGGCAGCCAAGCGCCAGAGGACGAACACATTGACCGCCAAATAACCGTCAACGAGGAAGTTGAGCAAGTAGATGAAGACGTCGTCATCGAACAGGTAAAAGCCGAGGGCGGCCGCCGAAGAGGCCGCTTTGCCCGCCACCAGAGCCAGAAGCATCGGCCGATGACGGGCGACATCCCTCTGGGCGATGAGGCAGATGCCGGTTATCACCACCATGTACGCGAAGCCGAGGGCCAGCCAGAACTTCTCGTCGGTTTCCGGCGCCCGAGAGAAATCGCCGATCTTCTCGCCGAGGTCGGAGATCGTGTTCAGCACGCCGTCGGGGGTGACGATGAACAACGCGCCGACCACGGCAAAGCTGAGGGCCAGCACCCGGAGGTTGAGGACGACCAGCTTTTCGGTGCGCTCGGTACTCATCGCGGCGGCATCCTATCCCCAGGCCCCGTCCACCAGACCATCCCGCGGCCGGCCGCGGCGCCGGCCGCCGCCGGCGGCGGTGCCAACCTAGAATCACGCAGGTGATCGATCGCAACCAGGTCCTGCACGTTGCCCGCCTCGCCCGCCTGCACCTCGAAGAGAAGGAGCTGGAGAGGATGACCACCGAGCTCTCCCAAATCCTCGACCACATCGAGATGATCGGACGGCTCGATCTCGACGGTGTCGAGCCCACCGACCACGTGGTCCAGCTCGAGAACGTGCTGCGCTCCGACCAGCCCCGGCCGAGCTATCCACGCGAGGAAATGGTCGAGCTGGCGCCCGATCCTGCCGACGGCGCCTTCCGCGTCCCTTCCCCGCAGGCCTAGACTCGTTTGGTGGATCGATAGATGGGGGAAGTGCTCGAGCTGACCGTCAGCGCCGCTATCCGGCG
>JBHEMJ010000062.1:0-8420 GCA_046262655.1 Solirubrobacterales bacterium | reverse complement strand
GGAAGAGGTCCTTGAAGCGGCCGTCGTAGGTCTTCAGGATCGTGTTCTTGGTCGACAGGTAGACCGGGTACTCACGCTCGAGGCCATAGCGAAACGAGGCTCTGGCGAAGTCGCGAATCGAATCGTCGAGGTTGTACATCGCCATCGCCACCCCGCCCCCGGGGAAGTCATAGACATCGAGCTCGACCGCCTTTGAGCCGTCTTTGGGGGTATAGGTGAGGGTCAGCTTGCCCTCGCCGGGAACAATCATGTCGGTGGCGCGGTACTGATCGCCGAAGGCGTGACGGCCGATCACGATCGGCTTGGTCCAGGTCGGCACCAGGCGTGGCACGTTTGAGATCACGATCGGCTCGCGGAAGATGACCCCGCCGAGGATGTTGCGGATCGTTCCATTGGGAGAGCGATACATCTCCTTCAGGCCGAACTCCTCGACCCGCGCCTCATCGGGGGTGATCGTGGCGCACTTGACGCCGACCCCGTGCTGCTTGATCGCGTTGGCGGCGTCGACGGTGACCTGGTCGTCGGTGGTGTCGCGGTTCTCGATCGAGAGGTCGAAGTACTCGAGGTCGATCTCGAGGTAGGGCAGGATCAGCGACTCCTTGACGAAGTGCCAGATGATCCGCGTCATCTCGTCGCCGTCGAGCTCGACGACCGGGTTCTTGACCTTGATCTTTTGCATGACCCCGACGACCGAGGATCGCGGACCCTACAACGAGTGTGGTGCTGACGGCCGTTTGACTCAAGCTGTGAATCGTGGTTCACTTCTTTTATGGCATACCGGCCGACCGAGCGCACCGAGGCCCAGAAGGCGGCGACGCGGGAGCGCATCGTCGAATCCGCGCTCGAGCTGATCGCCCGTGACGGCTACGCCGGCGCCCAGATGGCTGCCGTCGCCGAGCGGGCCGGGGTCGCGACGGGCACCGTCTACCGCCACTTCCCCTCCAAGTCCAAGCTGTTCGCCGAGGTCTTCCGCCGCGCCTCGCAGCGCGAGGTCGATGCGATGGCGGAGGCCGGGCGTGACGATGGCCGCCCAGTCACCGAGCGGGCCGCGTCGGCGATCGAGGCCTTCGCGCGCCGCGCACTGGCCGGCCGCCGGCTCGCCTACGCCCTGATCGCCGAGCCAGTGGACCCCGCGGTCGAGGCCGAGCGCCTGATCTTCCGCCAGAGCTACCGCGACGTGATGGCCAACGTCCTGACCGAGGGAATCGAGTCGGGCGAGCTTCCGGCCCAGGATCCCCAGACCACCGCCGCGGCGATGGTCGGGGCGATCGGCGAGTCGCTGGTCGGGCCGCTTTCGCCCACCGCCCACCAGGGCGACCCGGAGGCGATGATCGCCTCCCTGATCACCTTCTGCCTTCGCGCAATCGGAAAGGAACCCGCACATGTCCACGCTTGAACGCTCCCGAGGCATCCACACCCACGACGTCGCCAACCAGCCCCCGCCGCTCATTGGCTACAACCTCTATGGCGCAGACACGGTGCTCGGTGAGGCTGTGCGGCGCGAGGGCGCCGACTGGGCTGAGCCGCAGATCTCCAAGGTCGGCGCCGAGGCCGGCTCGGAGGACCTGCAGGGCTGGGGCGTCCAGGCCAATGAGAACCCACCCAAGCTGAAGACGCACGATCGCTTCGGCAACCGCGTAAACCAGGTTGAGTTCCACCCCGCCTGGCACGAGCTGCTCGGGCGCGGCGTAGCCAACGCGCTGCACTCCCTGCCCTGGCGGGACCCCGTCGCCGGTGCCCATGTGGCTCGCGGCGCCTCCTTCATGTGCTTCTCCCAGGCCGAGGCGGGCGTCGGCTGCCCGATCTCGATGACCTATTCCGCGATCCCGGCGCTGCGGGCCCAGCCCGAGATTGCCGAGCAGTGGGAGCCGCTGATCACCTCGACCCGTTATGACCCGCGGGATCGTCCCGTGACCGAGAAGCACGGCGCCCTGTTCGGGATGGGGATGACCGAGAAGCAGGGAGGCTCAGACGTGCGGGCCAACACCACCGTGGCCCGGCCGCTGGACGGCGGCGGCCCCGGCGCCGAGTACGAGCTGACCGGGCACAAGTGGTTCATGTCGGCGCCGATGTGCGATGCCTTTTTGGTGCTTGCCCAGGCCGACGGCGGGATCTCCTGCTTCCTGCTGCCGCGTTGGACGCCCGACGGCGAGCGCAACACGTTTCGCCTGCAGCGGCTCAAGGACAAGCTCGGCAACCGCTCAAACGCCTCCAGCGAGGTCGAGTTCGACGATGCCTGGGCGCAGCTGGTCGGCGAGGAGGGGGCCGGGGTGCGGACGATCATCGAGATGGTCAACCACACCCGGCTCGACTGCGTGATCGGCGGCGCCACCGGGATGCGGGCGGGGGTCGTGCAGGCCATTCATCACGCTGCCCACCGCTCCACCTTCGGCAGGACCCTGATCGAGCAGCCGCTGATGCGAAACGTGCTCGCCGACCTGGCGGTCGAATCCGAGGCGGCGACGATCTCGGCGATGCGGCTCGCCCGCGCCTACGACGAAGCCGGCCACGGCGATGGTGGGGCGCAATCGTTCAAGCGGATCGCCAATGCGGTGCTGAAGTACTGGATCTGCAAGCGCGCGGTACCCCACGCGGGCGAAGCGCTCGAGTGCCTGGGAGGCAACGGGTACGTCGAGGAGTCAGGCCTGCCCCGCCTGTTCCGCGAGAGCCCGCTCAACTCGATCTGGGAAGGCTCGGGCAACGTGCAGTGCCTGGACGTGCTGAGGGCGATGATCAAGAGCCCCGAGGCCCTCGAAGGCTTCTTCGCCGAGGTCAGCGAGGGAGCGAGCGAGCCGCGGGTCGCGGCCGAGCTGACCGCGCTGCGCGCCGAGCTCTCCGACATGGAGGAGATCGAGGCGCGCGCCAGGCGTGTCGTGGAGCGCATGGCGCTTGCCCTCCAGGGCTCGCTGATGGTCCGCTTCGGGGACGAGGCCGCGGCGGACGCCTTTTGCGCCAGCCGCCTCGGCGGCGACTGGGGCCAGGCCTTCGGCACGCTGCCCGCCGGCACCGATTTCACCCGCATCATCGAGCGCCACCACGTAAACGCGGTTTGATCCGGCGCCGGACCGTCCGCCGCGCCTAACATTGGACGATGCCGAATCGCAGCGCGATCACGCTCCTGCGGGTGAGGGGAATCCAGATCGGCGTGGACTATTCCTGGTTCTTCGTCCTCTTCCTGCTGATCCTCTGGCTGTCGGGCTTCTACAAGGACGTCCTCGGCCCCGGCAACGGGGATACCGCCTACGTGCTCGCGGTGGCGAGTGCCCTGCTCTTCTTCGCCTCGATTCTCCTGCACGAGCTCGGCCACGCCTTGGTGGCGATGCGCAAGGGCATCGGCATCACCGGGATCACGCTGTGGATGTTCGGCGGTGTGGCACGCATGGATCGCGACAGCGACTCGCCGGGCACCGAGTTCAAGGTCGCCGTCGCGGGCCCGCTGGTGACGGCCGCGATCGCGGCCCTTTGCGTGGCGGCCGGCGTCGCGCTCGAGGGCGGACGCGACTTTCGCGAGGCGATGCTGACCAACTCCGACGCCAACACCTCGGCGGTCGGAGCGATGCTCGCCTACCTGGCGTTCATCAACATCCTTGTCCTCCTCTTCAACCTGATCCCGGCCTTCCCGCTCGATGGCGGCCGCATCGCCCGCGCAGTCGCCTGGTGGCGAACCGGAGACCGGCGCACCGCTACCCGCTTCGCCGCCGGCCTCGGGCGCGGTTTCGCCTACCTGATGATGGCCGGGGGCCTGGCGCTGGTGCTCGGCGGCAGCGTCTTCAACGGGCTATGGCTGATCGTGATCGGCTTCGTGCTCAACGGCTCGGCCCGCGGAGCGTTGATGCAGAGTGAGTTCACCAAGGGCATCGAGGGCCTGCACGTCTATGACGTGATGGACAACGAGCCGGTCGCGATCCCGGCCGAGCTGCCGGTGGAGCGCGCGATCGACGAGTACTTTTTGCGCTACCGCTGGCCCTGGTTCCCGGTGGTCGACGAGAACGGCCTGTTCAGCGGAGTGCTCGCCAGCGAGCAGGCCGAGAACGTCCCCGAGTCCGAGCGCGACGAAACTACGATCGGCTCGCTGCTCGGTGACTGGCAGGCGACAGCGGAGGGCGCAGGGCTATCGATCAGCGTCGACAGCCCGCTCGAGGCCGTGCTCTCCAACCAGGCCATGCGGCGACTTGGAGCTCTTGCCGCGGTGGATGCCGATGGCCGGCTGCGCGGCGTGCTCACCGCCGACGCCGTCGGCAGGGCGTTGCGCCAGCCCGCCGCCGGCGCCTGAACCCGGCTGCATGACTCGGATTTCCGCCTCGGGGCGGTAAGCAGCGACGTATAGGATCGCAGCGGTGCCGAACCACGACGTACTAGTAATCGGAGCAGGGTTGGCCGGCCAGCGCGCAGCGCTGGCCGCAGCCGAGGCGGGCGTCGACGTGGGCGTGATCAGCAAGGTCCACCCCGTGCGCTCGCACTCCAACGCCGCCCAGGGCGGCATCAACGCCGCCTTGCAAGAGGATGACTCCTGGGAGTCGCACGCCTTCGACACGATCAAGGGCTCCGACTACCTGGCCGACCAGGATGCGGTAGAGATCATGTGCAAGGCCGCCCCCGAGGAGCTGCTTCACCTCGAGCATCTGGGCGTCACTTTCCACCGCAACGAGAAAGGCGAGCTCGGGACCCGCGCCTTCGGGGGGGCTTCCGCAGCCCGCACCTACTACGTCGCCGACATCACCGGCCAGGCGATCATGCATGTGCTCTACGAGCAGTTGATGAAGCACTCCGAGGAAGTCACCCGCTATGAGGAGTGGTTCACCACGGCGCTGGCAATCGACGACGACGGTAACTGCGTCGGTGTGGTCACCCGCAACATCAAGGACGGATCGATGGAGCTGTTCAGCGCCAAGGCGGTGATCCTCGCGACCGGCGGCAACGGCCAGGTCTGGCACCCCACCACCAACGCCCTGATCTGCACCGGCGACGGCATCGCCCAGGCCTACCGGGCTGGGGCGACGTTGATGGACATGGAGATGATCCAGTACCACCCGACGACGCTGGCCGGCAAGGGCTTTCTGATCACCGAAGGGGCCCGCGGAGAGGGCGCCCACCTCTACAACGCCAACGGCGAGCGGTTCATGGAGAAATACGCTCCGAACAAGATGGAGCTGGCCTCGCGCGACGTGGTCTCGCGCGCCGAGCAGACCGAGATCAACGAGGGCCGCGGCTTCCCCGACGGCACCGTCGCCCTCGACATCACGGTGGTGCCCAAGAAACGGATCCACGAGGCGCTGCGCGAGATCGTCCTCGTCGGCCGCGACTTCGCGGGCGTCGACATCACCGAGGAGCCGATCCACATCAAGCCGGGTAACCACTACACGATGGGCGGCGTCAAGACCGACGTCGAGGGACGAACCAACGTCCCCGGCCTCTACGCGGCCGGCGAGGTTGCCTGCGTCTCAGTCCACGGCGGCAACCGACTCGGCGCCAACTCGCTGCTCGACACGCTGATCTTCGGCCGCCGCTGCGGCGTTGACGCCGCCAGTCGCGCTCAGCAGGTGGAGCTCTCGCGCGCGGCCAAGTCGATCCTCACCGACGAGGAGAGCCAGATCGCCGCGATCATGTCGCGCGAGAAGGGGTCAGGGCGCCGCGTCTCGCAGATCCGGGCGGAGCTGGGCAAGACAATGGACGAGAAGGTGGCCGTATTCCGCGACGAGGAGGGAATCACCCAGGCCCTGGATATCGTGCGCCGGCTCAAGGAGGAGTCCAAGACCGCCTACATCGACGACCGCGGCGCGATCTTCAACCAGGACGTGCTGGGAGCTCTCGAGCTCGACTACATGCTCGACTGCGCGGAGCTGACCTGCATGGGCGCGATCGAGCGCAAGGAGAGCCGCGGCGCCCAATACCGCACCGACTTCCCGGAGCGAAATGACGAGCAGTGGCTGAAGCACATCGACCTGTCGCTGAAGGGCGAGACGCCGGAGATCAGCTACTCCGACGTGACCATCACCGACTGGCAGCCCCAGGAGCGGACGTACTGATGGGTAGTGTCTGAGCATGCCCCGCTACACGCTCAAGGTCCGCCGCTACCAGCCCGAGTCCGGCGACGGCCCCTACTGGGAGACCTTCGAGGTCGATCTCGACTCAACGCTGTCGGTGCTCGACGGGCTGCTCCAGCACAAGGACCGCGTGGACGGCTCGCTGGCCGTCCGCTGCTCATGCCGGGCGGCGATCTGCGGCTCGTGCGGCGTCAAGATAAACGGCCAGTCCACCCTCGCCTGCAAGACCCAGCTCGGCGAGGCGAACGCCTTCGCCAACCGGCGGGCGGTGTCGAACGGAGCCTCAGCACCCCCGGCGCCGGCGTCGCAAGCCGCCGCCCCCGCATTCGGCGAAGCCGGATTACCGGTCGCTTCGCTCCCTGGATCGGAGGAGGCGGCGGTTAATTCCGAGCCAATCGTGGTCGAGCCGATGGGCAACATGCCCGTGGTCAAGGATTTGATCGTCGACATGGAGTCGACCCACTGGGAGAAGATCCGGCGAGTGACGCCGTGGCTTCTGCCCGACGGCCCACCACCCGAGCGCGAGTACATCGTGCCCCCCGAGTCGATGATCGACGTGACCCAGTCGATGGCCTGCATCCAGTGCGGCGCCTGCGTCTCCTCCTGCCTCTCGATGGAGGTGGACGATGACTTCATCGGGCCCGCCGCGCTGGCCAAGGCCTACCGGTTCGTCGGCGACCCGCGCGACGGCCAGCACAAAGAGCGCCTCCACGACCTGGCCCAGGATCCGCACGGGATCTATGACTGCACCCACTGTTTTTCCTGTATCGACGCCTGCCCCAAGGGCGTGGCGCCGATGGACCAGATCATGCGGCTTCGTCGCGCCGCGGCAGACGAGCACGGCATCACCGACCGAAACAACGGCTCCAGCCACGAGCACGCCTTCGTCAAGATCATCGAGGACAAGGGAACCCTCGACGAGTCGCTGCTGCTGCAGGAGTCCTTCGCGCCGGGCCTGAAGGGCAAGCTGATGCCCCGGATGGCGGCGCTCAAGGGCCTGTTGGGCTCGATCCCCACCGCGATCCGCGGCATCAGGACCGGCAAGATGCGCTCGGTACCGAAGCTGATCCCGGGAGTGCACCCAAAGCTCCCCGGTGACGCACAGGGGCACGTGCAGCGCATCTACGCCCACGCCGAAGAACATGCGGTCGAGCTCAACCTCTACATCAAGGGCGAGGGCGGCGACGAGGAGGAGGAGCAAGGCGGCAGCGAGGCCGACCCCGCCCACGGCCAGGCCGACCCCGGCCCCGGCGAGGGCCAACACCAGGGAGCCGCCTCGTGAGCGAGCAGCTGAGGGTCGCCTACTGGCCCGGATGCGTATCCCGCGGCTTCACCACCGAGCTGCACGGCTCGATGGCCCTGGTCGCCGACCGGTTGGGGATCGAACTGGTCGAGCTCGATCGCGCCAACTGCTGCGGCGCCGGCGTCATCGCCGAGCACAACCAGGAGCTCGCCGACACGCTCAACGCCCGCACCTTCGCGCTGGCCCAGCAGACCGGGCTGGCGATGATGAACATCTGCTCGACCTGCCAGGGCGCCCAGTCGGAGTGCCAGCAGCGCCTCGACGCGGACTCGGCCTACCGCGCCCACATCAACGAGGCGCTCGCCGACGAGGGCCTCTCCTACGAGAAGGGCCACGTCAACAAGAACTTCCTCTGGTTGCTGGTCGAGGATTACGGGCTCGACACCTTGAACCAGCTCATCGTGCGCCCCCTCGAGGGGTTGAAGGTCGGCCCTTTCTACGGCTGTTACATCGTCCGTCCCAAGCACCGGCTTGGCTACGACGAACACCCGGAGCGCGATCTCTACCTGGAGCAGGTGATCGAGGCGCTCGGCGGCGAAGTCGTCGATTACGACGGCGCCCGCAAGTGCTGTGGCTTTCCGGTGATCACGATGAACAAGGAGACCTCGCTGCGCCAGGCCGGAACCCACCTCGGCGACGCGCTCGACGCCGGTGCCGACTGCCTGGTCACGCCCTGCCCGCTGTGCCACCTGAACCTCGACATGCAGCAGCCCGAGGCCGAGAAGGTCGTCAACCGTGAGCTCGGGATCGCCGTACTGCACCTGCCCCAACTTGTCGGGCTGGCACTCGGCTTCGAGCCCGAGCAGCTGGGCATGCCCAGGCACATCGCCTCCACCGACTGGGTCACGGAGCGCCTCAGCAGCAGCTGGAGCCCATCGCAGGCAGAGGCCCCGGCGACCACCACGCCTGCCGCCTGATCACGGCGCCGCGATGGCGCCCTCGAGCTGAGCTAATTCGCGCCCATCCGCCGCTCGACCCAGCGGGCGCCGATCGTGTCGGTCAGCCCGTGGGCGAGGATCGAGGCCAGAATTGCGAAGGCGGCGGCGGCGAAGATCAGCGCCCGCTCGCCGACC
>JBHEMJ010000061.1:0-3980 GCA_046262655.1 Solirubrobacterales bacterium | reverse complement strand
GGCCCCGGTCCCCGACGGCCACACCTCGAGTTCGTTTGCCGAAAAGGCCCTCGAGGAGGCCGCCGTGGTCATCTCACCGGGCTCTATGTACGGGCCCAGCGGGGAGGGCTTCTTTCGCATTTCGCTGACCACGCCCGACGAGCGCATCAGTGAGGCGGTCGAGCGGTTGCGCGAGCTCAGCACCACCTAGCGGCGTCAGGCAAGGCGGCCGAGCGGGATGCCCGACCGCCCCCTGCTGAGGCCATTGTGGGGGCCGCGTACCATGAGTCGGTGCAGCCCAACGGCGACAACGCGCGCGGCTCCGCCCGCCGCAACGGCCAAGCCGCCGCCGGCCTGGTCAACCGCCGCGCCTCGCAGCGCGCGGTCGCGGTCGGTGCGCTCCCCGACACCGGGGGTGGGGATCCCCTGGCCGAGCTGAAGGAGCTGCTGAGAACGGCGGGTGTCGCCACCGCCGGGGAGATGGTCCAGCAGCGCGAGATGCCGGACCCCAACACCTACCTGGGCAAGGGCAAGATCACCGAGCTGAAGGCCGAGATCGCCCGCTCGGGGGCCAACCTGGTCGCCACCGACGACGAACTCGAGCCGCGTCAGGAGCGCAACCTCGAAAAGGAGCTCGGCGTGCCGGTTATCGACCGCACCGCGGTGATCCTCGACATCTTCGCCGACCACGCCAACAGCGCCGAGGGCAAGCTCCAGGTCGAGCTGGCGCAGCTGGAGTACAACCTCGCCCGCATGCGCGGCCTGTGGGATCACCTCGAACGCCTGGGCGCCGGGCGCATGGACGGCGGCATCGGCACCAGGGGCCCGGGTGAGTCCCAGATCGAGACCGACCGCCGCCTGGCACGCGATCGCATCACCGCACTGCGCCGGCGCCTCGAGCGGCTGGGGCGCAATCGTGGCCTGATGCGCTCCGAGCGCACCCGTGCCGCCCTGCCTACGATCGCCCTGGCCGGCTACACCAATGCCGGCAAATCGAGCCTGATGAATTCGCTGACCGATGCCGGGGTGGGAGTGGGCGAGCGTCTGTTTCACACCCTCGATCCGACCACCCGCGCACTCACCTACGAGGGCCGGCGGCTTCTGCTGACCGACACTGTCGGCTTTATCCGCAAGCTGCCGCACACCCTGGTCGAGGCCTTCAAGGCAACGCTCGAAGAGACCGTGCTGGCGGATCTGATCCTCCATGTCGTCGACGGCTCCGAGCCCGAAGCGCACTGCCTGGAGGCAATCGCCTCCGCTGACGAAGCGCTGGAGGAGATCGGCGCCGGCGAAAAGCCCCGCGTGCTGGCTCTCAACAAGATCGACATGCTCGAAGGGGAGGAACGCGCCGAGCTCGCTTTCAGACACCCCGACGGGCTGCTCGTTTCGGCCCAGACGGGCGAGGGGCTGGGGGACCTGGCCCGTGCTCTGGCACAAGCGGCCACCCGAGAACTCCGCGAAATCGAGCTGCTCGTACCCTATGAAGATGGCGCCAGGCTCTCTGAGCTCCATCGAGTCGCTGGTGACCTCGAGCGCGAAGATCGTCCGGAGGGGGTTGTTGTTCGCGCTCGGGTTTCCGGTGAAGTTGCTGAGCGCTACGCAGACCTCGCTCGGCGAGGCGGCTGAGCGCCGGGTAGGCGGCGAGGCGATCTGGGAGCCATGGCCGGATTCCGTGCCCGAGGTGGAAGACGATGTGCTGTTCGAGGAAACCATCCTCGGCGTGATGACAAACGGCGGCGGTACCGCACAGGGCAACGGGAGCGTCGCGGTCGAGGAGGGGGCGGAGACCGCCGAAGAGAGCTCCGAGCGGCCCGCTGCAGACCAGCCTGCACTTCCGTCTTGGAACCCGGATAGCGTTGATTCGCTGATGGAGATCCCCTTTCAGAAGCTTTCCGAGAAGGCGACCCTGCCGACCCGCGCCCACGAGGGCGACGCCGGCATGGATCTATGCGCCGCCGAGGCCGCCAGCATCGGCCCGGGGGAGCGGGTCCAGGTCGGTACCGGCCTGGCGGTGGAGATTCCCGAGGGCTGGGCCGGGATGGTGTTGCCGCGTAGCGGCCTCGCTCTCAGGCACGGCATATCCCTCGTCAACGCCCCCGGGTTGATCGATCCGGGCTACCGGGGCGAGATCCGCATTCTGCTTCTCAACACCGACGCCAACACCGAGTTCAAGGTCGCCGTCGGCGACCGCGTCGCACAGCTTCTTCTGACGCCGTTCTCCACCGCGCGGCCGGTCGAGTCCCGGAGCCTCAGCGAGAGCGAGAGCGAGCGCGGCGCAGGCGGCTTCGGCTCCAGCGGCTCCTAGCCGGGAGCTTCACCTGACGGCGATGGCTTATCTGGCCGACCCGGCCGGGGGTACCACCGGCCCGGCACCTTCGCCGCTGAAGTTGACCGTGGGGACATCGCGGTCGCCTGCGTTCTCGATCTCGAAGAAGGTACGCGGAGTGAAGCCACCCTGGTTGGCGATCACCGAGTTGGGGAAAATCTGGATCTTCGTGTTGTAGGCCTGCACGTTGGAGTTGTAGATACGGCGTGAGGCCTGGATCTCGTCCTCCAGCTCGGAAAGGTTGCGGCTGAGCTGTTGGAAGTTCTCGGTGGCTCGCAGCTCGGGGTACTGCTCAGCGACGACCCGTAGGCCTCCGAGGGCGTTGCTGAGCTGGCCCTCGGTCTTGGAGACGTCCTCGACACCGGTGGCGCCCATCGCTGCGGCGCGGGCCTGGGTGACCTTCTCGAAGGTCCCCTGCTCGTGGGACGCATAACCCTTGACGGCCTCGACCAGGTTCGGAATCAAATCGTGGCGGCGTTTCAGCTGGACATCGATGCCGCTCCACGACTCGTCGACACGGTTCCGGGCGCCGACCATGCCGTTGCGGATCAGGACGTAGATCAGCCCGCCCAGCAGGACCAGTGCGATGACGATGATGACGATCACCATCGAGCAATCCTATACGGCCCAACCCTTGGCCCGGATGAATTCCGCAACGGCGTCGGGTTTATCGGTGATCACGTAGGCGTCGATGATCGCGCCTTGGGTGTTGATCGTGATCGAGAGCCCTGTCTTGACGGGGCGCAGCTTGGAGATTTGGGCCACTGGCCGTCCCGAACCCATTCGCGGCTTAACCCGCCCGGTGGCTATGCGGTGCACGTCCGGGTGCTTTTCGAGGCTGTCCAGCAGCCGGCGGTAGTCCTTTGAGGAGCTGTGCTTGTGGTGGGTTTTCTTGGCCATGTTTCAGGTGCGCGCAGCGCGCAGAGCCGACTCGTGGGCGGCGGTTTCGATCTCGTCGCTCAGGGGCGCCAACTCCGCCTCGGAGCCCTCCCGACGGGCCAGCGCCAGGACGATCAGGCGATCGGCGAGCCAGGCGTTCTTGGGCAGCAGCGGACCGTGCAGGTAGGTGCCGAACAGATTGGCTCGGCGCACTCCCTCGAGCCCGTCGCGTCCGTTGTTGCCATGGCCGCTGAGCACCCGCCCGAGCGGGGTGGCGCGCGGGCCGAGATGGGTACGGCCACCGTGGTTTTCGAAACCTGCGAGCACCCTGGGGCCATCGCCGAGGTCGACCTCGATCGCCACGTTGCCGATCAGGCGAGGCCCCGGCTCGCGCACGGTGTCCAGATCGACCAGACCCAGGCCTTCGATCCTCCGCTCGCCGAGCTCGTATCCGTGCCCGAGCAGTTGATAGCCGCCGCAGACGGCGAGCACCGCGGCGCCGTCATCGACGGCTGAGGCCAGCGCTTGGCGCTTGGTCCTCACCATGTCGGCGGCGACGATCACCTGGTCGCGGTCCTGGCCGCCGCCGATGTAGATCAGATCGTGGCCGCCGGGATCAAAGGCCTCACCGGGGCCGCAGGCCCCGTAAGTGAACTTGATCCCACGCCATTCACACCGTCGCCGCAGAAACAGGATGTTGCCGCGGTCAGCGTAGATATTCATCTGATCGGGGTAGAGCGCCAGGAGGCGAAGCTCGCTCATTCAATACCTCCGAAAACGGTCCGCGTTGATGGGA
>JBHEMJ010000060.1:0-16719 GCA_046262655.1 Solirubrobacterales bacterium | reverse complement strand
CGAGGGCTTCGTGCGGGCTTGCGTAAAACTCCGAGCGGATGAGCTTGCCGTCGGCGAGGGTGAGCACCACCCCGACCTGCCACTCGACGGGTACTTCGAGCCCCTTCGAGCGCCCGCGGTTGCGCTCGATTGCGACTACTTTCTCGCCCGCGTCGAGCAGCTCCTCAAGCTCCACCTCCCAGTCATCCCACGTGCCGGACCACTCGGCGAGGAACTCCCTCACGCCCTCGACGCCAAGGTAGGTCTCCTTCACAAGCCTGCCACGGAATTTCGAGAAGTCCCAGACGACGTCGGGGTGGATGAGCTCCGGGGGGAAATCTCCGGTTTCCCAGAAGCCCTCGTAGAGGCGTCGCACGATCTCAACGTTCTTCTCCGACATCGTCCGCTGAGTATCTCAGGGGGGAGGGGAAGGTGGCAATCCGTCAGGCGCAATCGAGAAAGCCGCCGAATGGCTCAGCGCGGGATCAGGTTGCGGGCATAGCGGTGTTTTGGGACGAGTTTGTCGTCGACATTGCTGGGTAGTTCGTATGCTGCGCGGATGAGCCCTTCCCGTCCCTCCCGATCCTCCAGTTCACGGTCGTCCAAGGCAGCGAAGAAACCCGCCGCCAAGAAGCGCGCCGCCAAGAAGCCCGTCGCCAAGAAGCCCGGCGCAGCCACCAAGAGGGCGGCTTCCGCGAAGAGGACCTCGGCGGCAAAGAAGCCTGCGGCGAGGAAGAAGCCCAGCGCCAGGAAGTCCTCCCCTGCCAAAGAGGCGACGACTCGCAGCGCCACGTCATCGCGGACCACACCGAAGCCACTTCCCGCGATCGCCGGTAGCAAGCGGCCATCCGCCGCCGCCGGAAGGCTGGAGCCGAGGGGGCGCAGCGGTGGGGGTCAGCGCCGATCTCGGGTGCTTGCCGTTGGGGCCGTCGCCTTGGGCGCCGTCGCCGTGGCCGTAGTCCTTGTCCTCGCCCTCAGCGGGGGCGACGACGAGAACGCCACCATCTCCAACGAACCAACCACCACGTCTTCCTCGGCGGTCGCGGCCGAGCTGGCCAAGCTTGCCCAGGAGGCGCCGAGCGCTCCGGCTGCGCCCCAGCCGGCAAAGCCCAACCCGCAGGCGCCGAAGCCCGCCCCCGCGCCGAAGACCGCCCCAGCGCCGAAGCCGGCCGGCGGCGCGGCGAAGGCCCTCGATTGCAAGCCGGTCCTCGGCAACGGCTCGCCGTTCCCGGTTCGCTCGACCTCCGCGACGCAACCGGAGCCCTGTGAGTCGGCTCGCTCGGTGGCCTTGCACGCGCTCAGCTCGGGAAGCTCCCAGGTAGGGGAGTGGAGTTGCGAGCGGGGTCCCAGCCCCGCGATTGAGCTCAAGTGCACCGCCGGCGACCGCACGATCGTCGTCGAGGGCTCAGACTAGGGTCCCCTTCCCGTAGGAGCGGTAGTCGGCAGAATTCTCGCTGCCTCGGAAAACGAGAGAGGAGATTCATGCGTAGAAAATGCGTCCTTGGGGTCCTGGCCGTGGCTGTCGCCGCCGTCATCCCCGCTTCCGCTTCGGCGGCGATCACCAGTCAGACCCTGAAGGCGGTGGCGACGCCCTCGAAGGTCTCGCAGAAGGGCAGGTTCCCGCTGTTTCCGGCCCCGGTCTCGCTGCGAGTGGACACCGATACCACCTATGACACGCCCCTGACGCTGGGCTCGCGTCCGTCCCCGGCGGCGACCAACGTGAACATTGACTTCGACAACGACTTCAAGTTCACGACCAAGGGCATTGCAACCTGTAACCCGATCTTGCTGACCGGCACGACTACAGCTCAGGCGATCGCCGTATGCGGCGCCTCACAGGTTGGTGCGGGAAGCGCAACGCTGGGTGGTATCGCCGGTCCCGCCTCCGCGGTCGTCACGGCGTTCAACGGCACCCCGGTCAACGGGCAGCCGCAGATATTGCTGCACTCCCGCATCGGAGCACCGCTCAACACGACGGCGATCCTGTCCGGTGTGTTGACGAGCTCTCCGGTCGGAGGTGACTACGGCAGGCGCCTGGTCGTCACCGTGCCCCCCGTGGCCGGTGGCAACGAGGTCATCACCCATTTCGACACCACCGTCAACAGGCGGTTCAAGGTGAAGAAGACGGTGAGGATCAACGGCGTGAGAAAGACGATCAAGGTGAAGAGCGGTTACGTGACCGCTATTTGCCGCGACAAGAACAAGACCTGGAACTTCCGGGGCGTATTTAACTACCAGACATTCAACGGACCGCCGGCCTCGAGCTCGCTGACTGCGAGCACGACCCAGAAGTGCCAGCCGGTGAAGCCGAAGAGCTAGGAGTTCGCACCGACAACAGTCGAAGCGAGGGGCGGCCTGCGGGCCGCCCCTCGTCGTTGTCTGATCACGACGGCCGTCCCAGGCACCGCGTTACACTGCCGCTACATACGGTCGATGGTCAAGGGAAGTCCGGTGTGAAACCGGCGCGGTCCCGCCACTGTGACCGGACGTCAACGCTGTCGCGAAGTCCACCGGGGACACCAGTTGTTCTCGGGAAGGAGCGGGAGTAGGTCCGGAAGCCAGGAGACCTGTCCAGCGGCCAGCCTTGTAATCCCTCGAGGAAGGGTGGCTCCCAAGTGAATTCACCACGCATGCAACGGTTCGGGCTGTGCACCGCCGCCGTCTCAATCCTATTCGCCGCCGCGATGACCACGGCGGCCCATGCCGGCACCGTCCCGGCCGACCTGCGCGTCGTCACCGACACCAACAGGGTGCTCGCCGACGTGCGCCAGTACACCGACACGACCGCGGTGCCGACCTCGCCCCAGGCGAAATGCTTTTTCGGCGGCGTCGGCGGATCCGGAAGGCCGGTGACGGTAGCCGGCGCGACCGCGCTGGGCGTGGTCGCCGACGCCGCCCAGAGCCTCGGCTCGCTATCGCCGATCCTAGTCACCGACGAGTACTCATTCGGGCTCGGCGTCTGCGGGTTCGGCGGCGTCAGCTCCGGCCCGGCGAACTTCTGGCAGGTCCGAGTCGATCACAAGGCGACCCAGGTCGGCGGCGATCAGGTTGCGCTCTCGCGTGGCGACGACGTGGTCTGGGCGTTGGTGCCCTCCCCGGTCTGCGATTTTAACCCGCCCTACACCTGTAAGCCCACCGAACCGGAGCTGGTCATCGAGGCCCCGGCACGGGCCAGGCCCGGCGTGCCGTTCACGGCCACCGTGTTCGAATACAACGACACCGGCTTTAACAAGCCGGCCCTGGGGGCCAGCGTCAACGGCGCCCTGGCGCCGACCGATGCCCAGGGCCATACCCAGGTGACCTTGGCGCGTACCGGCGCCGTGACCGCCTCGCGGGTGGGGGCGATCCCCTCGCGCAGCCTCCGGGTCTGTGTCAGCGCCCGGCCGAAGCGCTGCGCCGCCAAGCGCGGCCGGCAAATTCTCGGCTCCCAGCTTGCCGACAGGATCGGCGGCACACTCGGCAACGACACGATCGAGGCGAACGGCGGCGATGACGCGATCAGCGTCCGAGGGCGTGGGCGCGACAGTGTCAGGTGCGGCCCCGGCAAGGACACGGTCACGGCCGACGGGACCGACCGGGTCAACAAGGCCAGCTGCGAGAAGATCGAACGCTCCGCCGGCGGCGCGAAGAGCAAGAGGAACGCCAAGAAGTGAAAGGCCGCCGCGGTCTCGCGGTCGCCGCGGCGCTGCTCTGCGTCGTGGTGACCGTGGGCTGCGGCCTGGGGCCGGGCGAGAGCATCGGTTCGATCGAGTTGCGGGTGACGCGTGACTACGGCGCCACGGCGGTGGTCGAGCCGGTCAGGGTCAAAGCACACGAGTCCGACACCGT
Source organism: Solirubrobacterales bacterium (assembly GCA_046262655.1). Classification (GTDB taxonomy): domain Bacteria; phylum Actinomycetota; class Thermoleophilia; order Solirubrobacterales; family 70-9; genus JBHEMJ01. Next base: position 12,912 of record JBHEMJ010000060.1, on the reverse strand, counting down.
GCTGCGCCTGCTCGACGGCGAAACCGAAGTGGGCACACGCTACGGCGGTGCATTCGTTCAGTCGGTGGACGGGGTGGAGGGGGCCGAGCGCTCCGGGCGCCGCTACGACTGGTTCTTTTACGTGGACGGCGTCGAGTCACCGGCCGGCGCCGCCGACGTCGTTCCCGCCGACGGGCAGGACGTGTGGTGGGACTACCGCGACTGGAGCAGCGCCATGCGGGTGCCGGCTGTGGTCGGTGCTTTCCCCGAGCCCTTCGAGCACGGCTTCGAGGGTCACACCTACCGCACCCGGATCGACTGCCTCGGCGCTCGCGCCCCCTGCGATCTCGTTCAGCTGGCACTGCAGAGGGAGGGGGTGGAGGCCGGGGTATCCGAAGCCGACCGCGCCCCCGGCCTCGATGCCGAGGCCACGCTGCGCATTCTGGTCGGCCCCTGGCGGCGGGTCGGGGAGGATCCGGCTGCGACGCTGATCGAGGAGGGCCCGGCCACCAGCGGGGTCTTTGCGCGCTTCGGCGGCCAGGGGCCGGCCGCATCGATGACGGCGCTCGACGAGCGCGGTCGCGCCGTTCGGCGTTTCGGTCCCGCAGCCGGGCTGGTGGCTGCGGTCCGACTCGAGGACCACCCTCCGACGTGGGTCGTCACCGGCACCACGGAGCACGGGGTGACCGCCGCGGCACGGGCTCTCAGTGACGGCGCGCTCCGGGGTCGCTACGCACTGATCGTCCCTCCCGGCGACGCCGAAGGTGTCTCCGTGCCCGTCCCGGGCCCCGCCGGATGAGCTCGCCGCTCGCTTACCGGCGCGGCCGTGATCCCCTGCACCGGGCGGGGCCCCTCGCGGCGCTCGCCTTCCTCGGTTCGTTCCTGGTCGTCGGTTTCATCTATCCGAGCCCGATCGTGACGCTCGCCGTCGGCATTTCGGCCTGCGCGATCGGCCTTGCCGCCGGGCTGCGGCGGACGCTGGGTTCGACGCTGCGCTGGGGGCTCTCGGTGGCGCTGCTGATGACGCTCGTCAACGGCCTGGTCACCGACCGCGGCCAGACGGTGCTGGCGCGCCTTGGCACCGCGCCGCTGCTCGGGCAGGTGAATGTGACCCTCGAGTCGCTGGCCGGCGGTGCGACGATCGGATCGCGGGTGCTCGTCACCCTGCTGCTGTTCGCCGTCTACTCGGCCTGCGTCGATCCCGATGAGGTGTTGCGCCTGCTGCGCCCGATCGCCAGCCGCTCGGCGCTGACCGCGACGCTGGTCACCCGAATGATCCCGCTGGCCGCCGCCGACATGGCCCGACTCAGCGAGGCCGCCCGGCTGCGTGGCCCCGCCGCAGCGCCCGTGGGCCGCGGGGCCCTGACGCGGCGCATCGTGGCCGGCTCTCTGGATCGGTCGATCGACGTCGCGGCGACGCTCGAGCTCCGCGGCTATTCCCTCGGGCGTGCGCGCCACGCCGCACCAATGCCCCGCCGGCGTTCCCGCCACGACCGCGCCTTCTACACGGTGGCGGCGCTGGTGCTGGGGGGGGGCATCGCGTCGCTGATGGCCGGGGCCGGGGGTTTCGATCCCTATCCGCGCCTCGTCCTGGATACCGGCCCGGGCACCCTGGCGGTGGCGGCGATCCTCCCCTTGGGCGCCTTGGCTCCGTTCGCGGCTGCGGCGATCGGCAGGCGGCGGCGTGGCTGAGCCATTGCTGCGGATGCGGGGCCTCGGCTACCGCTATCCGGCGGCCGGGGAAGCCTCACTTGCGGGGATTGACCTCGAGATCGCCCCGGGTGAGTTCGTGGTGCTGGCGGGGCGCTCGGGGTCCGGCAAGTCGACCCTGCTGGGTGCGGCCTGCGGGCTGGTTCCCCACTTTCACGGTGGTGAGTTTGCGGGCACGGTCGAGGTCGCCGGCCTCGACACACACGAGGCGGGCCCGGCCGAGCTCGCCGCCCACGTCGGCTTCGTCTCCCAGGATCCCGAGACCCAGGCGGTCTCGACCTCGGTCTCGGCTGAGATCGGGCTGCCGCTGGAGCTGCGCGGCGAGCCGCCCTCGGCGCGGGCCCGCGCCGTGGAAGAGGTGGCGCTGGCGCTGGCCATCGGCCATCTACTCGGCCGCCAGACCACGACTCTTTCGGGCGGAGAGTTGCAGCGGGTGGCCATCGCCGCGGCGCTGGCGCCGCGACCCGAGCTGATTCTGCTCGACGAGCCGACCTCCCAGCTCGACCCGGTGGCAGGGGACGAGCTGGTCTGGCTGCTGCGGCGGCTGAACGAAGAGTGGGGGGTGGGCATCGTGCTCTGCGAACACCGCCTCGAGCGATGCCTCGCCGCCGCCGACCGTGTCGTCGCCATGGAGGGCGGTGGCATCTCCTTCGACGGCCCGCCTTCGCCCTTCCTCGATTGGGCTCTGCGTAACGACCCCGCCCTGGCCACGCCGGTGGCGCGGATGTTCGAGCTGGCCGGCCTGCCCCAGCGCCCGACCGGCGTTCGCCAAGCCCGTGAGGCGCTGGGATGAGACCCACCGGGGGTCCTCATCGACGAGGCCTGTCCTTCTGGGGGGCTGTGTAGTGGGCGGGCTGGCGATCCGCGACCTCTGGGTCGAGCTCGAAGGTGACGAGGGTCCGGTCGAGGTGCTGCGGGGCCTCGACCTCGAACTGCATCCTGGACAGACCGTGGCCCTGATGGGCCGCAACGGGGCCGGCAAGAGCACCCTGCTGCGAGCCGCCGCCGGGTTGATCGAACCGGTCCGGGGACGGGTGATCGCGCCCCGGGGCGTGGCGCTGCTGCCCCAGAACCCCGGCGACCTGTTGGTCCGCGAGCGGGTGGGCGAGGAGCTTTCGGGCGAGGCGGGGCGCGCGGCGCTGGCGGCAGCCGGACTCGAGGGAGCCGAGGAGATCGACCCTCGCGACCTCTCCGGCGGCGAGCGCCAGCGCCTGGCTTTGGCGATCGTGATTGCGGGGCGAGCGCCCGGCAACGGCAGTACCCCGGGGGCGGTGCTTCTTGATGAGCCGACGCGTGGCATGGACCGCGTCCGCAAGGAGGAGCTGGCCACCCTGGCAGGCGATCTGGCGGGGGCGGGGTCGGCCGTGGCGATCGCCACCCACGACGTCGAGTTCGCCGCGATCTTCGCCGAGCGGGTCATCTTGCTCGGCGACGGCGAGGTGATCGCCGACGGGCCCGCCTCCGAGCTGCTCTGCGGCGGGTGGTACTTCGCCACCGAGGTGGCTCGCGTGCTCGCCGAGCCCGGCGTGATCACGGCCGAGCAGGGGGCGGCGCTGCTGTTGGGCGAGCGTGGGAGCCTCGCAAGGTGAGCTGGCGGGAAGGCTCCTATCTGATCCTGGCCCTGGTCCTGCTCGGGGGCTTCGCTTGGTATGAGCGATCGCGGCCGCCCTCCCAGACGGTCGCCCTGGTTGCGGCGATGGCGGCGCTCGCGGTTGCCGGCCGGGTCGCCTTCCCCATCCTGCCCAACGTGGTCGCGACCACCGACGTGGTCTTGTTCACCGGCTACGCGATCGGCGCCGCCCCCGGCTTCGTGGTCGGGGCTCTGGCCGGGCTGATATCCAACTTCTGGCTCGGCCAGGGACCCTGGACCCCGTGGCAGATGGCGGGGTGGGGGATCTGCGGGCTGTTCGGCGCGGCACTGGCTGTGCTCAGCCGAAGGCGGCTGGGACGGATCGGCCTGGCCGCGGCCTGCGGCCTGGCCGGCGTCTTCTACGGAGCGCTTCTCGACTACTCGCTGATGGCGACCTACGGCGGCGAACAGTCGCTCGACCGGTTCCTCGCTCTGTCGGCCCGCGGTGTCCCGTTCAACGTCGCCCACGCCGCCGGCAATATCGCCATCGCGCTGGTCGCCGGGCCGGCGATGGTGCGGATGCTGGTTCGCTTCCGGGAGAGGTTCGAGGTGACATGGGGAGGGGAGGGAGCCGATTCCACCCGCCCGCCCATTCCCTCGTCGGGCGGCGTCGGCTCCCTCCCTGCGATCGTGTTGGCGAGCCTTGCCCTGGCTCTCGGAGGGCTCTCGAACGCCGTCGCGCCCAGTCAGGCAGCGTCCGGTGGTTCCGCTGTCAGCTGGCTGCGCGGGATTCAGAACGGGGACGGGGGGTTTGGGACCGGGCCCGGTGTCGAATCGGATCCCAGCATGACGGGGTGGGTCTCACTCGGGTTGGAGGCGGCGGGGATCAACCCGCTCGACCTCGACCGGGGCGCCAGCGACCCGATCGCCTATCTGCGCGCCAATGCCGACCAGGTTCGCTCGCTGGGCGACATCGAGCGCACGGTGTTGGTCTTGCGCGGGGCCGGCCTCGGCGCCCGCGACTTCGGCGGCCGCGACCTGGTCCCCGAGCTGCGTCGCCAGCGCGGCCCCGACGGCTCCTTCGGCGGCCAGGTCAACCTGGCCGCCTTCGGCGTGCTGGCGCTCGAGGCCGCCGGGGCGAAGAACGGCAACGCCCGGTCGGCCGACTGGATGGCCGGCGTCCAGAACCCCGACGGCGGCTGGGGCTTTGCCCCCCGCACCCAGAGCGACGCCGACTCGACCGGCGCCGCGATGCAGGCGCTCGCCGCGGTGGGCGGGCAGCAGGGTCCCCTGCGCAAAGCGGTCGGCTACCTGCGCACAGCCGAGCGCACCGGCGGCGGCTTTCCGCTCGCCCAGGGCGCAGTCAACTCCCAGTCCACCGCCTGGGCCGTGCAGGGTCTGGTAGCGGCCGGCGCCAGTCCCGCTTCGCTGCGCCGCGGCGGCACCCCCCTCGGCTACCTGGGCGCGCGGCGCGCCGCTGACGGGCACTATCGCTACTCAGCCGCCTCCGACCAGACGCCGGCCTGGGTCACCGGGCAGGTGCTGTTGGCGGTGAACCGCCGCCCCTTCCCGTTGGCGGCGGTACCCCGGGCTCCCGAGGCTGCCAAGGAAAGACCCACCGCCGATCCCGCGGCGGTTGCACAGGCGGCTGTTCCCGGCGGCGGAGGCTCCGCTGCGCAATCTCCCCGGCGGGGGGGCGCCGCCCCGGCATCGGCTGCGGAAGTCGCCACCGACGGCGGCGTATCGGGCACCACCGCCCCGACAGCGGACACTCCGGCCGTGTCGCGCGACGACGCCGGCAGCGGGACCCCGAGCCCGGCGCTGCTCGCGGCCGGCGGCCTCGCCGCAGCCTGCGCCGTGGCCGCCGCCGGGTGGCTGTTCTACCGCCGTCGCCTGCCCTAACGCGACGCCCAGATACGCTGATTCGAATGGACGTCGAGACCGCGATTCGCACGCGGCGCACCCACAAGGCCTACGCCCCCGAACCCGTCGACCGGGCGACGCTCGAGGAGCTGCTCGAGCTTGCCCAGTGGGCGCCCAACCACCACCTGACGACGCCGTGGCGCTTTCGCGTTGTCGGTCCCGAGACACTCGAGGCGCTGAAGCGCGCAGCCGGTCCGGAGTCGGCCAAAAAGCTCGATCGCGCGCCGACCCTGATCGCATGCTCGGCGGTGCTCGGTGGCGAACCAGCGCAGGATCAAGAGGACCTGCACGCGACCGCGGTCGCCGCCTACATCGTGCTGCTCGCCGCTCACGGCCGTGGCCTGGCCGGCTACTGGCGCACCCCCGAGGTCGCCACCACCCGCGAGGGACGATCGGCTCTCGGCCTCGGCGCGAAGGAGCGCTTCGTGGCCCTGTTGCACATCGGGCGCCCGGTCCAAGAACCGCCCGCGCCCGAGCGCGCCACGACGGTGGATACCGTGACCTTCCTCGGCTGATGATCTCCCGCTCCGATGCGATCGCCTCCCTGCGCGACAACGAATTCGACGTGGTCGTCATCGGCGGCGGCATCACCGGTGCCGGCGTCGCGCTCGACGCCGCCTCCCGCGGATACTCGGTCGCCCTTGTCGAGCGCGACGACTACGCACAGGGCACCTCAAGCCGCTCTTCGAAGATGGTCCACGGCGGCCTCCGCTACCTACAGAACTTCGACGTGGGGCTGGTCCGAGAGGCACTGCTCGAGCGCCAGCTGATGGTCCAGCTCGCCCCTCACCTCGTCTATCCGACGCCGTTCCTCGTTCCGAACCTGGGGGAGGAGCGGCGCAGCCGTTCGCTCGGGGTCGGGCTGAACATGTACGACGCGATGGCGACCACCCGGATCGGCAAGGGGCGAGACCAGGTCAAGCTGCGTGAGCAGGACAACTACTGGCATCCCGACCGCCACCGCACAATCTCCGGGAAGGAGGCCGCAGAAATGATCCCGGCGCTGGTCTCGCGCGATCCCGCCGGCGCCTACCTGTTCTACGACTGCCAGACCGACGACGTAAGGCTGACGCTGACCATCCTCGGCGAAGCCGAGCGCTTCGGCGCCGTGCTGCTGAACGGCGCCGAGGTGGCCGAGGTAATCGACGAAGACGGCCGCGCCGCGGGGGTTCTCGCCATCGAGGCGGAGTCCGGCGAGGAGCTGCGCGTTCGCGCCATCAACGTGGTCAACGCGACCGGCGTCTGGGCCGACCGGATCCGTCCCGAGGAGATCCTCAATGAAGAGGAGGTGCCGCGGATCAGCCCCTCGCGCGGCACCCACATCACCCTCTCCTTCGAGGACCTGCCGATCGGCGAGGCGGCCTGCATCCTGCCGGCCGGCGAGGACCGCACGATCTTCGCGCTGCCCTGGTACGGGCGGACCCTGGCCGGCACCACCGACAACGACTACGAGGGCGACATCGACGCGGTGCCGGCGGGCAGCGATGACATCAATTACCTGCTGACTGCGCTCAACGAGTATTTCGGATTGAGTCTCGGCCCGGGGGAGCTGACCGGGGCATACGCGGGCGTTCGCCCGCTGATCTCCTCCGGCGACCCCAAGAAGTCGGTGGACATCTCCCGCAAGGCCGAGCTGTATGAGACCTCCTCGGGAATGCTGACCATCACCGGTGGAAAGCTGACCACCTGGCGGCGGATGGCCAAACAGGTCGTTGACCGCATGGTGGAGAGGGAGGGCCGCGAGGCGCCCTGCCGCACCGCGGAGATCCCGCTCGGCATGGAGGCCTCCGACGACGACCTGCAGAGCAAGATCGAGCTACCCGATGGCGCCACCGCCCAGCTCGCCTTTCGCTACGGGCACGCGGCCCGCAGCGTGTTGGCGATCACCGCCGAGCACCCGCAGCTGGCCGCCCCGATCGTCGAGGGACATCCCGACCTCAGCTCGGAGGTCCTGATCGCAGCCCGCGCCGAGCAGGCGCGCTCGGTGGCCGACGTGCTGTTGCGCCGCACCCGCCTGGGGCTGCTCGCGGCTGCCGGCTTGCGCGACGGCACCGTCGCCGCCCGCGTGGCCGCGCTGCTCGGCGAGGAGCTGGGCTGGTCACCGGAGCGGATCAGCGAAGAGGCCGCTGCGTGGGCCGGCGTCAGCGTCCGCGAGGGCCTCGACCCGGCGGTCCAGATGAATGGTCCCACGGCCCCGCCTGGATCGATCATCTAGCCTGACTCGACGTGAGGGTGCTGGTCACCGGCGCGAGTGGTTTTCTCGGCGGCTTCGTCTGCCGGCAGCTGCGCGAGCGCGGACACGAACCGGTGGCGCTCTGCCGCCGGGCCGGATCGGCGCCCGAGGGGATAGGCGAGGTCTACGGCGACCTCGCCGACGACGGCTCGCTGGCCCGCGCTGTGCGCCAGACACGCCCCGAGCGCGTCATCCACCTGGCCGCCGAGATCGCCTCACAGCGCAGCGAGCCGAAGATCCGCGAGGCCAACGTCGAGGGCACCCGCCGCTTGCTCGAGGCCTGCAACACGATCGAGCGCAAGCCGGGCTTCCTGTTCGCCTCCACCGTGGTCACCGGCGACGCCCACGGCGAGGTCCTCGACGAGGAGACCGCTCTGCCGGTCGAAACCGCCTATGGGCGATCCAAGCAGGAGGGGGAGGAGCTGGTCCGCAACTCGGGCCTCGACTGGGTGGTGATCCGCCCCTCGCACGTCTACGGGCCCGGGGGCTGGTATGCCGAGGAGTTCGTCAAGCGCCTCAAGGCGCCGGGCCGCTTCGCCGTGATCGGCTCCGGTGAGAACTGGTGGGACGTGGTCCGCGTCGAGGATGTCGCCTCGGCCTTTGTCACGGCCGCCGAGAAGGCCGAGCCCGCGTCGCTCTACCACGTCGCCGACGACGAGCCGGTCACCTTCTATGAGTTCATCGCCCGCACCGCCGAGGCGCTCGGCGTGGGACCGCCGCGCCGGGTGCCCGAGTGGCTGGCGCGGCTCGGAGGCGGCGCCGACCCGGTCAAGGCGGTGACCCGCTCGGCCCGTTCCTCCAACGCCAAGATCAAGCGCGAGCTGGGTTGGTCCCCGCGCTTTGCGAGCTCGGCGCAGGGGGTGCCGGACGCGGTGGCGACGATCGCGTCCTAGGCGGGCGGCCGAGGAATAGCGGCTGCTCCCGCCTGTGGAGCTAGGCCGAGGCGCAGCCGCGGCAACGGCCGTGGATGATCACATCGTGGGTGGAGACCATGTGGCTGAGGCGGCCGGCCAGCTTCTCGATCGCATCTTCCAGCGGCGGGTCCTCGAAGGCGGTGACCTTTCCGCAGCTGTCGCAGATCACGTGGTGATGGTGCTCTCCACCGGGGAGTGCCGGTTCGTAGCGGGCGCCGCCGTCGCCCACCTCGAGGCGATGGACCAGCTCGAGCTCGTCGAGCAGCTCCAGGGCGCGGTAGACGGAGGCGATGCCCACCTCGCGGCGCTCGGCGCGGAGGCGGTCGAAGATCTGTTGGGCGGAAAGGCAACAGTCCTGCCCGGCGAGCAGCTCGACCACCGCGGTGCGGGCGCCGCCGGAGCGGTGGCCGGAACGTGCCAGCGCCTCGATCGTCTCGGCCTCCCAGTTGGCATCGGCTGCGGTGGGGTGGGTGTGCGCCTCGCTCATCCGGGCAAATGATACCGCGTTCTCATCCGCTCGAACACGGGGCCCATCAAAAAGCCGCCTCGGCGGCGGCTGGGTCCTACTCGGGGCTGTAGGAAACCCCCGACCACGACGGCTCCTTGGAGAGCTCGATCAACTCGTGGTCGCGGTCGGGCTGGATGTAGCCGAAGGTCTGGGTCTCGTCGTCGAAGACGATGTCCAGCTCGCCCTCCTTGACGCGCTGGTCGAGCCAGGCGCCGCGGAAGACGAGGCGACGAAGCCAATGAACGAGGCTGCGGTTGGAGGGGCCGACCAGCTCCTCCCAGTTCTCGTTGACGTGGACACCGAGGCGGGAGGAGGGCTCGGGGATCTCGCCGTTGACCGCGAGCTCGAGTAGGTCGTGCAGCTCATCCTGATCGAGGCCCTGGTCGACGAAATGGAGCTTGACCGCCGCCTGCTCGACGCGTTGGGCGAAATCGCGCTCGTTGAACGCGAACCGGAGCTCCCCGTACTCGAGGACGTAGTCCGATCCTGATTCGTAGTTTCCTCTTCGTGCTGTCTCGTCCATTTGTCATCTGGCCCGCACTCCCCTCACCCTCCGGGTACAGGTGGGCGGATGCCGTGAGGGGCATGTTTGCGGATCGGGTCGCCGAGCGCCACCGGCGGGCCGGGGCTGAACGGGGGTTTGCACCCGAAGCGACCGCTGATGAGGCGCACCGCGAAGGCCACCTTCGCCGGCGACCGCAGGGACTTGGGTCGCGTAATCCGTCGGCCGGCAGCCTATATAGGGAGTGGGCAGGTTCGATCAACGGCGGCGGCTGATCCTCGGGCGTCAAGTGGCGGTCGCAGGATCCCGGCGCTCACGGCTTCTGGGGCTGGCCCGGATCGACCGGGAGGCCGCACCACCCGGGCTGCTGATCCCGGGTTGCGGCAGCGTCCACACCTTCGGCATGCGCTTCGCCTTGGATCTCTATTTCCTTGACGCCGGAGGACGGATCGCCGAAGTGCGGCTCGGCGTCGCGCCGGGCCGCTTTGCCCGCTGCCGGGCCGCCACTTCGGTCCTGGAGGTCCCGGCGGGCGGCTAGATTGCCGCCATGTCGAGGACGGCTGCAGGGCTGACGATGGCCGGGGTGGCAGTGTTCGGCGTCATCGTCGCCGTGTTCCTGGCCTTGTTCGTCTTCAGCGCCCGGGACCAATACGGGCGCGTCGCGGTTCCGGGGACGGAGGTCGTCGAGCTTCCGCAGGGCAAGGTGAACGTCACCTACGAGGAGCAGGTCGGGTTGGGGCGCGGCGACAAGCTGGACCCGCCCGGCGACCTGTCGATCGTGATCGCACCTGCCGACGGCGGTGAGCCGCTCGACTACACGCCTCGCCCCGGCGGCCCTTCCAACAACACGACCCACTCGTCCCGCATCGGCCTCGGAAGCTTCGACTCCCCGGCGCAGGGCGCCTACTCGGTGACCACGGCGGCCACCGGCCCCGGCCCCGGCCCCAACGTCCAGTTCGGCAAGGGATTCTTCTACTCGATCCTGCACGGCCTGCCGCTGGTTCTGCTGCTGGTATCGGCGGCGTTGTTCGCTGCGGGGACGTTCGTGGCGCTGCTGCCGCGCGACGAGCGCCCGGCCCGGCCGCCCTCCTAGACCTGCCTACTCGGGGAACGAGGGGGGCGAATTTTCTGCGCCCCGGCCTCAACCGGGCATGCTGCCCGAGATCGAAGAACTCGCCACGGTGGTCGTCTGCGACGACGACGAGCCCACCCGCCAGCTCCTCTGCGACCACCTGACGGCCGACCGCTACAAGGCGTTGCCAGCCGAGTGTGCCTCGGATGCACTGCGCCTCTGCCAGTACGACCAGCCCGACCTGATGATCCTCGACCTCGGGCTGCCGGACGCCGGCGGGCTCGACGTCCTGCGCGAGCTGCGCCGCCAGAACGGAGCGCCGGCGCGATTTGACCCCGAGCTGCCGGTGATCGTCCTCAGCGGGCGGGGCTCACCCACCGACCGCACACGCGGCCTCAGCGAAGGCGCCGACGACTACCTGGTGAAGCCGTTTCACTATCCAGAGCTTGCCGCCCGGGTTCGACGGGTGCTGGGTCGCCGCGGTGCGCATCGGGCCGGGCCGGTGCGGGTGGGCGAGCTGGTCGTCGACCCCGCCCGGCGCCTGGCGAGCGTCGGAGGCCGGAAGGTGCGCCTCTCCAGCACCGAGTTCGCGCTGCTGCGCACACTGGCGTCGGAGCCGACGCGGGTTTTCACCAAGGAAGAGCTGTTGCGCGACGTTTGGGGCTTTCGCTCACTGGGGCGAACCCGCACGCTCGACACCCACGCCAGCCGGCTGCGCCGCAAGCTCGATCCGGCGAACACACGCTTCGTCGTCAACTGCTGGGGCGTGGGGTATCGATTGATCGAGGACTGATGGACGGGCTGCTGACAACCGGATGGCTGTTCGCGGCGGTCCCCGCGGCGGTCATCGTCCATGAGCGCATGTCGCGGAGGCGACACCGCCAACAGCTCAACCGATCGCTGCACGAATTGAGGCGCCCACTGCAGGCGATGGCTTTAGGCCCGGTTAACCGCAACGTTCCAACCGGCCAGGGTTTTCTGGATCTGGCGATGGCCGCACTGACCGACATCGACCACCTCGTAAATGGCACCGCGGGCGGCCCGCTTCCCGCCCGCCGCGAGCTGATCTCGTGTCGCGAGCTCGTGGTCGCCGCCATCGGGCGCTGGCGGTCGGCGGACTCCGACGTCAATCTGCAGCTTTTCTGGGACGCCGGCGAGGCGTTGATCTGCGCCGACGCCGAGCAGATCGCGCGGGCGCTCGACAACGTGATCGCCAACGGCATCGAGCACGGCGGCCGGCGCCTGGCGCTGACTGCCTCGGTGATCAGCGACAAGGTGCGGCTGACCCTCAGCGACACGGGCCAGGGACCTCGCCCGTCTGTCTCGCACCGCCCTGCATCCGGCAACGGGGTCGGATCACTTCAGCGCCATGATCCGCGCCGCGGCCACGGCCTCGAGATCGTCTCCGAGATCGCCTCGGGGCACGGCGGCCGCTTTGCACTGAGTCGGTCGGTGCAGGGCACAGTCGCAGCGATCGAACTGCCGCTCGCCGGCACCCCCCGGGCAATCGACTAGGCATCGCTCAGGGGATGAGCCGCCGGGCCCGCGCCGCCGCCTTCGCAACCGGCGCGCTGGCGTGCGCCGTTATCGCTGCTTCGCTCGCCGACGGCTACCGCAACCGCGTCTCCACCCAGTACGGGCCGCTGCGTCCGGTACTGGTCGCCGTGCGTGAGATTCCCGCCGGCCAGATCTTCGGCGACAAGCAGGTTCGCGAATTGACCGAGGTGCGGCGGGTCCCGGCGCGCTTTGTGCCCCCGGGGGCCCTGTCAACGGGCACCGACGCGCTGGGTCAGGCGCCGGTAGCGACCGTTCCCATCGGTGCCTATGTCCTCGCGGCTCAGCTCACGGTGCCCCAGCCGCCGCGAGCCCAGCCACCCAGCGTGGGGCAGGGACGCCGCCCGGTGCAGATCGCCGTCAGCGGCGCCGAGGCCCTGAGCATCGCCGGTTCGCCCGAGGGCAGCCTCGTTGACGTCGTGGTCAGCGAGCAGCCCAACGGGTCCGGCAACAGCCGCACCTACGTGGCAGCGCCCGCGGTGCGGCTCCTGGCGCTCGGCAACCTGGGGCCGGAGGGCAATTCGAACGCGACCCTGGCCTTGACCGAGGAGCAGGCACTGGCCCTGATCGGGGCCGAGGGCTCGGCGCGGGAGATCCGGCTATTGCCCCGCGCGGGCGTCTAGAGCGACGACGAGCCGCCGAACTGCAGGCAAATCAGGTGGAGATCGCGGCGCGGGCGCCGGGGCACGCCGCAGCCGCCACCGTTGCCGACTTCGTGGATCGTCCAGAAGTGGCCCTTGGGGTGCTTGCGGTGGAGGCTGATCGTCTCGGGCACGACGGTGTTCTCGCCATTGGCGTCGGCGCGAATCTTGGCCGCGGCCCAGCGCGGGTTGACCTCGGAGACCGAGAAGGTGATCTTGCAAGATCCTGCTGGATAGCGCGCGCAGGTCTTGTTGGCGGCGGCCAGCGCCGTGAAGATATTGGCGGCCTCACGCTTGGTCGGCCGG
>JBHEMJ010000059.1:0-4507 GCA_046262655.1 Solirubrobacterales bacterium | reverse complement strand
CCCGCCAGCAGATGTGCGGCGGCGGCGCCGGAGCGGGCCAGGCCGACGACCAAAAACGGGCCCTCAGGTAAGGGTGGACGAGGCTTCATAACCTGACAACTTCGCCGTCAGGACCCTCCCGCCTGCCCGGGCGAAACGCTCGTTCGCTAGTTGCCGATCGCCTGCTGGTAGAGGGTAAAGCCGATCCCCGAACAGACCGCCGCGATGATCCAGAATCGCAGCATGATCTTGGTCTCCGACCAGGCCATCAGCTCGAAGTGGTGGTGGATCGGCGCCATCAACAGGATCCGCCGGCGAAATAGCTTGAAGGCGGCGACCTGCAGCGCGACGGAAAGGGCCTCGAAGACGAATATCCCCCCGATCAGCACCAACAGCACCTCGGTCTGGGTCATCACCGCGAGCGCCCCGATTGCTCCGCCCAACCCCAGCGACCCGGTATCCCCCATGAAGATCGAGGCCGGAAACGAGTTGAACCAGAGAAATCCGACGCAGGCGCCGACCAGACAGGCACAGAGCAGCGAAAGGTTGTCCTGGCCCGGGGTGACGAAGGTGATCGCCGTATAGGCGAGCAGGACGATGGCGCAGCATCCGGCGGCCAGCCCATCGAGGCCGTCGCTCAGGTTGACCGCATTGCTGGCCCCGGCGATGACCAGAAAGACGAGGATCACGTAGAGGAAGTCGGGGATGTCGATTCGGACGTCGGAAACCCGCAACTCGACCACCGAGGCGAGCCCCACCTCGTGGTCGGCGACGTACCAGAGTCCGAGCGCCAAGATGAACTGGAGGATCAGCTTGGTGCGGGCCGAGATCCCCAGCGAGCGGCGCTTGACGATCTTGGTGAAGTCGTCGGCGAAGCCGATCGCCGCGCAGCCGGCGGCGATGCCGAATACGGCCAGGCTCTGCGTGTCCCGGTCGGAGAGCACCAGGTAGGGGATCGCGATCGCGACGAAGATGATCAGCCCGCCCATGGTCGGGGTGCCGGCCTTCTCGTGGTGTTCCTCGGGCCCGTCCTCGCGGATGTGCTGGCCGAACTCCTTGAGATGCAAAAACTCGATGAACTTCGGCCCGAGGAAGATGCAGATCAGCATCGCCGCCATGCCGGAGATCAGGATCTCGCCCATCAGCGCGGCTCCGCCAGCAGCTCGGCGATCTTCTCGAGCCCGATCGCGCGCGAACCCTTGACCAGCACGGCGTCGCCCGGGCCCAGCTGGCCGCGCAGCAGGACGGCGGCTGCCTCGGCGTCGGCGGCGGCTTGGTCGGGATCGTACGCGGCCCCCAGCTCACCGACGCCGATCACGTAGTCGGCCCCCGCCGCGCGGGCATGGGCTCCCACCTCGCGGTGGTGGGTTGCCGCCTCGGGGCCCAGCTCACGCATCTCACCAAGCACGGCGATGCGCCGCCCCTCGACTTCCACAGAACCGAGGTGGTCGAGCGCGGCTCGCATCGAAACCGGATTGGCGTTGTAGGAGTCGTTGATCAGGATCGCCTCGCCGGGCAGCGAGACGACCTCGCCGCGCAGCGCGGAGAAGGTTATCCGCGGTGCCAGTCGCGCCATCTCGTCCAGCGACAGCTCCAGCGCGACCCCGGCACCGATTGCGGCCAGCGTGTTTTCGAGGTGGTAGGCCTCGCTGAAGGGCAGGGAGAAGCGGCGTTCGCCGACCGGCGTGACCACCAGCGCCTCGGTGCTCGCCGGGTCCCGTCGGCGTTGCTCGCGAGCGTAGACGTCCCCACCGTCACCGAAGCGCAGCAACCTCACCTCGCCGGTCAGGTGGGGCTCGAGCGGGCCGGCCTCGGCCGGCACGACGGCATGGCCCTCACCCAGGCCCCAAAGGGCCTCGGCCTTGGCGGCGGCCACGGCCTCGAGGCTGCCCAGCAGCTCCAGGTGCACCGGCCCGACATTGGTGATCACCACCACGTCGGGTTCGGCGATCTCGCACAGCTCCCGGATCTGCCCCGCGCCGCGCATCGCCATTTCCAGCACCAGAAGCTCGGTTTCCGGAGGAGCCTCGAGGATCGACAGCGGCAGACCGATCTCAGTGTTGAAGTTGGCCCGGCTGGCGTACACGTGGCCCGGCAGCATCGCGGCGGCGATGTCCTTGACCGACGTCTTTCCGGTCGAACCGGTGATGCCGAGCACGCGGGCGCTGAGCGCCTTGCGGCGCGCATGGGCCAGCGTCTGCAGGGCCACCAGCGGGTCTTTCGCCGCCAGCACCCGGCCCCCGCCCACCAGCCCGGCCGCGTGCTCGCGACCGACCAGCACGCCCCAGGCCCCCGCGTCCAGCGCTGAGGCGGCGAACTCTCCGCCGTCGGCATGCTCTCCCGGCAGGCCGACGAAGAGATCTCCCTCGACCACCTCGCGGGAATCGATCACCGCCCTCCGCGGTCCCATCCCCGCGGCTTCGCCGGCGACCAGCTCGGCTTCGGCTGCGGCCGTTAGCTTGGCCGCATCCCAGTCACGCATCAGATCGCGGCCGGCTCGCCAAGGCGCCGCAGCTCCTGGCGGGCGACCTCGCGGTCGTCGAAGGGAATCTTTCGCCCGCTCTCGAACTCCTGGCCCTGCTCGTGCCCCTTGCCGGCGATCACCACCACGTCACCGGGACCGGCCATCGCCAATCCCTTGGCGATGGCGGTGCCGCGGTCGGGCTCGACGACCACCTCGGCATCACCGTCGACACCCGCCACCACGGCCTCGATGATTGCCGCCGGGTCCTCGGAGCGGGGGTTGTCGGAGGTGATAAGCGCGGTGTCGGCGAGTTCTGCTCCGATCCGGCCCATCAACGGGCGCTTTTCGCGGTCGCGATCGCCGCCGCAGCCGAACACCGCGATCAGCTTGCCGGCGGTGAGGCGGCGGGCGGCTCGCAGCACGTTGTCGAGGGAGTCGGGGGTATGGGCATAGTCGACGTAAACCGCAAACCTCTGGCCTTCCTCGATCGGCTCGAAGCGGCCGGGTACTCGCTCGGCCACCGCCAGAGCCCTGGCCGCGTCGGCGGGCTCGACCCCGAGGGCGTGGGCCCCGGCGATCGCCGCCACCGCGTTGGAGACGTTGAAATGACCGGGCATCGAGGTGCTCACCTCGATCTCGCCGGCCGGAGTGGCGCAGCGGAAGGTAGCGCCGCCGGCGCTCAGGTTGAACCCCTCGGCACGGTAAGCGGCCTCGCTCACTCCGGCGGCCGAGAAGGTGAGGCATTCGACCTCGGCGGCCAGCCGGCGCCCGTAGGGATCGTCGACGTTGACGATCGCCTGGCCTGCCTCGATCTCGAACAGCATCCGTTTGGCGGCAAAGTAATCGTCCATGTCGGTATGAAAATCGAGGTGCTCCTGGGTCAGGTTGGTGAAGATCTTCGCGTCGTAGTGGATCGCATCGGCGCGCCGCAGGACCAGCGCGTGCGATGAGACCTCCATCGCACAGGCGTCGTCGCCTGCCTCGCGCATGGCGCGGAAGGTGCGCTGCAGGTCGATCGCCTCGGGGGTGGTGCGCTCGCCGGTGATCTCGGCCCCGCCCACCACCTGTTTGACGGTGCCGAGCAGCCCGCAGCTGCGTCCGCTCGCCTCGAGGATCGACCGCAGCAGGAAGGCGATCGTGGTCTTGCCGTTGGTGCCGGTCACGCCGGCCACGGCGAGCTCGGCGGTCGGGTCGCCGAAGAAGGCCGCCGCCAAGGGCGCCATCGCGGCTCTGGCGTCGGTCACCTGCACCTGCGGGACACCCAGCCCCAGATCGCGCTCGACGACCAGCGCCGCGGCGCCTGCCTCGACCGCCGCCGAGGCAAACAGGTGGCCATCGCTCTGCCTGCCGGGGACGCAGAAGAAGAGGTCGCCCTCGGAGACCCGGCGGCTGTCATATGAAAGACCGCCGATAGAGGGGTCGCCGGCGGCGGTCTCTGCGTTGACCCCCGCCTTCGAGATCAGATCGCTGAGCTTCACGCCGCCGATCTTAGGCGTGCCGGTGGCCGGTGACGCTGTCGGGCTAGTCGGGCGAGATCCCCAGGTAGGGCAGCGCGAACTCGGCAATGTCGGCGAAGGCGGGTGCTGCCACCTCGCCGCCGAGGTGTGAGCCCTGGGGCTCATCGACGATCACGGCGACCAGCAGGCTCGGATCCTCGGCTGGGGCGAAGCCGATGAACGAGCCCACGTAACGGGTCTCCGAGTAGGTGCCGTCGTCGTCCACCTTCTGGGCCGTACCGGTCTTGCCCGCCAGTTGATAGCCGGGAACGGTGACCGATGAGGCGGTGCCGCCCGCCTCCAGTACGCCCTCGAGCATGTGGCGCAATTGGGCGGCGGCCCGCGTATCGAGCACCCTGCGGCCCTGCTCGGGAGCGACCGTATCGCCGCTGGTCCCCGTGACCAGCCGCGGCGAGCGCAGGATGCCGCCGTTGGCGATCGCCGCGTAAGCCTCCATCATCTGCATCGGAGTGACCGCGAGACCCTGCCCGATCGGCAGGTTGCCCATCGTGGTTCCGGAGTAGTCGTCGAGGGCCGGGACGATGCCGCGCTCCTCCCCCGGGTAGCC
>JBHEMJ010000058.1:0-3982 GCA_046262655.1 Solirubrobacterales bacterium | reverse complement strand
CCGCTGCAGCTGCTCGCGTACCACATCGCCCGTTTGAACGGGCTGAACGTGGACCAGCCGCGGAACCTGGCGAAGACCGTGACCGTCGAATAGCAGGCGGCGACTAGGATGCGCTGCCTGATGGTGCTCACCACAGCAAGGCTCTGCCGCCGGCTCACCTGTGCAGCGCTTGCCGCGGCGGCGATCACAGCCAGCGGGTGCGGCAGCGGCGGCGACGAGGGGCCGGACCCAGGCGTCGCTGAGATCGCCCCGGCCAACGCCTCCCTCTACGCGGACGCCGTGCTGCGCCCCGAGGGCGACCAAAAGGCGAAGCTCGAGGATTTTCTCTCCGCCGTGCTCGACACCAGCGATCCAGGCGCCAAGATCACCGATCTCATCGACCAGGCCTTCAGGAAGGATGGCGAGGACAAGACCTTCGCCGACGACGTCGACCCCTGGCTCGGGGATCGCGGCGGCGTGTTCACGGTCGGCTTCCAGGACAACCCACCCGCGGTCGCCGCGGTCGAGGCCAGTGACCCCGACGCCGGAGTGCGACTGCTCGAATCGGAATCCAAGAGCACGACCGACAAGGACTACAACGGCGTCGCCTATGAGATCGACGAGAACGGCGATGCGTTCGGTGCGATCGGGGATTTCGTCGCACAGGGCGACGAGACTGCATTCAAGGCCGCGATCGACGCCTCCAAGGGTGACTCGCTTGCCGACTCCGAGCGCTTCAACAAGGCCATCGGCGACGTCCCCAGCGACGCCCTGGCCAGCACCTACCTCGACCTCCACGGCCTGATCGAACAGACTGCCGTCGAGCGCAACGTACCCAAGAACATCGTCGACGAAATCGTCTCCAAATTGGGGATCGGGGACTCCCTGGTGGCCTCGGCCAGCGCCGGCGACAAGAGCCTCGGCCTCGACCTCGGCGGTCTGCCCGAAAGCACCGCCGATGCCCCATCCGAGCTACTCGCCGGGCTGCCCTCCGACGCCTGGCTCGCGGTCGGCGCCGGCAACGTCGGCGGCCGGGTCAACTCGCTGCTGAAGACGATCGGCGAGGCGGGAATTCCCGGCGTCACCGGAGACACGATCGCTCTCGGTATCGAGCAGCAGGCCGGCCTCGATCTGAGGGCGGACATAACCGACTGGCTAGGCGACGCGGCGGTCTTCGTCCGCGGCACCGACCCCTCCAACCTCGACGGCGCCCTCGTGCTCGAGTCCAAGGACGACGCCGCGGCGGCCCAGGCGATGAACGACCTCCGCGACGCCGTCCAGCAACAGGGCCGGGGCTCTCCCAAGCCCCTGGAGCTCGGGAGCGGCGGCAACGGCTTCACGCTCGAGGACCCGGCTTTCGCCCAGCCCCTCAACTTCGTCCAGCAGAACGGAAAGGTCGTGATCGGCTACGGGGACGCCGCCACGCAGGCGGCGCTGAGCCCTTCAAAGACCCTGGCCAAGGCGCCGGGCTTCACCGCCGCCAGCGGCTCGATCGGCGGCGGCGGTCCCCAGTTCTACGTCTCGGCTCCCGAGGCGGTTGATCTCCTGGCCAAGGATCCCAACGCGAAGGCAGATCCGAGCTTCGCCAAGATCCTGCCCTACCTGCAGCGTCTCGCCTACATCACCGCGGGTGGTGCCGAAGGCGGTCTCAAGATCGTCGTCGGCGCCAAGTAGTAGCACGGTGGCTCGGGGCATCGGCATCGACCTGCTCGAAATCGAGCGGCTCGAGCGTGCGCTGGCGCGCCACCCCCGCCTCGCCAAGCGGGTGTTCACCGATGACGAGCTCGCCTATGCCAACCAGCGGGCACGGCCGGGGCGCCATCTCGCCGCCCGCTTCGCCGCCAAGGAGGCGGTGCTCAAGGCACTCGGGGTTCGGGGCTACGGGCTGCGCGAGATCGAGGTGGTGGCGGGGGAGCCGCCTACGGTGAGGCTGTCCGGCCGGGCGGCCGAGGCCCTCTCGGGGCGGCTGGTTCAGATTTCGCTGACCCACTCTCGCGATACCGCGGCCGCCGTGGCGTTGGCCGAGTAGCCCCCTCGCCTCCACTACGCTGGCGCTGATGGAGAGCTGGCTCGACCCGGTGCTCGATGCCGAGCAGATGCGCGCCGTCGATCGCTGGGCGATCGAGGAGAAGGGCGTGGCCTCGCTGGAGCTGATGGAAGCCGCGGGCCGCGCCCTGGCCGAAGCCGCCGCCGAGGTGGCGGGGGAGGGCCCGGCACGAATCGTCTGCGGCAAGGGCAACAACGCGGGTGACGGGCTGGTCGCCGCGCGGGTACTGAGCGAGATGGGCTTCGAGGTGGAGGCGTTCATGCTGGCCGCCGCCGACGAGCTCTCACCCGACGCCCACACCAACTTCGACCGCTTCCCGACGGCTCGCACGATGGCCGGCGCCGGCCTCGGCAAGGCGCTGCAGGGATCGGGGGTGGTCATCGACGCCGTCTTCGGCACCGGTTTCGAGGGCGAGCCACGCGAGCCGGCCGCCACCGCGATCAAGGCCATCAACCGCTCCGGGGCCACGGTTGTGGCCGCCGACATCGCCTCGGGTGTGAACGCCTCGGACGGTGAGGTCGCCGGCGAGGCGGTGCGCGCCGACCTCACGGTCAGCTTCCACTCCGCCAAGATCGGCCACTGGGTCTCTCCGGGCAAGCACCTCACCGGCGAGCTGCGGGTGGCCGGGATCGGCATTCCGTCACCGGCGCCGGCCCAGCCGCACGCCGGGCTGCTGCGCGCGGAGGTCGTCTCCGAGGCGCCGAAGCGGAGCAGCGACTCGACCAAGTTCAGCTCCGGCAACGTCGTCGTCGTCGGGGGCTCGCGCGGGCTGACCGGCGCGGTTTGCCTCGCCGCGATGGCGGCGATCCGAGCCGGGGCGGGCTACGCGACCGCGGCGGTGCCGATCGAGCTCCAAGCGATCTTCGAGACGAAGCTGACCGAGGTGATGACCGTCGGGCTCCCCGCCAGGGAGGGTCATTTGCGCCCCGCCGCCGAGGAACGGCTGCTGGACGCCTGCAAGAAAGCAGACGCGGTCGTCCTCGGGCCCGGCCTGGGCAAGAACTCCGGCGCCGCCGGCCTGGGGCGGGAGGTAGCCCTGAGGATCCCGGCGCCGCTGGTAGTCGACGCCGACGGCCTCAACGCCCTCCACAAGTCGCTCAGCCACCTGGCGGGGCGCGAGGCCCCGACCGTGCTGACTCCCCACGCGGGTGAGCTGGCCCGGCTGCTCGGCACCGAGTCGGAGGTGGTCGGGGCACGCCGGCTCGCCTCTGCCGAAGGGGCCGCCAAGCAGGCCCACGGCGTGGTCGTGCTGAAGGGCGATGACACGATCATCACCGATGGCGAGCGGGTGGCAATCAATCGCATCGCCAGCCCCGGCCTGGCCACCGCCGGGACCGGCGATGTGCTCTCGGGAATGATCGCGGCCCTGATCGCGCGGGGGATGGTGCCCTTCGAGGCGGCCTGCGCGGGCGTCGTCGCCCACTCCCGGGCCGGGGTCGCCGCCGCCGAGCGGTTCGGGGCGGAGTCGGTGATCGCCGGCGATGTGATCGATTCGATTCCCGCAGGCCTGGCATCGCCGTGAGCTGCCGACGGGAGATTCCGCGATGAGCGAGCGCGCCGAGGCTCGCATCGATGCCGGCGCGATCGAGCGCAACTGCGCGCTGCTGGGGCGTTGCCTGAACGACGGGGCCGAGCTATGCGCGGTGGTCAAGGCCGAGGGCTATGGCCACGGGGCGGTGAGAGCGGCTCGTGCCGCGCTGGCCGGGGGGGCAGGCAGGATCGCCGTCGTCTCGGCGCCCGAGGCCGAGCAGATTCGCGCCGCGCTGCCGGATGCGCCGATCTTGATCATGGGCGCGTTGACCCCCGAGGAGCTGTCGCGGGCGCTGGCGGTGGGCGCCGAGGTCGGGGTCTGGCGGGAGGGCTTCCGCCGCCTCGCTTCGCGCACCGCAGCCGAGCTGGGCATGACGGCCCATCTGCATGTCAAGCACGACAGCGGCATGGGCCGCCTCGGCGAGG
>JBHEMJ010000057.1:0-8311 GCA_046262655.1 Solirubrobacterales bacterium | reverse complement strand
CCGCATGACCGGCGCTTTTGCGGTGGTCAAGCGCCATTACCCGCTGATCATGGCCGGCGGCGGGGTGATCCTGATCGCGATGGGCGTTCTGATCTGGACCAATGAGCTGTTCCGGCTCAACAGCGAGGTCCAGAGCTGGCTCGACGGATACGGACTGAACTTCTTCTCGGACGTCTAACGGCGAGCGTCAGTGGGGTTCGGCCGACGGGGAGGCGCCCGGCACCGCGACCTCGACCGGGATCCCCAGAGCTTCGGCCTCGATGGCGCCCTCGCCCTCGTTGTCGCGGGCGCAGACGATCCGAAAGCGCCCGGTGCCGAGCTCGGGGTCGGGCACCACCGGCAGTCCGCGGATCTCCTCCCAGCCGAGGCGCTCGACCTCGAACGGGTTCATTCGCACCTCGGCTGCCGGGAACGGACAACTCGAGTTGTGCTGGTCGATCGCCTTGGAGATCGCCTCCAGGTTCTTGGCCTCGGGCCCCATCGCAAGTCAATCTAGCGCGCCTCCCACCTCGTCTCCCCCCCTCCCTACGATCGGGCAAGTGATTGCCCACGTGGACATGGACGCCTTCTACGTTTCGATCGAAATGCTGCGCCATCCCGAGCTGCGCGGCAGGCCGGTGGTGGTCGCCAACAACGGACCGCGCGGGGTGGTCACCACTGCCTCCTATGCGGCACGCAGGTTCGGTGTCCACTCGGCGCTGCCGATGGTGACTGCAAAGCGGCGCTGCCCCCAGCTGATCGTCCTGCCCGTCGATATGGCCCTCTATCGCCGCGGCTCGGTCAAGGTGATGGAGACGCTCGCCCAATTCAGCGACGCAATCGAGGTGGTCGGGATGGACGAGGCCTACGTCGATCTCTCAGGCTCGCCGGTGCCCCGGTCGCGGGCTCGGGAGATCAAACGCCGGGTCGTGGAGGCGACCCGTCTGGTCTGCTCGATCGGTCTCGCGCCGAACAAGCTGATGGCCAAGATCGCCTCCGATCTCGACAAGCCCGATGGGCTGTTCGTGCTCACCGCAGAGAACTGGCTGGAGGTCGTCGGCGACAAGCCCGCTTCGCTGCTGCCGGGCGTCGGGCCGCGTACCTTCGCCCGCCTGCGGGAGATCGGGATCGGCACGGTCGGGGAGCTCGCCGCAGCGGAGGCGGGGCTGCTGGAGCGCACCTTCGGGCCGAACCACGGCAGGGGCTTGCACGAGCGCGGCAACGGCATCGGCAGCCGAACGTTGAGCACCGAGCGCCGCCGCAAGTCCGAGAGCCGCGAGACGACCTTCCCGTATGACGTGAGCGACGCCGCCGAGCTGCGCGAGACCCTCGAGCGGCTCGCCGACGCGGTGTGCGCGAGCCTCGAGAGCCACGAGCGCCGCGGGCGCACCGTGACCATCAAGATCCGCCTGCGGCCGTTTCGCACCTACACCCGCTCGCGCACGCTGGCTGAGCCGACCCGCGACCCCGAGGTCGTCAAGGGTGTCGCCGCGGGGTTGCTGGAGCGCTTCGAGCTCGACGCGCCGGTGCGCCTGATCGGTGTCGGGCTGGCGGGTCTCGACGGCGAGGAAACGCCGAGCGGTCCGGCCGGCGACACCCAGCGCGTGCAGGGTGTCGCGGCAGGACCGCTCAGACTCGACCTCTAACGCCGGGCGCTATCTGGTCGCGAGCACGATTCCGGTGGAGCCGAAGCCGAGCTTGCTCTTGGTTGCGGCGGTCAGGTCGTAGACCCGGTTGCCCGCGTAGGGGCCCCGGTCGATGACTGGCACGGTGAGCGTCTGATTGCCGTGGCGCAGCGTCACCTTGGCCCCGCACGGAAGCGTCTTGTTGGCGACCCCGAGCTTGCTCGGGGTGAGGACGCCGCCGCAGGCGAGCTGCCCGCCATAGAGTCCCGGACCGTAGTAGGAGGCCTGCACGGCCCGGTATGCGTTCACGCGCTTGTGTCCGGAGCTGACCGGTGTTTCAGGGCCACCGGCGATCGCTTCCAGTTTGTAGACGCCGGGTGTCTCGGGCCTCCACCCGCCACGGAAGTGCCCGTCGGCTGCGGTGCTTAACTCCTTGACCCTCTTGCCGTTGACGTCGATCTCGACCGTCTGGGTACCGCCGGGGGCGACCGAGCCCTCGAGCTTGACCTTCTCCCCGGCCAGCACGTCCTTGTCGGCGAGCTTCAGCGCCACGCGCGAGGCCGCCGCGGTTGCGCCGGTCGGCTGTGCGCTGGTGGGCGACCCCGTGACGGCCGTCGCCAGAGCAACTGCGTTGGATCCCGCCAGTGCTGCGAACGGAAGCAGCGCGAGCGCTGCCATCCGCTTGGTACGGATGCGATGCACGAAAAACACCTGTTCTTTCTGTCCTGCCTACGGGGTTAGCTGACGGGCTCGCGAGCAGTCTCGGGTCCGGACGGACCTTGCTGACTTCCCCGCTGGGGGCCGATTACGGCCCCGTTCGCCCCTGATACTTGGGTCCCCCGCCCGTGCCCCGGACTGGAGGAACGGCTCGGCAGATCGTTTTTGGTTCGACAGCCAGGTTAAGGACTGCTAACAATCTATCTGTGAGCCCGGTCACAGATGCAACGGATCGTGTGAGAGGATCAGGCGCGGTGGACGGCGACCGTCTTTCCGGCCTCGATTCGTCCTTCCTTCACCTGGAGGGGGCGGATACGCACATGCACGTGGCCTCCACCATCCTCTTCGAGGGCCCTGCGCCCAAGTACACGGAATTCCGCGACCACATCGCCTCCCGCCTGCATCTGGTCCCGCGCTTCCGCCAGAAGCTCGCTTTCGTTCCGTTCAACCAGGGGCGCCCCAAGTGGATCGATGACCCACACCTGAACCTCGACTACCACGTGCGCCACACCTCGTTGCCCGAGCCCGGCTCCGAGCAGCAGCTGCAGATTCTCGCCGCGCGCTTCTTCAGCCAGGCGCTGGATCGTTCCAAGCCCCTCTGGGAGTTGTGGCTGGTCGAGGGCCTGAAAGGCGGGCGCTTCGCGATCATCGGCAAGAGCCACCACTGTCTGGTGGATGGAGTCGCCGGCATGGACATCACCACCGTGCTGTTCGACATCGAGAAGGATCCCGGCGGTCCGGTGGTCGCCCCCGAACCTTGGGTTCCCCAGCCTCCCCCTACCCAGGCCCAGCTCCTGGCGGAAGCTCTGGTCGAACGGGCCGTCAGCCCCGGAGAGGTGCTGCGAATGGGCCGCCGCGCGCTGCGCGGCCCGCGCCGGGCTCTCGAGCGCCTCTCGGAGTCGGCGCTGGCCGCCGGCGCGTTCGCCCGGGCCGGTGTGGCCGCGCCGGAGACCCCTTTCAACGTGCCGATCGGCCCGCATCGTCGGTTCGCCTGGGTGCGCACCTCGCTGCCTGACCTGAAGCGCGTCAAGAACGAATTCGGCGGAACCGTCAACGACGTGGTGCTCGCCGTCGTCGCCGGCGGCCTGGGCCGCTATCTGCGCGCCCGCGGGCACCAGACCGACGCCCTGGAGATGAAGGCGCTGGTGCCGGTCTCGGTCCGCGGCACGGACGAGCATGGCCAGGCGGGCAACCGGGTGAGCGCGATGATGGCCTCCCTGCCAGTCTGGTGCGAGGACCCCGAGCAGCGCATGCACCTGATCAGCGAGGAGATGGGCGACCTGAAGGAATCCAAGCAGGCGATGGGCGCCACCCTGCTCACCGAGCTCGCCGACTTCGCCCCGCCCACGATCACCGGCTCGGCCGCGCGGCTGCAATCGCGGCAGCGCTTCTTCAACCTCGTGGTGACCAACGTCCCCGGCCCGCAGTTCCCGCTGTTTTTGATGGGCCGGCGCATGGAGCGCGTCTTCCCGATGGTCCCTCTGGCGAAGAATCAGGCACTCTGCGTCGGCGTCATGTCCTACGACGGGCAGGTCAACTTCGGCCTGATCGGCGACTACGACGCGATGCCCGACCTCGACCAGTTCGGCGACGAGATCGAGGCCGAGCTCGACTCGATGGTCGAAGCGGCTGGTGGCCGCCGGCGCGTGTTCAGCCGCGATCGAGGCAAGCTCGCCGCCGAGCGAAACGGTGACGGGGCCCGGGAAGGGGCAACCGCCCCGCAGGACTAGCCCGCCTGCGCCTACTCGGAGGCGGCGGACTCCTCCACGGTGCGGGTGAATGCCTCGGCGTGGGTGGAGCGCAGCGCGTCACCCCAGGGACGCTCGCCGATTCGTGCGCGCAGGCTGAGCCCGACCAATACGTCGAGATCTTCGCCGCGGGCGGTGTCGTAGCTTGATCCCGATTCGGGATCGGGATAGCCCGGGTGCACGAACCAGATCGTCACCCCGGGGGGAAGATCGACGAGGGCCTTGTCTGGCAGCGGCTCGTCGGGCGAGAGGCGGCCGATCAGGTGGTCCTCGGTGGCAATCCCGCGCTCGCGCAGCAGTTGGCGGTGGTCGGGCGTGGTCGAGCGTACCGGGATGCCGAGCTGCTGGGCACGATCGTTGACATGGGTCAGCATCTCGGGGCGTGCGTGGCAATGATGATGACCGTCGATGAAGGCCGGCCAGGAGCCGAACATGCGCGCGAAGCGATCCAGCTGCACCTCCAGCGAGCGTTGTGCCGCCTTGCCGGAGCGGCTCCCCCAGCGTCCCTCGAACTCGAGATGGAGACCGATCTCGACGCCGGTGGCGAGCAGCGGATCAGCCTCGCAATGCCCGCGCTCCACCATCGCCCCGACCGAGTCGACCATCCCTCGGCCGACCGCCTCGAGGATGCCCGCGTTGTAGCTGGGCCAGTACCCGTAGTCATCGGCGGCGATGATCAGCGTCGCGCCGGCGGTCTGCGAGGAACCGTTCACAGGATGATTGTTGCGGAAGCGCCGCAGCACATAGCCTGCCGGCGTGCGTCCGCTTCACTACCGCTTCGGGATCGTCCTCGCCTTGATCCTCACCTCGATCTCCTTCGAGCTGGGCGCCCCGAACGGCGATGCGACACGGCTGGTCGCGGTTGCCTTGCAGGGCGCGACACTGGTAGCCGCGGCACTCGCCAGGCACTCTGCGGTCAGATCTATCTGGTCACGGTGGTGGCGCTGATCGTGGGCAACCTGCGCGCGGCCCGGCCAGGTGCCCGGGGCTGAGCGGCAAGACCACCGATAATCGACTCCGTGACATCCCCCGAGACGATCAAGATCGCCCTGGCCCAGATCAACCCTACGGTCGGGGACCTTGAGGGCAACTCGCGCAAGATCGTCAACTGGATCGCCGGGGCCCGTGAGGCCGGGGCGGCGCTCGTCTTGCTGCCGGAGCTATGCCTGCCCGGCTACCCGGCAGAAGACCTCTACCTGAAGCCGAACTTCCTCGCCGCCAACCGGCGGGCGCTGGAGCAGATCGCCGGCTCGGTCGAGGGGATCGAGGCGCTGGTCGGCTTCGCCGAGCCGCGCGAGACCCAGGGCCCCAACTCCCCGCCGGCCTACAACGCGCTGGCACTGCTGGCGAGTGGCCGGGTGCGGGCGATCTACCGCAAGATCAACCTGCCCAACTACGGCGTCTTCGACGAGCGCCGTTACTTCGAGCCCGGCGCCGACCCGACGACCACCGAGGTCGCCGATGCGACAGTCGGGTTGACGGTTTGTGAGGACATCTGGATCCCCGGCGAGCCCGAGACCGCCGAGGTCGAGGCGGGGGCGCGGCTGATTCTCAACGCCTCGGCCTCTCCCTATCACCGTGGCAAGGGAGCCGAGCGCGAGGCGATGATTGCCGAGCGGGCTCGCACCTGCGGGGTGCCGATTGCGCTCTGCAACACCGTTGGCGCCCAGGATGAGCTGGTCTTCGACGGGCACAGCTTCGTCGTCGACGAGCGCGGCACCACGATCGCCAGGGGTCCTCAGTTCGAAGAGTCGCTGGTGATCGCCGACGTGCCCTTGGCATCTACCGGCGGCCGTACGTCTACCGGCATCCAAACATCCGCCGGCATCCGCAAGCGGCTGCCGGGTGAAAGTCCCGGCCGGGGGGATGCTGAGGATTCGCCCGGACAAGGTCCAATAGCCGAGACGCTTCCGCCGGTGGCGGAGATCTATGCGGCTTTGTGCCTCGGGGTGCGCGACTACGTGGACAAGAACGGCTTCAACCGGGCCGAGATCGCCCTCTCGGGCGGCATCGACTCGGCGCTGGTCGCCCAGATCGCCACCGACGCGCTGGGCGCCGAGCGGGTCACCTGCGTCAGCATGCCCTCCCCCAACTCCAGCGCTGAGACCCGGGCCGACGCGCGAACGATCGCGTCCAATCTGGGAAGCGAGCTGATCGAGCTCGGCATCGAGGACCTGATGGCCGCCTATGAGCGAGTCCTGGCCGATCCTTTCGTGGGGACCGAGCCCGGCCTGGCGGAGGAGAACCTGCAGGCCCGGATCCGCGGCAATCTGGTGATGGCGCTCTCCAACCGCTTCGGCTGGCTGGTCTTGACCACCGGCAACAAGAGCGAGCTGGCGGTGGGCTACGCGACCCTCTACGGGGACATGGCGGGTGGTTTCGCGGTGCTCAAGGACGTGCCGAAGACGCTCGTCTACGAGTTGGTGCGCTACCGCAACGCCGAGGCCGGGCGCGAGGTTGTCCCGGCCTCGGTTCTCGAGCGTCCCCCGTCGGCGGAGCTGCGTCCCGACCAGCGCGACACCGACTCGCTGCCACCCTACGAGGTACTCGACCGCATCCTGGAGGCCTACGTCGAGCGCGACCAGAGCCCCGAACAGATCGCCGCCGGGGGCCTGCCGATAGGCACCGTGCGTGAGGTGATCCAGATGGTCGATCGGGCCGAGTACAAGCGCCGACAGGCGCCGCCGGGGATCAAGATCACCACCCGGGCCTTCGGCCGCGATCGGCGGTTGCCGATCACCAACCTCTTCCGCGACTAGCCGGCCTGTTTGCTCGCCCGGCGCGGCCGCACGGCGATCGTTACCCGGCTGACCGCGCACAGCCGGTCCTCGTCATCGCGGCACTCGACGTCCCAGACCCAGGTCGTGCGCCCGCCGTGCAGGCGCCTCGCCCGCACGTGAATGGAACCCCCGGTGACGGGGCGCAGGAAGGTCGTCTGGTTGGACATCCCCAGCGACACATTGCCGTCCCCCTGAATCTTGCCGGCGGTTGCCTCGGAGGTGATGCTCTCCGCGAGGGTGCAGAACACGCCGCCATGGACGACGCCGGCTATCTGCTTGTGGCGGTCCTCGACCGTCAGGGTGCCGGTCGCCCTCTCCGCGCCCATCTCACCCCATTCGGTGCCGATCAGGTCGTCGAATGGGCTGGCCGGCCGCTCGCTCACTGGGCGCACGCTACCTGGCTGGGGGCCCGTGCACCGGCGCAGCGACAGCGTGCCAACCCATAGGCTTTGGCGATGGCGCTTGCCGAGGACCAGCGCGCGATGCTGCAGCTCCTGCTCGAGGGCGGGCAGAGCTACGCCGATATCGGCTCCTTGCTGGGGATCGATGCATCCGAGGTGCGCACCCGCGCCCGCCACGCCCTGACTGAGATCGGCGGCGCCGATCCCGATGCCGAGGTCGGATTGACCGACTACCTGCTCGGCCAGGCTGATCCGATCGGCCGCGCCGACGCGGCCCGCCACCTGCAGAGCGACCCGGCGGCGGCGGCGCTCGCCGCGCGACTCGCGGCGCAGCTGCGCCTACTGGCCCCCAACGCCCGGCTCCCGGAGCTGCCGGGCGCCTCGGCCTCGCCACAGCCGGGCGCGGCGTCACACGTTTTGCCGGCGGTTGGCGCTCCCGGCGGCCCCAGCGCCCCCGGTGCCGGTCGGGCCGGCGGCACCGGGGCCCGGGCGGCCGGCGCCGCCCGTGGCGCGATCGAGAGGATCGGCAGCGCCTTCGCCGCGCTCGGAGCGCGGGAGCGCCGGTTGCCGGTGGCGCTGGGTGCCGGGGCGCTGCTGGTCGTTCTCGTGGTGCTGCTGGCCACCGGAACGCTGTTCGGTGGCTCGGACTCCGCCGATTCCTCAACTTCGGCCGACACCTCCACCAACGGGACTGCCGGGGACGTCACCGTCGTCCAGCTCCAGCCCCAGGACGGGGGCAGCGCAGGCGGCCAGGCCACATTTGCCCGGATACAGGACCAGCCCGTCCTGCAGCTGAACCTCTTCGGCCTCAAGCCGACGAGCAAGGACGACAGCTACATCGTCTGGCTCTACAACTCCGACGACGTCGCTTTTCCCTTGGCGCGTGACGTCGTCGGCAAGGACGGCAACCTGACCGGTGCCGCCGCGATCCCCAGCTCGCTGATCCCCCTGCTTCCCCAGTTCCAGCAGGTCGATGTATCGCTGGCGTCGAACACTGAGACCGCCAACGCCCTGAAGAGCGCCTCCACAAACCAGCAGTTGCCCAAGCACAGCGGCACCTC
>JBHEMJ010000056.1:0-4160 GCA_046262655.1 Solirubrobacterales bacterium | reverse complement strand
TGTCGGGCGCACGGGAGATCCCGATCCCGCGCAAGCGCCGGCGGCCGGCCGGCTACCTGGCCATCGAGGGCGCCTCACAGCACAATCTCCGCAGGGTGGACGTCAAGGTGCCGCTCGGCACGTTCTGCTGCGTCACGGGGGTGTCGGGCTCGGGCAAGTCCACGCTCGTGAACGAGGTGCTCTTCAAGGCGGTTGCCAACCGCCTGCACCAGGCGCGTCTGCGACCCGGTGCGCACCGGGGGGTCGACGGTACCGATCAGATCGACAAGATCATCAACATCGACCAGTCGCCGATCGGGCGCACCCCACGCTCCAATCCGGCCACCTACACCGGAATCTTCGATCACGTGCGCCAGCTCTATTCGCAGACCAAGGAGGCCAGGGCGCGCGGCTACAAGCAGGGGCGCTTCAGCTTCAATGTCAAGGGAGGCCGTTGCGAGGTCTGCAAGGGCGACGGCCAGATCAAGATCGAGATGCATTTTCTCCCGGATGTCTACGTGCCGTGCGAGCAGTGCGGAGGCAAGCGCTACAACCGCGAGACGCTCGAGGTCCGCTTCAAAGGGCGCAACATCTCCGATGTGCTCGAGATGCCGGTCGCCGAGGCGGTCGAGTTCTTCAAGGACATTCCGAAGATCCACCGCCGTCTCAAGACCCTGCACGACGTCGGTCTCGATTACATCCGCCTCGGGCAGCCCGCCACGACGCTCTCCGGCGGAGAGGCGCAGCGTGTGAAGCTCGCCACCGAGCTGTCCAAGGTGGCCACCGGCGACACCCTCTACTTCCTCGACGAGCCGACCACCGGACTGCACTTCGCCGACGTCCAGCGCCTGCTCGAGGTCCTCGACCGCCTGGTCGAGGCCGGCAACACCGTGGTCGTGATCGAGCACAACCTCGACGTGATCAAGACCGCCGACCACATCATCGACCTCGGGCCAGAGGGCGGTGATCAGGGAGGTGAGGTGGTCGCCACCGGCACCCCCGAGCAGGTTGCCGGCGTGCCGACCTCCTATACGGGACAGTTCCTCACCGAGTTGGTCGAGCCCGAGGTGCAGGTGCGTCGCACCAGGCGCAAGGCCGCCGTCGCGGCCTGAGGGGTGCAGCCATCTCCGAGCTGAGTGACTGGCGGACCTGGTGGCGCAAGCGGCGCTGGTATGACCGCAACCGCCGCCTGCGGCGGCGCTGGGCGATCAACCGGCACGCGGCCCGCGGCGGCTTCTACGTGCGCCACCCCGTCGAGGGCGAGGTGCTCGAGGCGCTGCGCTCGGAGCGCCTGTCGGTCGGGGCCGACACGCTGCTCGAGCCCGGCTGCTGGATCACGATGGCTTCCGGGGCGCAGATCAGGATCGGATCAGGCTGCTTCCTCAACCGCGAAACGATGCTCGCCGCCCAGGAGAAGATCGAGATCGGCGACCACGTGATGTTCGCCAATCATTGTTTCGTCGGCGACGCCGATCACAGCTTCGACGATCCCGACAAGCCCGTCACCTGGCAGGGCTTCACGCCTCGCGGCCCGGTCAAGATCGGCGACAACTGCTGGTTCGGCGTCAACTGTGTGGTCACCGGCGGGGTCGAAATCGGAGAGCGGTGTGTGATCGGCTCCAACTCCGTCGTTACCAAGAGCATTCCGGCCGGCACGATCGCCGCCGGCGCCCCCGCCAAAGTGATCCGCGAGATCAAGTTCAAGCGGAGCACCGGTAGCTAGTCTTGATCCGTGTGCGCCACCGACATCGAAGTAATGCGCGGCATGCTGCGGCGCCAGTTGCGTTTCTCGCCCTCGCGCTCCTCGCGGGATGCGGCGGAGGCTCCGGCGGTTCTCAGGACCTCGGCGCCACCACCGGTGCCACCGACTCCGGGAGCGCCATCGTCACCACCGCGCCGGCCGTTACCGCCGCGCCGGCCGCTCCCACCGCCGGCGTCGCCCGCAGCGACGAGAGCCTGATCCGCGGCGCGATCACCGCGGTTTTCGTCTCCGGAGATCCGGCGGCCGCCTGCGACAAAGCCGCGACCCGCAACTACGTCGTCAGCGCCTTCGGCGATCTCTCCGGCTGTCGGGCCGCCCAGCGCTCGGGTGCCGCCGCCAAGGCGGTGACGATGAGCGGGATTGCCGTCGAGGGCGATACTGCCAGGGCGGTCGCGGTCCCGACCGGCGGGCCGAGCGCCGGCCAGAGGATCGAGCTCACCTTGGTCAAGGACGGCACCAGTTGGAAGGTCGACACGGCGAGCTCCGACGTCCCCGTCGGTCCCTAGCCGCCGCTAGGAGAGCACCTGCACGATCACCGTCCGCTCGCGCGGCCTGTCGTCGAAGTCGATCAACACCAGCTGTTGCCAGGTGCCGAGGGCCAGCCGGCCGTCGAGAACGGGGATCGACTCGGAGGGGCCGATCAGCGAGGCGCGCTGGTGGGCGTGGGAATTGGAGTCGTGGTTGAGGCGGTTGTGCTCGTAGTCGCCCTCGGCGGGAATCAGCCGGTCGAGCAGAGCCCTCAGGTCGTGTACGCCTCCGGGCTCGTACTCCATCGTGGTCACGGCCGCGGTCGAGCCGCGGACGAAGACCGAGGCCAAGCCCTCGGCTACGCCCGCCGTCGAGATCACCCGGGCCACGGCGGCGGTGATGTCGAGGACCTCGCTGTCGCCTTCGGTGGAGACTTTGATCTCGCCTGAGTGGGCGGCCATCACGCGGGAACCGGAACCGGATCCGGCCGGCGCACGGCCCGGCGGGCGCTGGCACGAAGCGCCGGCCGCTCGACCAGGCGCCAGCTGAGCAGGCCAAGCAGCAGCGCCAGCGGCAGCCCGATGACGAGGTTGCTGAGGATTCCGCCGGCCGGGTGGATGTCGTAGAGGAGAATGAGCAGCGGCATGTGCCAAAGGTAGAAGCCGTAGGAGACGATGCCGACCCCGATCAGCCACCGCATCCGGGTCCAGGCGACGGCGCCGCCACTTCCGACCAGCGCCAGCGCCGTGATCAGCGCGAAGCCGGCGCCGGCGGGCAGGTCGGCGACCAGGACCGCGGCGGTCGACCCCTCGCCGGCCAGGCCCAGCAGGGCGCCGTTGGCGATCACCAGCGCCATGCCGAGCGCCACCAGACCGCCCGTCCGCTTGGGCTCGATCCGCCGCGGCTGCGCGTACTCGATCCACAGCGCCACCGCCATCCCGAATGCGAAGTAGGGCAGCCAGACCGGCAGCATGTTGCTCCAGACCACGCCGGCGCCGAGCGCCGCGGTAGCCGCCGCCCAGGCGATTCCGATCGCAACCAGGCCCGAGATCACCGCAGCCTGGAAACGCCATCCGGCGCGGATGCGCAGCAGCGCCACGGCCAGCACCGGGAGCAGCAGGTAGAAGGCGGCCTCGATGCAGAGCGTCCAGGTCGGGGAGTCGAGGGTCTTGAAGGTGGAGGCCGAGTAGTTCTGCGCGAATACGGCAAACAGCGGCAGGTGCTCGGCGGGCGGCAGATGCGCGCGGGCGTCTGTCAGCGAGAACAGGATGAAGCTGCCGAGCACGGCGAAGTAGTAGGCGGGCAGGATGCGCGCGGCTCGGCGCTTCAGGTAGCGACCCAGGTCCGGCTGGGTGTCTTGGCGCAGGTGGCGGATGAACCCGCGATAGAGCAGAAACCCGGAGAGAACGAAGAAGAGAAAAAGGCCAAGGCGCAGCTGTGTCCCGACCACCGCCAGCGCGTCGGTGCTGGAGCGCGGGTGCAGCGCCGTGGGCCAGGCATGGTGAAGGAACACCGCCAGGGCGGCCACGCCCCGCAGGCCGTCGATCGATTGTTGTCGCTGCTGGCGTGCCAGAAGGCCGGGCAGGCTAGCAATGCTTCCTGTGGCGTTCCTGAAAGGCCGGAGTGAGGCCGGCTACCAATCCCAAGGTGTGTGGGCGGCGAGGCTTTCCTGGTTGAGATAGGAGGTGAACTCGGCCAGCTGGTCGGGTTCGATCTCATAGGTATGCTCCGCGGCCGGGAAGGCCCCAGCGCGCACCTCCTCGGCATAGGCGCTGACCCCGTCGATCATCGCCTCGCGGATCTCGGCGTAGCGGCGCACGAACTTGGCCTGGTGGCCGGCGAAGATGCCGAGCAGATCGTGGAAGACCAGCACCTGCCCGTCGCAGGCCGAGCCGGCGCCGATTCCGATCACCGGGATCTCCATCAGCGGCATCAGGGCCTCGGTGACGGC
>JBHEMJ010000055.1:0-5246 GCA_046262655.1 Solirubrobacterales bacterium | reverse complement strand
GTGCCCCCGGCCGCCGCGATGCCCCGCTGTGCCGCCAGGTCGGCGAGGTCGTAGGTCCGCCGTGCCGGGTCGAGCAGGTAGGCGCCGACCATTGTGTCGTGGCGTAATGCGACCTTGGAACTGCCAGCCTCGGCCAGCACCCCGTGGCGGGCGCCGCCGCCGATGCTCTTCAGGCCGTGACCGATCAGCCGCCGGTCGCCGATTTGCTCGATCAGCTTGGACAGGTCATTCTCGATGCCGGTGAGCGTCTTCTTGCCGTCGGAGGCCGCCCAGGCGCCGCGGTCGTAGGCGAGCGAGATCTCGCCCTTGCCGAGATCGGAGATCTTGCCTTCGACGGCCGAGACGTCGATCTCCTCGTCGACGACCGCCTCGGGCACGAAATCGGCGCCGAGCTCCTCCTCCATGCGGGCTATCACCTGGCGCAGCTCGAACTCACGGGCCATCTCCCGCAGGCGAGTGCGGTCGGGCTCGGAGCCCATGATCTCGGTCAGATCGAGGCCGGTCTCTATGTCGTAGACCAGCGTCGCCAGCTGCTTGGAGACGCGGGCATCCTCGGCAAACTCGGTCAGGTTCTGCTTGCGCTTGGCCCCGGAGATGTTCTCGACGTTGGCCAGCACCTCCTCGAGCGAGCCGAACTCCTGCAACAGGGCGGAGGCGGTCTTGTCGCCGATCCCGGGGACGCCCGGGATGTTGTCGGAGGTATCGCCGCGCAGGCCCATCAGATCGGTGATCAGCTCCGGCGGCACCCCGTAACGCTCGATCACCGCCTCGCTGTCGTAGACCTTGGTGTCGGTGATGCCGCGTGAGGTACTCATCACCCGGACGCCCTCACCGACCACCTGGTAGACGTCGCGGTCGCCGGAGACGACCATCACCTCTATCCCCTCCTCCCTCGCGCGCCTGACCAGCGAACCGATCACGTCGTCGGCCTCGAAGCCCTCGACCTTGATGTTGGTGAAGCCGAACGCCTCGGCCAGCGGCATCAGGTGGGGCCATTGCTCGCCGAGCAGGTCGGGTCTCGGCTTGCGGCCCGCCTTGTATTCGGTGTAGGTGACCTCGCGGCCCGACATTCCCGCATCCCACGCCACCACCACCGCGTCGGGCTTGTAGTCAGTCAGCATCTTGGCCCACATCGAGGCCAGCCCGTAGATCGCGTTGGTCGGGCGGCCGTCGTGGGTGGCCATCGATTCCGGCAGCGCGTAGAAGGCCCGGTAGGCCAGGCTGTTGCCGTCAAGGAGGAAGAGCTCGGGCTTGTGCTTGCTCACCCCTCGATCATATGGAGAGCACTCCTGGCGACCAGGCAAGCGCTCCGCCGGGAGAAATGGAGCGCGACTCTATGATCCGCGCCCCATGTCCGTGCAGGCCCAATTCAGCGTCACCGTACGCGTCGAGCTCGATGCCCGCCAGGAGCCCCTGGGCAAGCTGACCGCGGCGATCGTCGAGGCCGGTGGCGGCCTGCAGAGCGTCGACCTGATTCCCGGCGCGGGTGGAGAGGGCAAACGCGTGCGCGAATTCACCATCGATGCCCGCGATCCCGAGCACTGGGAGCAGATCCTGCGCTCGATCGGGTCGATGCGCGGGGCCAAGGTCCTCTCCTACAGCGACCGCACCTTCGAGATGCACCGTCGCGGCAAGATCGAGATCCACAACAAGTACCCGCTGAAGACCCGCGACGACCTCTCGATGGCCTACACGCCGGGCGTGGCCCGCGTCTGCGAGTACATCGCGGCCGACCGCTCGAAGGCGTTCGACTACACGATCAAGGCCAACATGGTCGCCGTCGTCACCGACGGCAGCGCCGTGCTCGGCCTCGGCGACATCGGTCCGGAGGCGGCGATGCCGGTGATGGAGGGCAAGGCGATGCTGTTCAAGGAGTTCGCCGACGTCGATGCCTTCCCCATCGCCCTCTCCACCAACGACCCCGACCAAATCGTGCAGACGGTGAAGCTGCTGGCACCGACGTTCGGCGGCATCAACCTCGAGGACATCTCGGCGCCACGCTGCTTCGAGATCGAGGAGCGTCTCAAACAGGAGGTCGACATCCCGGTTTTCCACGACGACCAGCACGGCACCGCCGTCGTCGTCATGGCCGCGCTCTTCAACGCCCTGAAGATCGTCGGCAAGCCGATCGAGGAGCTGCGCGTCCTCTACCTCGGCCTCGGCGCCGCGGGCGTCGCCTGCACGAAGATGATGATGGCGGCGGGGATCACCAAGATCATCGGCTGCGACCGCAAGGGTGCCCTATCGACCGAGCGCCCCGACTACGAGTCCGGCGAGATGACCGAGATCAAGCGCTGGTACGCGGAGAACACCAACCCCGAGAAGATCCAGGGCGACCCCAACGACGCGATCGAGGGCTGCGATCTGTTCGTCGGCGTCTCCGGCCCCGGGCTGATCGAGCCGAAATCGCTGGAGAAAATGACCGACGACGCGATCGTCTTCGCGATGGCCAACCCCACACCGGAGGTGATGCCCGAGCAGGCCGAACCCTACGTGCGGATCATGGCAACCGGCCGCTCCGACTATCCGAATCAGATCAACAACGTTCTCTGCTTCCCCGGTGTCTTCCGTGGCGCCCTCGATGCCGGCGCTCCGCGGATCACCGAGGAGATGAAGATGGCTGCCGCCTGGGGCATCGCCAACGTGGTCGGTGCCGACGACCTGGCCGAGGACTACATCATTCCCAGCGCCTTCGATCGCGGCGTCGCCCCGGCCGTGGCCAAGGCGGTGGTCGACGAGGCCAAGGCCGCCGGCCTCGCCCGCTTCAGCGAAGAGACGGGCACCTTCCAGACAGTCGACGGCGTCGCAGGCTGAGCGGCCGCCGAATCCCTGTCGCTAGGATTCCGCGCCTCGGTGCGGGTACTGATCACAGGCGCGACAGGGCTTATCGGCGGGGCGGTGGCCGACGCTCTGCTGGCGCGAGGAGATGAGGTCGTCGGATTGACTCGCGATCCGCAGAAGGCGAAACCGAAGAACCCCACCGTGCGATGGTTTCCCTGGCGGCCCACAGTTGAGCGGCCGCCGGCGGAGACCTTCGACCAGGTCGACGCAATCGTCAACCTGGTCGGCGAGGAGATCAACCAGCGCCTCACCGACGAGGCGAAGAAGCGAATTCGCGACAGCCGCGTCACCGCCGCCCACAACCTGATCCAGGGCGTCCAGGCCTCCGGCGCCAAGCCGAAGGTCTTCGTTGGCGGCTCGGCAATCGGCTACTACGGCGACCGCGGCGCCAAGATCCTCGACGAGGAGTCGCACAAGGGCGAGGGTTTCGGAGCCGATCTGCCAGCCGAGTGGGAGCAGGCCCAGCTTCAGGCCGAGGGGGCCGGCATGCGGGTGGTCCTTCTGCGCACCGGACTGGTGTTGAGTAAATACGGCGGCCTCGTCAAACAGCTACTGCTTCCATTCAAGCTCGGTCTCGGCGGCCCGTTGGCCGGCGGCCGGCAGTACATGTCGTGGATCCACCTCGCCGACGAGGTGGGCCTGATTCTCTGGGCGATCGACAACGGTTCGATCTCGGGGGTGATCAACGCGACGGCGCCCAACCCGGTCACCAACCGGGAGTTCACAAAGGCTTTCGGGGCCGCGGTCCGTCGGCCCGCGGTGATCCCGGTGCCGAAGATCGCCTTGATGGCGCTGCGCGGATCCGAGCTCACAGAGACGATCAGCGGCAGCGCCCGGATCATGCCGCGGCGCGCCCTCGACGGCGGCTACAGGTTCCGCTATCCCGAGATCGGCCCCGCGCTTCACGCGGCCGTCTAACAGCCCCGCCCCATAGAGTCCGTGCCGATGGCGACGGTGCGAGAGGCCGCATTCGATCTCTTCCGCGAGAGGGGAATGACGACCATGTTCGGCAATCCCGGCTCGACCGAGTTGCCGATGCTCGCTGAGTTCCCCGGCGACTTCCGCTACTTCCTCGGGCTGCAGGAGGCGGTCGCAGTCGGCATGGCCGACGGCTACGCACAGGCCTCGGGCACCACTACCCACGTAAACCTGCACACGGCGCCCGGGGTGGGCAACGCGATGGGAGCGATCTTCAACGCCCAGGCCAACCACTCGCCGCTGCTGCTGACAGCCGGCCAGCAGGTTCGCGCCCAGATGACCATGCAGGCGAACCTGACCAACCGCGACGCGATCCGGGTCCCTCACCCGTTCGTCAAGTGGAGCTATGAGACCCCGCGCGCAGAGGACACCGTGCAGGCACTGGCTCGCGGTATCCACCTGGCCTCACTGCCCCCCAGGGGCCCGGTCTTCGTCTCGCTGCCGATGGACGACTGGACCGTGGAGATCGACGACGCCGAAGCCCGACACGCGATCAAGCGCTCGGTGGCCGGGCGCGCCGGGGCCGACCCGACTGCGGTCAAAGAGCTGGCCGAACGCCTCGCGGCAGCCGAGAACCCGGTCCTCGTCGCCGGTCCCGACGTCGACGCCAGCGGGGCCTGGGATGACACCGTGGCGCTGGCCGAGCGCCAGAAGCTGCCGGTCTATGCCTCGCCCGCCCCCGGCGGGGGACGGCTCGGCTTCCCCGAGGACCACCCCTTGTTCCAGGGCATCCTGCCGCCCGCGATAGGGCCGCTCGCCCAGACGCTGGAGGGCAAGGACTTCATCCTCGTGCTCGGCTCCTCGGTCTTCCCCTACTACCCCTACATCCCCGGGCCGTTGCTGCCCGAGGGCGCCTCGCTTCTCGCCGTCACCAGCGACCCCGAGGAGGCGGCCCGAGCGCCGATGGGGGACGCGATCCTCGCTGACCTGGGGCTGACCGTGGCAGCGTTGTTGGCCGAGGTCGAAGAGGCCGACCGCGCAGAGCCCGACCCGCTGCCCGACCCGACGGCGGGGGAGGAAACCGACCCGCTGAGCCCCACCATGGTCCACAACACCCTCGGCGAGGTCTTCCCCGAGGACGGCATCGTGGTGCTCGAGTCGCCGTCGAGCACGCTGGCGTTGCGCAACCAGCTGCGCCTGTCGACGCCCGGCAGCTATTTCTTCGGCGCCGGCGGCGGCCTCGGGTTCGGGCTCGCCGCCGCGATCGGGGTGCAGATCGCCCAGCCCCAGCGGCCGGTCGTCTGCGTGCTCGGCGAGGGCTCGGCCCAGTACGCGATCAGTGGCCTGTGGAGCGCGGTCGCCTACCAGGTGCCCGTCACCTTTCTGGTCCTGCGAAACGAGGAGTACGCGATCCTCAAGTGGTTTGCCGACATCGAGGAAGTCAAGGGCGCCCCCGCCCTCGACCTGCCGAAGCTCGACGTCTCCGG
>JBHEMJ010000054.1:0-7569 GCA_046262655.1 Solirubrobacterales bacterium | reverse complement strand
GAGATGGCGGTCGCCTTCGGTGAGGACGCGGAGCGTCCCGACCTCGGCGAGCTGTTGCCGATCGACCGCTTCGGGGCGCCGCTGGATCTGCTCGCCGACGAGGCGCTGGTCATCGTCACCGGCGCCGAGGAGCTGACCACCGGCCTGCGCGACCACTGGCAGGACGTGACCACGGCGATGCACGCCGAGGACGCGGGGCGCCTCTACGTGGATGTAGAGGAGCCGCTCGCCAGTCGCGCAGAGCTGCGGCTCACCTCAGCCGCGGCGGAAGACCAGCTTTCATTTCGCGCCCAGAGCGCCGCCAGCCCGGCCCGCAACCTCGCCGAGGCAGAGGCCGAGCTGGAGAAGCTGGTTCGCTCCGGTTACCGCACGATCGTCACCTTCGAGCGTCGCGGCGAGGCCGAGCGCGCCCGCTACAACCTGGCCCGATCGGACCCCGGCTTCCTCGGGGCGGTCGCACCCGAGGACGCATCCCTGGTGATGGCCGAAGCTACGCTGCGCCGCGGCTTCGTCGCCCCCGAGCTGAAGCTGGCGGTGATCCCCTACCGGGTGCTGGTCCACGGCCGCCGCGCCGCCGCGCCTGCGTCGCAAACGCTGACCGCCAGGGGCCGCCTCTCGGCCGCCATTGAATTGAGGGTCGGTGATTTCGTCGTCCACGAAGACCACGGCATCGCGCGCTTCGCAGGCTTCGAGACCAAGACGGTCGGCGGGGTCACCCGCGACTATCTCGAGCTCTCCTACCGCGGCGAGGACAGGGTCTTCGCCCCGACCGAGCAGCTGGCGAAGATCAGCCGTTACCTCGGCGCCGACGGGGCAGAGCCCCAGCTCTCGGCGCTCGGCGGCAAGCGCTGGCTGAACCTGAAGGCCCGGGCGCGTCGCGCCGCCCAGGCGATGGCGGGTGAGTTGCTCAACCTCTACGCCGAGCGCCAGGTGCGCAGGGGCCACAGGTTCTCCGCCGACGGCGAGTGGCAGATGACCTTTGAGGCCTCCTTTCCCTACAACGAAACCGCCGACCAGCTGGAGGCGATCGAAGCGGTCAAGAGCGACATGGAGTCAGAGCGCCCGATGGACCGGCTGATCTGTGGCGATGTCGGCTACGGCAAGACGGAGGTGGCACTGCGCGCCGCCCACAAGGCCGCCGCCGACGGCAAGCAGGTGATGCTGCTGGTGCCGACCACGATCCTCGCCCAGCAGCATCTCGGCACCTTCGCCGAGCGCTTCGCCGACACCGCCTTCACCGTCGAGATGGTCTCGCGGCTGCGTTCCGCCGCCGAGGTCCGCGACACTCTCGAGCGCTACTCCGAGGGCAAGGTGGACGTGCTGATCGGCACCCACCGCCTGCTCTCGCGCGACGTTCGCGGCAAGGACCTCGGCCTGCTGATCGTCGATGAGGAGCAGCGCTTCGGCGTCAAGCAGAAGGATCTGCTGCGCCGGCTGAAGCTGAAGGTGGACGTGCTGTCGATGTCGGCGACGCCGATCCCCCGCACCCTGCAGATGAGCCTGGCGGGGCTGCGCGACATCTCGGTGATCGAGACCCCGCCGGAGGGGCGCCGCCCGGTGCGCACCTACGTCGGCCCCTACGACGAGGAGCTGGTCAAGCGCTCGATCGAGCGCGAGGTCGAGCGGGGAGGGCAGGCCTTCTTCCTCCACAACAGGATCGACACCCTTCACGAGACGGCCGAGCGGCTCCGCGGCCTCGTTCCCGGGGCGAAGTTCGCCGAGGCCCACGGCCGGATGGACGAATCAGCCCTCGAGAACACGATGCTCGGCTTCCTGCGCGGCGAGGACGATTGCCTGGTGGCCACCACGATCATCGAGTCCGGCCTCGACATCCCCACCGCCAACACGCTGATCGTCGAGCGCTCCGATCAGCTCGGTCTGGCGCAGGCCTACCAGATCCGCGGCCGGGTAGGGCGCTCCCGCGAGCGCGCCTTCGCCTATCTGCTGTACCCCTCGCCGGAGGCGCTCACCGCCGAGGCCGCCGAGCGGCTGGCGACCCTCTCCGACAACACCGAGCTCGGCTCCGGCTTCCGGGTCGCCATGCGCGACCTCGAGATCCGCGGCGCCGGCGATCTGCTCGGCGACGAGCAGTCCGGCCACGTCGCCGCGGTCGGCTTCGAGCTCTACTGCCAGATGCTCGAGGAGGCCGCCGAGGAGATGCGCCACGCCGACCTATCCGCCGGCGACGGCGAGGCCGCCGCGTATGAGCTGGTGCGGGTGGACGTAAACGTCGATGCCTACATCCCGGTCTCCTATGTCCCCTACGAGGCGGCCAAGATCGACGTCCACCGCCGCGTCGCCGCCGCCCGCGACCGCGGCGAGCTGGGTGCGCTTCACGGCGAGCTCGAGGACCGCTTCGGCCCGCTGCCCGAACCGGTCGAGAACCTGCTCGAGCTGCAGCGTGTCCGGCTGGAGCTCGCCGCCCACGGGGTGAGCAGCGTCGAGTTTCGCAGCCTGCCGGGCACCGGCGGCGGACGGCTATCGCTCAATCCGCTCGAGCTCGAGTCGGAAAAGGTGGCGAGCATTCGCGAGCGCCTCGAGGAGGTTTCCTACGAGTGGCGCCAGAAAACACTTGTCCTGCGCCTCTCCGATGATCAGCCCGCGGCACGGCTGGCGGCGCTGGCGGCGCTGGTCGAAGCGCTGGCGGGCTCGCAGACCGAGCTCGCGCAGGTTCCTTGAACCCCCCTTGAGAACTCTCGTTATGCTGGCGCACTCGCTATGAGCAAGCAGGTAATAGCCATCGTCTTCGGCGTGGCGCTGGTCGCCGCCGTCTTGATCGCGGCCGTGACCGGCGGCATCGGCAAGGGCAGCGTTCCCAAGGACTCGGTCGCCGAGGTCGACGGCCACGCGATCAGCCAGAGCGATTTCGACCGCGTCATTGGGCAGATCGCCAAGCAGCAGGGTGTCGATGCCGTCCCGGAGCCCGGGAGCGACCAGTACACGCAGCTTCGCGACGCGGCGCTGGGCCAGCTGCTCGACCAGGCCTGGATCGAGGGTGAGGCCGCCGACCACGGCGTCACCGTCTCCGATCGCCAGATCGCCGACCAGCTGGCGACCACAAAGCAGCAGAACTTCAAGACCGAGGCCGAGTTCCAGCAGTTCATCCAGAAGTCGGGCTACACGCCGGAGGACATCAACGAGCGGGTCAAGCTTCAGCTGCTGAGCCAGGAGCTCGAAAAGCAGATCCGCGCGGACGTTCCGACCGTCAGCCAGTCCGAGGCCGAAGACTTCTACAACCAGAACAAGTCGCAGTTCGAGCAGCCCGAGACCCGCGACATCCGCGTGGTTCTCAACAAGGACGCCGCCAAGGTTGAGGAGGCGAAGAGGGCGCTCGAAGCCGATTCCTCCGACGCCAGCTGGATGAAGGTTGCGGCTGAGTTCTCCACCGACGCGGCCACCAAGGACACGGGCGGCGTGCGGGGCGGCATCTCCCCGGGAGTGCTCGAGGGGGACCTCGATTCGGCCGTCTTCGACGCTCCCCTGAATCAGATCGAGGGGCCGGTCACCACCCCGCTCGGGACCTACATATTCGAAGTCACCAAGGACACCCCCGCTGGCGCCCAGCCCTTCGACCAGATCTCGGCGCAGCTGATCCAGCAGCTGCAGGGCCAAAAGGAGCAGGAGGTGTTCTCCACCTTCATCGCCGACTACCGCTCCAAGTGGTCCGACGTGACGATCTGCGCCGACGGTTTCGTGATCGACCGCTGCGACAACTTCAATGGCGCCACCCAGGCGTGCCCTCCCACGGACGTGACCGACAAGGGCGACAAGGCGATCGAGGACTACCTCAAGTCCACGGGCTGCCCGCCGGTGGTCAACGAGCGCGTGCCGATCGCGCCCGGCTCCGGCAGTGGCCTCGGCGCCTCCGCCGGCGCTCCCCAGGGCCCGCACCCCGCCGGCTCCGCTGCGGCGCTGCCTCAGGGTGTGCCGGGAGGGGCCGTGCCTGCAGGCGCGGCACCGGGAGCCTCGCCGGGAGCGGCGGGCGCTGGTGGCGCCGCCCCGCCCCAGGCGACGCCCTCCGGCTGAGTTACCCGGGTGAGCGGTCCCGCACCCCGCGACGCCGCCCTCGAGCGGCTTGATCAGATCATCCGCAAGCTGCGCGCCGAGTGTCCGTGGGATCGCGAGCAGGACGAGCGCTCGATCGCTCCACACACGGTCGAGGAGGCCGAAGAGGTCGCCGAGGCGGCCCGCGGCGGCGATGACGCGGCTTTGCGCGAGGAGCTCGGGGATCTGCTGTTCCAGGTCCTGTTCCTGGCGCTGCTGATGGAGGAGCGCGGCGCCGGCGATCTGGCCTCGATCGCCGACGGTCTGCGCGAGAAGCTGGTCCGCCGCCACCCGCATGTGTTCGGCGAGGCCGAGGCGAGCACCGCCGAGGAGGCGATCGAGATCTGGCAGCGGATGAAGCGCGGCGAGCGCGAGGAGAGCTAGCCGTAGCGCTGAGATAGCCTTGCGCGCCCGATGGCCAAGATCGAGCGCATTCATGCCCGCCAGATCCTCGACTCGCGCGGCAATCCGACGGTCGAGGTCGAGGTCGTCCTCGACTCCGGCGCCGCGGGCCGGGCGGCGGTCCCCTCGGGTGCTTCAACCGGTGAGTTCGAGGCGGTCGAATTGCGCGACGGCGGTGCAGAGTGGGGCGGCAAGGGGGTCAGCAAGGCGGTGGCCAATGCCAATGGCGAGATCGCCGCGACGCTGAAGAACGCCGATCCCGCCGACCAGGCGGGTCTGGACCGGGCGATGATCGAGCTCGACGGGACTCCCAACAAGGGGCGGCTGGGGGCCAATGCGATCCTCGGGGTCTCGCTGGCGGCCGCCAAGGCCGCCGCCGCAGAAAACGACCAGCCGCTGTTCGCCTATCTGGGCGGGCTCTACGAGGGCGGCGAAGCCACCCTGCTGCCCCTGCCGATGATGAACGTGCTCAACGGCGGTGCCCACGCCGACAACAAGGTCGACTTCCAGGAGTTCATGGTGGTGCCCGCCGGCGCGCCCGACTACGCCCAGTGCCTGCGCCAGGGCACCGAGGTCTTTCACGCGCTGAAGAAGACGCTGCACGACCGCGGGCTCGGCACCGCGGTCGGCGACGAGGGTGGCTTCGCGCCCGATCTCTCCTCCAACGAGGAGGCGCTCGAGGTCCTGGTCGCGGGCATCGAAGCTGCCGGGTATGCGCCCGGCGAGGACGTCGTGATCGCCCTCGATCCGGCGACTTCGGAGATCTACCGGGACGGCAGCTACGTGCTCGAGCACGAGGGTCGCGCGCTGTCGGCCGCGGAGATGACCTCTTATTGGCAGGAGCTGGCCGGCCGCTACCCGATCGTCTCGATCGAGGACGGGATGG
This sequence comes from Solirubrobacterales bacterium, assembly GCA_046262655.1. Lineage (GTDB taxonomy): Bacteria > Actinomycetota > Thermoleophilia > Solirubrobacterales > 70-9 > JBHEMJ01. The sequence continues at coordinate 2,237 of JBHEMJ010000054.1, read as the reverse complement.
ACGAGGACGACTGGGACGGCTGGAAGCTGCTGACCGAAAAGCTCGGCGCCGATCTCCAACTGGTGGGGGACGATCTGTTCGTCACCAACCCCGAAAGGTTGCGCCGCGGCATCGGGCTCGGGGTCGCCAACTCGATCCTGGTCAAGGTCAACCAGATCGGCACCCTGACCGAGACTCTCGAGGCGATCCGGATCGCCCGCGATGCCGGTTACGCGGTGGTCATCTCACATCGTTCCGGCGAGACCGAGGACACGACGATCGCCGACCTCGCGGTCGCCACCGGCGCCGGCCAGATCAAGACCGGTGCCCCTTCGCGCACCGATCGCACCGCCAAGTACAACCGGCTGCTGCGGATTGCCGATCAGCTCGGTGAGACGGCCGTGTTCGCCGGTCGCGACGCCCTTCGCCTCTCCTAGGGACAGCGGCAGGCAAACCGCTGCGGGCGGCGAAAACCTCCGCGATGAGCTCCCACGCACTCGGCAGCAGGCATGTCCCCGGGCAGCGCCGGCGCACCCGCCGGCCCCGTAAGCGGGCCACGCCCGCCTCACGGCTCGCCAAAGGCTCGCTGCGCGGAGGAGCCGCCGCCGGGTCCATCAACTGGGATCGCTTCGGACGGGTCGTCCTGGTGGTGGTGTTGTTCGCGGTCCTGGCCAGCTACCTGAACCCGGTGATCGGCTTCGTCCACGCCTGGCAGGACTCGAAGACGAGCAAGGAGCGGCTGCTGGAGCTGCAGCAGGAGAGTGCCGCCCTGCACCGCCAGGCGGCTGCGGAATCGACCGACGCGGTGATCATTCGCGAGGCGCGCCGGCTCGGCATGGTGCGCACCGGCGAACGGGCCTTCGTGGTCCACGGTCTGCCTGACTGACGCCTGGTCGGCGCCTTGTACCGCCTTTAGCGCGCGCGTTCTATGATCCGCGCGCGCTCCCCCGGGGGGAGCCTCCAATCCGCCCATGAGCTTCAGCGAATACCTCCTGGGGGCCGTGGAGCTGGCGCTGATCGCAGCGACCCTCTGCTTCGGCGCCTACTACGTGCGAGCCCTGCTCGTCCCGTCCTGGTCCGGCGCGCCGGCCCGGCTCGGTGAGGCGATCCTGGCGATCACGGGATTGATCGTGGTGGCCGAGATAGCCGGCGTGCTCGGCCTGTTTGAGCCCGGCGTGCTGGTCGCCGGCGCCGCAGCGGCCGGGCTCGGGGCGGGCGGCTTCGCCCGACGCCACATCGGCGTACCGGCGTTGCCGGCGCCACCGGCGCCGCCACCGGGCCGCTTGATGCTCGGCGCCGGCGTCGCGGTCGCGGCGCTGCTGGTCGCGCACTGGGCGATGCCGGCCCAGCAGGCGCTCGACGTCGGCATGTACAGCCAGGACACCGTCTGGTACCACATGAGCTTTGCCGGGCGCTTCGCCCAGGATTCCCAGGTCGGGCCGATCCTGATCACCGATCCGCTGAAGGTCGTTTCCTGGTTCTATCCCCAGAACTCGGAGCTGCTGCACGGCGTCGGCATCTCCGCCTTCGGCCACGACAACCTCTCGCCGCTGATCAATCTCGGCTGGCTCGCCCTCTGCCTGCTCGCCGCCTGGTGCATCGGCCGCCCCTACGGCGTCGCGCCGCTGACACTCGCCGCCGCCGCGCTGGTGCTCGACACGCCGATGATGGTGGAGCAGGCCGGCAACGCTCCCAGCGACACGATCGCGCTCTTCTTCCTGCTGGCCACGGTGGCGATCCTCGTCAACGCGGACGCCGCAGGCCGCCGGGCCGATGCCAACGCCCTGGCGGGCCTCGGCACCGGCCCGGTGATCCTCGCCGGGCTCGCCGCCGGACTCGCGATCGGCACCAAGATCACGCTGCTCGCCGCGATCGGGGCACTGAGCGTGGCGCTGTTGTGGCTCGCCAAGGGAACCCGTCCGCGGTTCGCCTGGATCTGGGTGGTGTCGATCGCGATCCCCTCGGCCTTCTGGTACCTGCGCAACCTGAAGCAGGCCCACAACCCGCTGCCCTGGGTGCAGAAGGGGCCGCTGCCGGGCCCCGACCAGCTCGACCTCTATCCGCGCAAGCCGCACACGGTCTTCCACTACCTGACCGACACCGGCGTCTGGAAGGACTGGTTCTTCCCCGGCCTCGACGACCGGCTCGGACCGCTGTGGGTGGTCCTTCTCGCCGCCGCGCTCGGCGGCCTGGTGCTGCTGGCGCTTCGCGGCCGCAGCCCGATCCAGAAGGTGCTGGCGCTGGTCGGGCTGGTGGCG
>JBHEMJ010000053.1:0-4250 GCA_046262655.1 Solirubrobacterales bacterium | reverse complement strand
CACACCGACATACTCTCCGCTTGCCCGGATGCCACACCCCCCCTCCAAGATCTTCGTGCCCGGCTTGCTTCGCGATCAGGTCTGTGTGGTTTCAGGCGCGGGTACCGGCCTCGGGCGCGCCACGGCGCTCGAGCTCGCCTCACTCGGGGCGACCGTGGTCGGTTGCGGGCGCCGCCCGGAGCCGCTCACCGAGACCGTCGCGCTGATCGAGAAGGCCGGCGGCAGAGCGGAGGCGGAGACGCTCGACATCCGCGACGAGGAGGCGGTGGGGAGGCTGTTCGATGGCGTGCTCGAGCGCCACGATCGCCTCGACCTGCTCGTCAACAACGCCGGCGGGCAGTTCCTCAGCCCCGCCGAGGCGATCACCCCGAAGGGCTTTCGCACCGTGATCGAGCTCAACCTGCAGGGCACCTGGCTGATGACGCACGCGGCGGCGACCAAGGCATTCATCCCCCAGCAGGGCGGCAAGGTGGTCTCGGTGACCCTCTCACCCCACCACGGCATGCCGGGCATGGTCCATTCCGGCGCCGCCCGGGCGGCGGTCGAGAACATGATGCGCACGCTCTCGGTCGAGTGGGCGCGCTTCAACGTAAAGCTCTGCGCGATCGCCCCCGGCCAGTTCGGGACCGAGACCCTCCGCACCAAGTATCCGCAGGCCGTGACCGAGAACATCGAGCGCTCGATCCCGGCCGGCCGCATGGGAGAGCCGGAGGAAATGGCCTGGCTGGTCGCGTTTCTCGCCTCGCCTGCCGGGGACTTCTTCTCCGGCACGGTGCTGACGATCGACGGGGCCCGTGACAACTGGGCCGGCCCCTGGCCGCCCGAGAGCGTCGCCGACGACGCCGGCTCGCTGCCCGCCGAGCAGCGCCGCGAGCCCTAGCCGCTTCGCCCGCTCAGCCGGGCGGGCTGAAGGCCTGCTCGCCCAGCAGCCGGTAGCCGGCCACGGAAGGGTGGTCGCCGTCGGCAGTGAGGTCCTTGCGCATGCGCCCCGGGCGCCGGGGATCCTCGAGGGTGTCGTGGAAGGGCAGTATCGGCACGCCCTCGTCGCCGGCGATTCCGGCGATCAGCGTGTTCAGCTCGCGGATCTGGGGATCGGCTGTGGGGAAACCGTTGTTCCAGGGCAGCACGTCGGTGATCGCCACCGGGATCCCGAGGTCCTTGCCCTCGCGGACCATCGCCCGCAACTCGGCGGCGGCCTCGGCCACGGGCCGCCCCTGGGCGATGTCATTGATGCCGCCCTGGATCACCAGGGCCTCGGCGCCGTCGGTGCAGTCGCCGAGGCGGGCCGCGATCTGATCGGTGCGCTCGCCGAACACGCCGCAGTTGCGGAAGACCAGGTTCGGGTCCTTCTTCGAGGCCCAGTACTCGAAGGAGCTGCGCGGGTCCTCGCCGAAGCCGTAGTTGACCCGGGCGGCCGGGTCGGGGTCATAGCCCGGTGAGCCGGAGGTGATCGAGTCGCCGAGGGCCGCCACCAGGATGCGGGGGTCGGAAGCGGCCTTGGCGGGGCCGGAGTCCCCGGAAGAAGAAGAATCGCCCCCGCAGCCGGCGGCTGCGAGGGCGATCAGTAAAAGCGGTGCGGCGGCTCGCGCCAGGCTCAATACATCATGCCGACGAACTGGCCTCCGGTCACGTTCAGCACCTGGCCGTGCACGTAGTTGCCGAGCCCCGAGGCTAGGAAGAGCACCGGTCCGGCGGCCTCCTCGGGTGTCGCCGGGCGCCCCAGCGGGATCACCATCGCGGCCATCGCCCGCATCTGCTCGGGGATGCCGAGGTCCACATCGGCGTCGGAGTCGCCGGCGGCCTTCATCGTCTCGCCCTTCTCCTTGGCCTGGGTGAGGCGCGTCTCGACGAAGCCGAAGGCGATCGCGTTGACGTTGATCTTGAACTGCCCCCACTCCTTGGCCAGGGTCTTGGTCAGGCCGACCACGCCGGCCTTGCCTGCCGAATAGTTGGCCTGGCCGGCATTGCCCATGGTGCCGGAGATCGAGGAGATGTTGATCAGCTTGCGGAAGTACTCCTCGCCCGCCTCCTTCTCCTTCTTGGCCGCATCGCGCCAGGACGGGGCGATCGCCCGCGCCATGCGGAAGGGGACCGCGGTGTGGATCTCGAGCATCGCCTGGAACTGCTCGTCGGTCATCTTGTGGACGACGCCGTCCCAGGTGTAGCCGGCGTTGTTGACCAGGATGTCGACCGAGCCGAACTCGTCGAGCGCCTTGGAGACCAGCTTGTCGGGCACGCCCTCCTTGGTCAGATCGCCGGCGTAGGTCGCGGTCTCGCCGTCGATCTCCTTCGCGGCCTCCTCGGCCACGTCGCCGTCGAGGTCGTTGATCAGAACCTTGGCGCCCTCGCTGACGAACAGTTCGGCCGTGGCGCGGCCGATGCCTCGGGCCGAGCCGGTGACGATGGCGCTCTTTCCTTCAAGTAGTCCCAAGTCTGTTTCCTCCTAGGTCTGTTTTGGTGGGCAGGGCGGCGCGGATCATTACCGATCCCGGCTCAGGAGCGCCGAGCGCCGCGGCGTGGGGGGCATGGGGAATGAATGCCTCGATCAGTTCGCGGCGCGCGCCGGTCGAGCCTAGGAGGTCCCGATTTATGGGTAGACTGCGCGCCCGAGGAGATCGAATCCCGAGGAGGGAAATGAAGCTTCGCGCTGTTCTTGGCTGTTTGGTGGCATCGCTGGCGCTCGGCGCCTTGTTCGCTTCAAGCGCATCGGCGTGGGCACCCGCGTCATCGGCGCCGGTCCACCCCGGCGTACAGACCGTCACCGCCGGCGGGCAGTGCACCTCCAACTTCGTCTTCACCGGCTCCTCCGGGGTCTACCTCGGCCAGGCGGCCCATTGCTCGAGCACCGGCGGTCAGACCTCTACCGACGGCTGCAGCACCGGCTCGTTGCCGCTCGGCACGCCGGTGACGATCAAGGGCGCCTCGAAGCCCGGCACGCTGGCCTACAACTCCTGGCTGGCGATGCAGGCAAACCGCGAGCCCGACCCCGACACCTGCGCTTACAACGACCTGGCGCTGGTCAAGCTCGATCCGGCCGACGTCCCCAACGTCAATCCGTCGGTGCCCGGCTTCGGCGGGCCGACCGGGGTCGGCGACCTCGGCGACCTCGGCTCGACCGTCTTCTCCTACGGCAACTCCTCGCTTCGCCTCGGCGTCACCAAGCTCAGCCCGAAGCAGGGAATCGTGGCCACGGTTGAAGGCGGCGGCTGGAGCCACACCGTCTACACGGTGACGCCCGGCATCCCCGGCGACTCGGGCAGCGGCTTCCTCAACGCCACCGGCCAGGCGGCCGGAGTGCTCAGCACCCTGCAGGTGCTGCCAATGGCAGGCTCCAACGGGGTCGGCGACCTGAGCCGGGAGATCGCCTACATGAACAGGTCCCTCCCCGGTGTCAGTTTGGTACCCGGCACCGAGCCGTTCAACGGCGACCTGGTCGGCGCCATCGCCAGTTCCTAGCGAGCAGCTAGAGGCCGAGTAGCGCGCCGCCCACGTCCAGCGGCGAGCGCGGATCCTTGCCGTACTTGTGCTCGAACTCCGAGCGCAGCTTCTGGTCGAAGATCGCCAGCAGCAACTCCTCGCGGCTGGAGCCGAAGTCACAGGCGGTGCGATCGAGCGCCTGCAGGGAGACGCCCTGCAGCAGGCCGCCGATGCCGCCGGCCTCCGGCAGGCTGCGGTCGGCGCAGGGGTCGCCGATCTTGACCCGCTCGCGGTCGGAGCGCTGGTAGGCGACGCCGTAGACGCCCGCGCAGGCGAAGGCCGCGACCGCGCCGCCCACCAGCAGGGCTCCGCCGAGGCGCCCCGTCGCCGCAAACCCGGAGAGCAGGATGACCGCCGCGATCAGGGCCAGGGCGCCGGTGATGACGAAGGCGAGGCGAAAGGCTGAACGCACGGCGCCGGTGACGACCGAATCGATGCGGTCCCCGAGGGCCGCCAGCTCGGAGCGCTCGCCGGGGTCGGCGCCGGCCTCGACCTCGGTGAACGAACGCTGCAGCTCGCCACGCGGGTCCTCCGTTCCGACCCCGGCGAACAGCTGGGGGGCGAGCTCGATCTTCTTCTCCGGCGCCAGGCTGGAGTCGAGCATCGCCGCGGTTCCCTCCTCGCGTGCCTGTTTGATCGTCGTGTCGAGGCTGGAGGAGATGACCGGCGCCAGGATCGCCAGGGCCAGGGCGATGCCGAGGTGGCGGATCGAGAGCAGGCGCGCCATGTCGGCGCGGTTTCGCTCCGGTATCAGCTCGCCGCTGAGGGCCGGC
>JBHEMJ010000052.1:0-6553 GCA_046262655.1 Solirubrobacterales bacterium | reverse complement strand
GTCAAAGGTAGTCCGAGAGCAGTTTCATCTGCTCGCGGATTGACGCAAGGCGCGCGGGTACTGCCTCTGCTGAGCTCGCCTCGGCCATGGGGCCGAAGGTTAGTGGCTAGGCATCGGCCCCAGCCGCGGCCCGCGCCGCCGGGCGGTCCTCGAACGGCTCCCAGCGGAGGATCAACCCATCGCGCAGGGTGAACACGTATGCCATCTCGTCCTCGGCGGCGAGCTCGTCGGTGCCGTCCCAGTACCACTGGCGGCGGTTCAGGGCCAGCACCCTGTCACCGGACTCGACCAGCTCATCGATCACTTGTCGCTGCCGGACGCCCCCCGCCTTGAAGGTGGCCCAGGTTCGCGCCTGCTCCCTGCCCCTGCGCGAGCCGCGACCGGAGACGATCTCGACCTCGGGATGCAGGACGGCCACGAAGGCGTCGAGGTCTTGTGAGTTGAAGGAGGCGACGAAGGCGCGGACGGCGGATGCGTTGGAGCTCACGGCCACCCGCGCCGGGCCGGCTCCTCCGCTTTGCGTCTGGGGCCGGCTAGGCGCCGTGGCACTTCTTGTACTTCTTGCCCGAGCCGCACCAGCAGGGGTCGTTGCGGCCGATGTTCTCGTGCTCTCCCTTGACCACGGTCTCGACCTGGGCGGGCTCGGCGGGGGCGCCGTTGCCGCCGCCACCGGCGGGGTGAGCCTCGGGGACGTCGGCCTCGACCATCTCGGGGGTAGCGCCCGCCAACGCCGAGGGTTGCTCGGGGCCACCGCCGGTATAGGTGACATTGCTCGCCTCGACTCCGCCCGGGGCGAAGACTTCCTGGGCCTGCGCGGGCTCGATGTTGACTTCGACGTGGAAGATCGTCCGCGAGAACTCCTCCCAGATCGAGAACATCAGCGCCTCGAACATGCCGAAGCCCTCGTTCTTGTAGGCGACCAGCGGATCGATCTGGGCGAAACCGCGCAAGTGGATGCCCTCACGCAGGTAATCCATCTCATAGAGGTGCTCGCGCCAGCGGTTGTCGATGACCTGCAACAGGATCGCCCGCTCGAGCTCGCGCATCAGCTCGCCGCCGAACTCCGCCTCGCGCCGGTCGTAGGCCGCCAGCGCATCGGCCACCAGCTGGTCGCTGATCTCGTCCTTGTCGGCCTCCGGAGTCATCTGGGAGAAGTCGACCCTTGAGGGCCAGAGCAGGTTGATCTGGGTATGCAGCTCGTCGAGGTCCCAGTCCTCGAAGATGTCGCCCGGCGCGTAGGTGTCGAAGAGGCGTTCGACGGTGCCGGCCAGCTCGGTGCGGGCGACATCTGACATGTCCCGTCCCTCGAGGATCTCGCGCCGGTATTTGTAGACCACGCGGCGCTGCTCGTTCATCACGTCGTCGTACTCGAGGACGCGCTTGCGGATCAGGAAATTCTGCTCCTCGACCTTCTTCTGGGCCCCCTCGACGGTCTTGCTCAGCATCTTCGCCTCCAGCGGCTCCTCCTCCCCGTGCTCGTCGACCGGGCCGAGCCGGTCGAGGATGCGGTAGATGCGGTCGCCGGCGAACAGGCGGATGACGTCGTCCTCGGCGGAGAGAAAGAAACGCGACTCGCCGGGGTCGCCCTGGCGCCCGGAGCGGCCGCGAAGCTGGTTGTCGATGCGCCGCGACTCGTGGCGCTCGGTGCCGCAGATGAACAGACCGCCGAGCTGCTTGACGGCCTCGGCCTCGGGCTCGTACTCAACCTCGAGCTCGGCCGTACGCCGGGGCAGCTCCTGTTCGAAGGCATCGGAGCCCGTCTGAAGTCCCCGGTTGACCAGGTCGTGGTGGGCCATCTGCTCGGGGTTTCCCCCGAGTTTGATGTCGACCCCGCGTCCAGCCATGTTGGTGGCGATCGTCACCGCGCCACGGCGACCGGCGCCGGCGATCGTCTCACCCTCGCGCTCGGCGTGTTCGGGCTTGGCGTTCAGCACCACGTGCTCGATGCCGCGCCGTTTCAGGTCGGCGGAGATCATCTCCGAGGTCTCGACCGAGATCGTGCCGACAAGCACCGGCTGGCCGCTGTTGTGGCGCGCCTCGATCTCGTTGATAACGGCCTTCCACTTGCCGGCCTTGGTCTTGTAGATCAGGTCGTTCTGATCGAGGCGGATCATGTCGACGTTGGTCGGGATCTCGACCACCGGGATCTTGTAGATCTTCATGAACTCGGTGGCCTCGGTGAGGGCCGTGCCGGTCATCCCGCTGAGCTTGTCGTAGAGACGGAAGTAGTTCTGCAGGGTGATCGTGGCGAGGGTCTGGTTCTCTTCGCGAATCGACACGCCCTCCTTCGCTTCGACGGCCTGGTGCAGCCCCTCCGACCAGCGCCTGCCCTCCAGGATGCGGCCGGTGAACTCGTCGATGATCAGCACCTCGCCATCGACCACGGCGTAGTCCTTGTCGCGGTGGTAGAGGGCCTCGGCCTTCAGCGACTGGACCAGGTGGTTGACCAGCGAGCCGTGCTCGCCGAGATAGAGGTTGTCGACCCCGAGGAACTCCTCGGCCCTGGTGACGCCGCGCTCGGTCGGCGCCACCGTCTTGTGCTTCTCGTCCCACTCGTAGTCGTAGTCGGCCTCGGAGGTGTCCTTGGACTCGCCGAGCGCTTTCAGCTTGACCTTGTGCTCGACGCCCTCCAGTTGCTTGGCCAGACGGGCAAACGTGTAGTAGAGGTCGGCCGCCTGCTCTGGCTGGCCGGAGATGATCAGCGGCGTGCGGGCCTCGTCGATGAGGATGTTGTCGACCTCGTCGACGATCGCGAAACCGTGACCGCGCTGGACGCACTCTTCCAGTGAGCCGGCCATGTTGTCGCGCAGGTAGTCGAAGCCGAACTCCGAATTGGTGCCGTAGGTGACGTCGGCGGCGTACTTCTGGCGGCGGGTGGCCGGGTCGTCACCGTCCTGGATCGCGGCAACGGTGACGCCCAGCACGTCGTAGACCGGCGCCATCCACTCGGCGTCACGCCGGGCCAGGTAATCGTTGACGGTGACCAGATGCACGCCGGCGCCGGGCAGGCTGTTGAGGAAGACGGCGAGGGTCGCGGTCAGGGTCTTGCCCTCCCCCGTCTTCATCTCGGAGATGGCGCCGTCGTGCAGGACCATGCCACCGATCAGCTGCACGTCGTAGTGACGCTGGCCGAGGGTCCGTTTGGCAGCCTCGCGGGTCAGCGCGAAGGCCTCGGGAAGCAGGTCCTCGAGAGACTCGCCGCCGCGGGCCCGCTCGCGAAGCTTGTCGGCCTCGGAGAGCAGCTCGGCGTCCTCCAGCAGCTCCATCTCGGGCTCGACCTGGTTGATCGAATCGACCCGGGTTTCGTACTGCTTGAACTGGCGACCCTCCCCCATGCGGAGGGCGCGATCTATTAGACCTTTGGCCATACGGGCTAGAGGTTAGAGGGCTTCCATCCCCCGCTCACCCAGGCTGTTTCTCAACTCCCGTGCGGCGCGCCGGGCCTTGGTGCGCGCGCGGCGCTTGTCTCGGTGCTTCTTGACCTGGCGGCGGATGTCCTCGGCGAGCTCGTGGATCGCGTGGATCATCTCCGGCGCCGATTCCTCTGCGTGCAGGGTGACGCCCTTGAGGTACAGGTTGGCCTCTGCAAACTCACGATCGGGAATCGCAGCGTTGCGTTCCTCGGCCAGGGTGACCTCCAGGGTCGCCATCTCCCCCACCTGGCGACCGACTCGCTTGAAGCGGCTCAGTACCTGTTCGCGAAGCTCATCGGTGATCTCGACGTTTCGCCCCTTGATCTCCGTGCGCACGGTGGTTCTCCTCTCACGATTTGGCCTTGGTCAATGCTACGCTCGGCCCCTTCTCCTGGCAAGGGATTCGCCCACTGGCGGAAGAAACGTCAGATCGCGTGCGCCACGGTCAGCGCCACCACCCGCTCGCTGCCTGATTGGCGCAGGGCGGCGGCGCAGGCACCGAGCGTGGCGCCGGTGGTCCAGACGTCGTCGACGAGTAACGCGACCCGCGGCGGGGCTCGCCAGGCCTCGATGCGCGGCGGCTCGGCGAGACGCTGTCGCTTCGGCCGTCCTACCTGGGGCCGGCCGGTACGCCGCTCCAGGCAGCGCTCGAGTCGCAGGCCGCTGCTGCGCGCCAGCGCCCGGGCAATCTCCTCCGCGGGATCGAAGCCACGCACTCGCAAGCGGATCGGATCCGGCGGCACCGGGACAATGCCGCCGCACAGCAGGCCGCGCGGCTCTGCCGCGGCGCGAATCGCGGCCGCCCCACGCGCGGCCAGCGGCAGCCGCCGGGCGAACTTCAGCGAGGTGACCAGCGACCGAAGCGCCCCCTCGTGCGGGCCGGCCGAAAGCACCACCTCGACGCCGGGTGGCCCCGGCCGGGCGAGCAGCGCGGTGGCGCAGGCGATCTCGGAATTGCAGGGGCGGCACAAAGCGCGCCGGGGGTCGCAGGCGGCGCCGCAGGTCGCGCAGCGCGGCGGCACGAGCAGGCCGGTAAGAACTCGCGGCGAGGGGTGCATGCCCAGACCCTGCCCACGGCCGATTCGCCGGTGGCGCTCACCGAGTGTCGAATCTCAGCCGAGCACGCCACCGATCACCATCGCGCCCTCCGGCACGGCGGCTCCCGGCAACAGCACGCTGTCACGCAGCTGCGCCCCGGCGCCGACCCGCGAATCCCGCCCGATCACCAGCGGACCCATCAGCTCGGCCCCGGCGCCGATATCGGCCCCGGCGCCCGTGAACACCGACCCCTCGCGCATGTCTCCCTCGCCGGCCGTCAGCTGCACCGCACCGGCCAGCGCGTCGAAGTTGCTTTGCGCATACTCCGCGATCGTTCCGATGTCGTTCCAGTAGGCGTCGATCTCGTGCGAGTAGAAGGGCACGTCGCCCTCGAGCAGGGCCGGGAACACGTCCTGCGCCCAGTCGACGAAGCCGGGCGGCTGGTCGGCGCCGCCGGCGGGGCTGTGGTGGCCCTCTGCGGGGAAGTGGTCGAAGATCTCGCGGTGGAACATGTAGATGCCGCAGTTGGCCAAGTCCGAAAGCGCCTCGGCGGGATCGGGCTTTTCCTGAAAGCCCTGGATGCGTCCCTCGGGGTCGGTGATCGCCACGCCAAACTGACTGGTCTCGGCGACCCGCTTGGTGGCAAGGGTCGCAATCGCCCCCTTGGAGACATTTGCCTCGTGCGCCTCGCGCATCGCCGCCAGATCGATGTCGGTGACCGCATCGCCGGAGACGATGGCGAAGGAATCGGTGCCGCAGAGGAAGTCGGCCGCCTTAGCAACGCCGCCCGCGGTGCCCAGCGGCTGGGGCTCCTCGCTGTAGGCAAGGGAGATGCCGAGCCGCGAGCCGTCGCCGAAGCTCTCGCGGATCTGCTCGGGAAGATATGAGAGGTTGGAGACGACTTCGGTGAAGCCGTGCCCGGCGAGCAGCTCGGCGATGTGCTCCATCACCGGCCGGTCGAGGACCGGCGCCATCGGCTTCGGCATCCGCAGAGTCAACGGGCGCAGGCGCGTGCCCAGCCCCGCGGCGAGAATCATGGCGCGCATCGCGCAGACCCTACCCAGTGCCCGCGGACGCTCAGTGCTTGATCTTGACCTTAACCGAGTCCGAGACCGCGGCAACGATGCTAGGGGCGTCCGAGCTGGTCTTTGAGGGACTCGATCACGGTCACCGGCGTCGGGTCCACGCCACGCGCCGCGGCGACCTGGAGCGAGACCAGATCACCGAGCATTACGGCGTACAGCAGGCGCTCGGTGCGCGACTCGCCCTCGGTCTCGACGTGGAGGACGTGCGCGCAGTTAGGCTCGATCAGCTTGGCCGTCAATTCGAAGCGCTGGCGCTCGCGCGGGTGCTGATCGCGGTCGTGGAGGAAGACTGCAGCCCAGGTGCCGCTCTCGCGGGCACCCTCCCAGCCGGCGATCTCGTTGTGGTCGGCCTCGGGCATGGCGGTCGAGAAGGCCGGCACCTTGGCGTTCTCGTTCAGCTGTGTCTTCCAGCGGTAGGCGATCGGCTCGGTGAGCCCGCTGCCGTGGATCACCGGCGTGGCGCCCTCGAGCTGCGCCCCGATCTCGGCAGATCGCTGGATCAGCCCTTCCTGCATCGCGCCGAGGTGAACGGCAGAGCTGTCGATCTCGGTGTTGAGGCGGGGGGCGGCGCCACCCAGCGCGGCGGCCTCGGCGGCGACGCAGAACATGTAGCCGACCGCGGCGCGCGGCTGCAGCCCGGCCGGCAAGCCGACCACGGGCACGCCGTCGGCCCGCGCCAGCTCGGCGAGCTCGCCGCCGGTGGTGGCGACGAGACGAGCCGCGCCGAGCGCCTCGGCGCCGGCGTAGCAGGCGAGAGTTTCCTCGGTCTCGCCCGAATAGCTCGAGCAGAGCACCAGGGCGTCGGGGCCGGTCGCCGGTGGCAGCTCGTAGCCGCGCTCGGTGAGCAGCGGCCGGCCGAGGCGGTTGCCGAGCGCGGCGTGGGCGAGGTCGCCGCCGATCGCCGAGCCGCCCATGCCGCAGACCACGGTGACCGGGGCCTCCTCGTGCGGCTGAAGCTTGGCCGACTCGATCCGCCACAGCGCGTCGCGCAGGTGGTCCGGCAGCGCCAGCACCGTT
>JBHEMJ010000051.1:0-8403 GCA_046262655.1 Solirubrobacterales bacterium | reverse complement strand
CGCTCGTGAGAGGATCAGAGGGTGCGCATCGACTCCTCGACCCGGGCGCTGATCACCGGCGCATCGCGCGGCATCGGCCGGGCCACTGCGAGGGCGCTGGCGGCCCGCGGTGCTCGCGTGGGGCTTGTTTCCCGCGGCGAGAAGCCGCTGGCCAAGCTCGTCGCGGAGATCGGCGAGCGCGCTTCGGTGCACCCTGCCGACGTGGCCGAGCGCCGGCAGATCGCCGGCGCGGTGGCCTCATTCATCGATGAGGCCGGCGGCATCGACCTGCTCGTCGCCAATGCCGGCATCGCCCGCTACGCGCCCTTCGCCGAACAGGATCCCGACGACGTCGAGCGGATGATCGCCGTCAACGTGCTCGGCACGATCAACACGGTGCGCGCCGCGCTCGAGGAGATGCTCGACCGGGGCAGCGGGCATATCGTCGTGATCAGCTCCGGGGCGGCCTTGCGCGCCTTTCCGTGGGCAGCCGTCTACGGCGCCACCAAGGCCGCCGACAAGGGCTTCGCCGAAGCGCTTCGCCACGAGCTCTCCGGCACCGGCGTCTCGCTGAGCACGATCTTTCCCGGCGAGGTGGCGACCTCGCTGCACTCCGAGGCGGCCCAGCTGCCGGACTGGCGCAACTCCCACGACGCGATCCCGCCCGAGATCGTCGCCGACAAGATCCTGGAAGCGGTGGAGCGCGATCGCCGCGAGGTCCACGTTCCCGGCCAGGTACGGCTGCTGGCCATCAACGACCTCGCCCCGGCGCTGCTCGACCGTCTGTTGGCGGCGATCCGGGGCGGCGCCGCGGCGCCGCGGCGCTACTGAGGGGGGCGCCGGCTTCAAGCTCGTCCGCTAGGCCTGCTTCTAAGCGCCGGCCAGGGTCGAGACGATCGCCTCGTAGACCCCCTCGCCCATCGGGGCCTCGGTGACCGTGGCGTTCGGCGTCCGCGAGATGGCCTCGGCCAGGCCGGCATCGCGCTCGGGTCCGTTGGAGGGCACGAAGAAGCGCTCGACGACGGGTGCCACGCCGAGATCCTCCACCGAGTCGCCGATCGCGATGCACTGCTCGGGCTCGAAGCCGCGCGCCCGCTGGTGGAAGGCGACCGCCCCGGCCTTGCTCGCCGCGGCCGGCAACAGGTGGTAGGCGTGGACCGGGCCCTCGATGCCCTCCATCGGACGGAAGATGGCGCCGTTGTCGATCAGGCGCAGGGCGCCGTGGCCGCGCTGCTTGAGCACGGCGTTGGCCTCGTCGGCGTCGATCTTGCCTCGGAAGAGATGTGAGAGCTGGCGCTCGGAGGCCCACGGCGTGTGATATTCGAGTCGGCCCGGGAAGGCGTCGAAGAGCATCTGCGGCACCCCGGCGTCGGCGATCGTTTCGGCTACAGACTTCCCCTCTTCGGGCTTTAGATCGCCGATCAGGACCGTCTTCTCACCGTCGATCACCACCCCGCAGCCTGCCTCGTAGACGTATGCCGTTTGGCCGATCAGGCGGGCATCCTCGAGCACCTGGGCCTCGCGGCGCCCCGACTTGATCACGATCTCCACGTCGGCGCGGTAGCACGCTTCGATCGCCTTGGCCTGCCACTGGGAGAATTCGCCGTCGGCGGTGCGAAACAGCGAGCCCCACTTGCCGAGCAGGGTGCCGTCGAGATCGGTGTAGACGCACTTGAGGACCACGCGGCCCGGTACGGTAGCCGCCTTGGCCGCCGAGGTCGTCTACCGACACGTGACGAAGGTCTACCCCGGGCAGTCAAAGCCCGCCGTCCAGGACCTGACGCTGGAGATCCCGGCGGGCGAGATCTGTGTCTTCGTCGGACCCTCGGGCTGCGGCAAGACGACGGCGATGCGGATGGTCAACCGCACGGTCGAGATCAGCGAGGGCGAGATCACCGTGGGGGGCATCTCGGTCAAGGATCGCAACGCCTCCGAGCTGCGCCGCCAGGTCGGCTACGTGATCCAGCAGATCGGCCTCTTCCCGCACCGCACGATCGGCGACAACATCGCCACGGTGCCGAAGCTGATGAAGTGGCCACCGGAGAGGATCGAGAAGCGGATCTGCGAGTTGCTGGCGCTGGTCTCCCTGGAGCCGGCGATGCGCGACCGCTATCCCTCCCAGCTCTCCGGGGGTCAGCAGCAGCGGGTCGGCGTGGCCCGAGCGCTGGCGGCGGATCCCGAGGTGATGCTGATGGACGAGCCCTTCGGCGCCATCGACCCGATCAACCGCGAGCGTCTGCAGAACGAGTTCCTGCGACTGCAGGCCGAGATCCGCAAGACGATCCTGTTCGTCACCCACGACATCGACGAGGCGCTGAAGATGGGCGACCGCATCGCGGTGCTCAAGGAGGGTGGGGTCCTGGCCCAATACGCGACTCCGGCCGAGCTGCTGATGAGCCCGGCCGATTCCTTCGTCGAGGACTTCGTCGGCGCCGACCGGGCCCTGAAGCGCCTCGCCTTGATGCGGGTCCGTGACATCGACCTTTGGGAGGCGCCGCTGGCCCATGTCGGCCAGTCCACCGCCGAAGTGCGGGCGAAGCTCGAGGGAGCCGAAGTTCCCTTTCCCCTGGTCGTCGACGACCGGCGCCGTCCGCTCGGTTGGATGTCGGATGCCGACCTCATCGGTGACACGGTTCCGGCCGGGCCGGGCACCAGTGCCGAGCCGGTTCTCGACCTCGATGACGTGATGCGCGACGCCCTCTCCGACCTGCTCGCCTCGGAGACGATGTACGCGCCGGTCACCGACGCCAAAGGCGAGATCGCGGGCGTGCTCTCGATCGAGATCATCTCCGAGTTCCTCGGCTCACCGGAGGCGAAGGAGGAGGAGCACGAAGCGGTGGAGCGCCCGCGCTGATGTGGGCGCCGCTGGCCCAGGTCGGCTCGGATTTCATCCGCGACCGCTCCAGCGGCAACGAGAACTGCATCCAGCAGAACAAGCTTTGTCCGGGTTGGGCGATCGACCACATCGACCGCTACACCGGGCCCGCCGTCGAGCACATCGTTCTGGTCGTGATCTCGGTGACGCTGGGCTTCGTCATCGCCATGGGGCTGGCGCTGCTCTCCCACCGCCATCGCTGGCTGGTCCCGCCGATCACTGGCCTCACCGGTGCCCTTTACACCGTGCCGTCGATCGCCTTCTTCTTCTTGCTGCTGCCGATCACCGGCCGGGGCGGGGACACCGCCGTAATCGCGCTCACGGCTTACACCCTGCAGATCATCTACCGCAATATCGTCATCGGGCTCGCCAACGTGCCCGAGGAGGCCAAGGAATCCGGGCGGGGCATGGGAATGACCGACCGTCAGCTCCTGCGCCAGGTGGAGTTGCCGCTGGCGGTGCCGGAGATCATCGCCGGTCTGCGGATCGCCACCGTTTCCACCGTGGCGCTGGCGACGCTGGCCGTTTTCGCGGGGGGTGGAGGGCTCGGCTCGCAGATCATCGCCGGCTCCAACATCACCTTCAAGACGGGAATCGTCGTCGCCGGCGGGATCGCGATCCTGATCGCGATCAGCTTCGATGCGCTGTTGATCCTCGCCCAGCGTGTTCTGTCCCCGTGGCGGAAGGTGCGGCCGGTCTGATGCTCGGCAGCCACCTCTACCTGGCTTTTTTGGACAGCTTCGGCGATGCCTTCAGCTTCATCTTTCACAGCCAGGAAGCGCAGCTCGGCGGGGTTCAGGTTGGCGGCCCGCACCAGGTCTGGGAGCTGATGCGAGAGCAGATCAAGGTGACGGCCTACGCCTTGACGCTTTCGCTGGCGGTTGCGCTGCCGGTAGGGGTGATTCTCGGTTACCGCGGCCGCGGCGAGCTACTCGCCGTGGCTCTCGGCAATGCCGGTCGTGCGATCCCCGAGCTCGCCCTGATCGCTTTCATGGTCGCCTTCATCGGGGTCGGGGTCCTCAACGTGACCATCGCTCTGGCGGTGCTCGGCATTCCTCCGATCCTCACCAACAGCTTTGTCGGCATGCGCCAGGTGGATCGCGGCACGATCGACGCGGCCCGCGGCATGGGGATGACCGCGCCGGAGATCATCGCCAAGGTGCAGCTGCCACTGGCGGTGCCGACGATCATGGCGGGGGTGCGCACTGCGGCCACCAACATCGTCGCCACGGCGACGATCGCGCCGCTGGCGGGGGTGCTCACGCTCGGCGACTTCATCCTAGCCCGCAACGTCTACGGCGACGAGGGAGTGCTCGCCGGCGCCATCCTGGTGGCTTTGCTGGCCCTGTCGATCGAGCTGGCGCTGGCCGGCTTGCAGCGGCTGCTGACACCTCGCGGAACAAAGCTCGCGCGCGCCTAGAGTTGCCCCAGCATCGGGTGACGCTGCTCAGCATTTTCACCCGTTGGCATAACCACCGGGCCGCATCGCCGCAGGGCAAAGCCCGAGGAGATGCGGGTTATGTCAGGATCGCGGCGTCTGGTCCCCTGAGACAAAGGAGAGAGGAACCCCTATGAACGGCAACGCGCTCTGGCGCGGGCTCTTTGCGCTGGTCGCCGCTCTGCTCATCGCCGTTGGTGTCGCCGCTTGCGGCAGCGACAACAACGACGACTCGAGCAGCAGCAGCGACTCCACTTCCGCGATCAAGGAGAACCCCGCCAACAATGGCAAGAAGATCACGGTCGGCTCGAAGAACTTCACCGAGGAGTTCATCCTCGGTGAGATCTACTCCCAGGCTCTGAAGGCCGCCGGCTATGACGTCAAGACCGACCTCAACCTCGGTGACGAGAACATCGCTCTGAAGGCGATCCAGGATGGCCAGATCAGCGGCTATCCCGAATACACCTCGACCGCGCTGACCTCGTTCTTCAAGGTTCAGCCCAAGGACGTGCCCGGCGATGCCGCCGAGGCGGCCAAGGCCTCGGAGGAGGATTTCACCAAGCAGGGCCTGGTGGCTTTCGCTCCGGCGCCCTATGACAGCGCCAATGCCGTCGGCATCTTGAAGTCGAAGGCCGACGAGCTCGGTGTCACCAAGCTCTCCGACCTCGAGGGCAAATCTCAGGATCTGACCCTGTACGGCTCTCCGGAGTGCCGCCAGCGTCCTGACTGCCTGGTCGGACTGCAGCAGCAGGGCGGTCTGGAGTTCAAGGAGTTCAAGCCGGTCGACATCGGGCTGCGTTACGACGTGCTCGACAAGGGCCAGGCTGATCTCTCGATCCTGTTCACCTCCGACGGCCAGCTGGCAAACACCGACAAGTACGTGCTGCTGGAAGACGACAAGGACGTGTTCCCTCCTGGGAACCCGATCTTCATCGCCAGCCAGAAGGCGGTCGATTCTGCCGGCCCGGACTTCCAATCGACGATTGAGAACGTCCAGTCCGGGCTCACCAACGATGTGATCCGGGAGCTGAACGCCCGGGTCGACCTCGACAAGGAGGAGCCCGCCGCGGTCGCCGCCGACTACCTGAAGTCGGCCGGCTACGTCGACTAGGCACTGAGCCAAGCGGATCCCCGGCGACGGTCGCTACCGTTGCCGGGGATGCCCGCCTGGCGACTTCGCGAGTGCACCCTCGGCCTTGAACAGCCGATCGCCGCGGGCATCGTCAACGTCACCGAGGACTCCTTCTTCAAGGGCGCCCGCAGCGGCACCCCAGATCAAGCAATTGCCGACGGGGTGAGGCTGGCAGCCGACGGCTTCGAGATGCTCGACGTGGGCGCGGTCGCGGCCCACAGCGGGCCGCCGGTGCCGGCCGCTGAGGAGGTGGACAAACTGGTCCCGGCGATCACCGGCCTCGCCGCGCAGGCCGAGGTGCCGATCTCAGCCGACACCTTCTCCGCGGAGGTGGCGCTGGCCGCGCTCGAGGCCGGTGCCGAGGCGATCAACGACATCTCAGGGGGCGGGGACGAGAGCCTGTTCGAGGTCGCCGCCCAGACAGGGGCCGGTTACGTCCTCACCCACAGTGAGGGCCCACCGCGGATGGACCGGGACCCGCCCCATTTCGAGGACCCGATCGATTACCTGAAGGACTGGTTCAGCCGGCGCATAGAGGCGGCGCTGGGGCTCGGCGTCGCCGAACAGCAGATCGTGATCGACCCTGGCCTCGACTTCGACATCGGTGTCCACGACGGCCTCGAGGTGCTGCGCCGCCTGTCCGAGCTGCGCGAGCTCGGCCGGCCGCTCTATGTATCGCTGTCGCGCAAGGACTTGCTCGGCGCCGCGCTCGGCGGATCCTGGGAGACTCGAGTGGAGCCGGCGCGCCGCGAATGGGCGACGGCGGCGGCGAGCGCCCTGGCAATCGCCAACGGGGCGGACATCCTCAGATTGCACGACCGCAGTGCGCTGCAGGCGCTGCGGGTGGCGGAGCGAATCGTTGCCTAGGGTTCCGGCGGGGCCCTGGGAGCCCGCGATCGCCCCGGGCCGATCCGACGGGCGCCTGGTCGATGAGAGCACCGAGCCGGGCCAGCCCGGCGAACGGGTGCCGCTGCCCGACGGCCTGCCGCCGGCGTTGCGCGACGCTCTGGGCGCCAGCCACATCGACCACCTCTACGCACACCAGGCGGCGGCATTCGAAGCCGTCGCGGCTTCCAACCTGATCTTGACCAGCGGCACCGCCTCGGGCAAGAGCCTGGCCTTCAACCTTCCCGTGCTCGACGCGGTCGCCCGCCAGCCCAAGACCCGCGCCATCTACCTCTACCCGACCAAGGCGCTCGCCCAAGACCAGGCGCGGGCGCTGGCCGAGTTGCGCCCGCCGGGGCTGCGCGAGGCGATCTACGACGGCGATACGCCGCGCGAAGAGCGCCCGGCCATCCGCCGCCGCGCCAACCTGATCCTCACCAACCCCGACATGCTCCACGTCGGCGTGCTGCCCAACCACAAGCGCTGGGGAGACCTGTTCGCCAACCTCGGCTTCGTCGTCGTTGACGAGGCCCACACCTACCGCGGCGTGTTCGGCTCCCACGTCGCCAACGTGTTGCGACGCCTGCGGCGGGTGGCGGCGCTCTACGGGTCAGAGCCCCGATTCGTGCTCGCCTCGGCGACGATCGCCAATCCGCAGGAGCTCGCGGAGCGCCTCACCGGCCTGCCCTTCGTGTTGATCGACTCCGACGCCTCACCGCGCGCCGGCCGCGACGTGGCGATCTGGAATCCGCCCCTGGTCGAGAAGGTTCTCGGGGTGCGGCGCTCGGTGATCTCCGAGGCCGCCGACCTGCTTGCCGACCTGATGATCGCCGGTGTGCGGACGATCTGCTTCATGCGTTCACGCAAGGGGATCGAGTTGATCAACCGCTTTGCCCGCTCGCGCCTGGAGGAGCTCGGCCAGGGCCACCTGGCCGAGCTGATCGCTCCCTACCGGGCCGGCTACACCCCGGCCCAGCGCCGGCAGATCGAGGCCAACCTCTCATCGGGCAAGCTGCTCGCCGTCGCCGCCACCAATGCCCTGGAGCTCGGCATCGATGTCGGCGAGCTCGACGCCGCGATCTGCGCGGGCTTTCCCGGCACGGTCGCCAGCCTGCGCCAGATGTGGGGCCGGGCCGGGCGCCGCGACCGCGGGCTGGCCGTCTACATGGCGGGCGAGGACGCTCTCGATCAATTTTTCTGCCGCCACCCGCACGAGTTTCTCGGCCGCCCGGTCGAAGCCGCGATCCTCGACCACCAAAGCGAGCAGATTCATGCACAGCATCTGATCGCGGCCGCGCACGAAGCGCCGCTGGGCCCCGAGGATGCACAGTTCCTCGGCGATGCCACGGGAGAGCTCTGTGATCGGCTCGTCGGCGCCGGCGAGCTGCGCAAGGCCCGTGGCGGACGCTACATCCCGCGCCGCTCGGAGTTCCCGGCCGGACGCATCTCGCTGCGCTCCGCCTCGGCCGACAGCATCGCCATCGTCGAGGCAGGATCGGGAGAGATGCTGGGCCGGATCGAGGCCGAACGGGCCTTCTCGACCGTCCACCCGGGTGCGGTCTATCTGCACCTGGGCCGCTCGTATGAGGTCGCCGAGCTCGATCTCGACTCTGGCAGGGCGCTGGTCGCCGAGCGCGATCTCGAGTTCTACACCCAGGCCAAGAAGGAGACCGACGTCTGGATCGACGGCGTCAACGAAACCAGGCCGGCTCTCGGCGTCGAGCTCAACTTCGGAACCGTGTCGGTCTCAGAGCAGGTGATCGCCTTCCAGCGCAAGCGCCTGATCGACCACGTCGTCATCGACACCGTCGCCCTCGAGCTGCCCGAACAGAGCTTTCATACGCAGGCCCTCTGGTACACCCTGCCGGGTGCGATGGCCGCCAAGGTGCCACTCGAGGTGCTGCTCGGCTCCTTGCATGCCTCTGAGCACTGCCAGATCGCGGTGCTGCCCCTGATCGCGATGTGCGACCGCTGGGATATCGGCGGCCTGTCCACCAATGTGCACCCGCAGACTGGCGCGCCGACCATCTTCATATACGACGGACACCCCGGCGGGGTCGGGATCACCCGTCGCGGCTACGAGTGCTTCAAGGA
>JBHEMJ010000050.1:0-27722 GCA_046262655.1 Solirubrobacterales bacterium | reverse complement strand
ATCAAGGACGCCAACTGGCGCTACCACGACGCCGCCGCCACCTCTTACGACAGCAAGTGGGGAATCGACTTCGGCCCGGTCGGCCAGGACCAGGTGGCGCAGAAGATCAACAAGGCCCTCGGCGAACAGCCCAAGGCGCCTTTTGGCGATGCCCTGGAGATCGGCTCGGGCACCGGATACTTTTCGCTCAACCTACTGCAGAGCGGAATGGTCGAGCGGGCGACCGCGACCGACATCTCCCCGGGCATGCTGGAGGCACTCAAGGCAAACGCCAGGGGACTTGGTCTCGAGGTCCGAACGGTGCGCGCCGAGGCGGAGCTGCTGCCCTTCGAGGACGCCAGCTTCGACCTGGTCTTCGGACACGCCGTCCTGCACCACATCCCCGACCTGGCCAGGGCGTTCGGCGAGTTTCATCGCCTGCTGCGCCCCGGCGGAACGATCGTCTTCTGCGGCGAGCCCTCGCGCTATGGGAACCTGATCGCCGCGGTTCCCAAGCGCGGCGGTTCCCTGGCGGCGCCGCTGTGGCGGCGCGCGATCGGGGCCGGGAAGCGCCGCCGGAACCCCGACGAGATGAACAATGGACACCATCTCGAGCCCGAGGTCGACGTACACGCCTTCTCCCCGTCGGCCCTGCGCCGCCTGGCCCGTGGCTCCGGCTTCGAGGGAGTGCGGGTCAAGGGCGAGGAGCTACTCGCCAACCTTCATGGCTGGACGGTGCGCTCGCTCGAGTCCACCGCCGAGCCCGACGAAGTGCCGGTGGTCTGGCGCAAATTTGCCTTTCGCAGCTACATCGCCCTGCAGCGCCTGGACACCCGGCTGCTCGAGCCGCGGCTGCCCCCCGAGCTCTTCTACAACCTGCTGATCTCCGCCCGCCGCTGAGCGGCTCCGTGCCGCTCATTTGAGGACCTCTGGAGATGGATTCGCCGGGCGCCATCTTCATTCGCTTCCTCAAGTTCGGCCTGCTCGCCTGGGGCGGGCCGGCGGCGCAGATCGCGATGATCAAGCGCGAGTGCGTCGACCAGGAGGGCTGGGTCTCCGAGGAGACCTTCAAGAAGACCCTCGCCGTCTACCAGGTGCTTCCGGGCCCAGAGGCGCACGAGCTGTGCGTCTATTTCGGCCGCATCCGGGGCGGCAAGCTCGGAGGGTTGGTGGCCGGCCTCGGGTTCATGCTGCCGGGCTTTCTGCTGATGCTCGGGTTTTCGATCCTCTACGTAAAGGCAGATCTGGCCAACCACCTGGACGAAATCTTTTATGGACTGAAGGCGGCGGTCGGCGCCCTGGTGGCAAGAGCGCTGATGCGGTTGGGCCCGGCGTTCGTCACCGATATCCCCCTGGCGCTGATCGCGGCCGCCGCTCTGGCCCTGACCCTCGCCTTGTCGGCGAATTTCGTGATCGTGCTGCTCGGCGGTGGCATCGTCCACGAGTTGTGGAAGAACGGGAGTCGGCTTCTGCGGCGCACGCATTCGCTCTCTCCGGCTCCGCTCGCGCTGCTGGTTGTCGCGAGCGCGGTGACACTCGGACTCCACGCGCAGATCTTCTCCGAGGGCCTGAAGGCGGGGATGCTGACTTTCGGCGGTGCCTACACCGTGATCCCGTTTCTCCAGGACAGCGCCGTCAACGGCCACCACTGGCTGACAGACAGCCAGTTCGTCGACGGCCTGGCGATCAGCGGCAGCCTGCCGGCCCCGCTGATCATCTTCTCGACCTTTGTCGGCTATCTGGCTGGAGGACTGGCAGGCGGCCTGCTGATGACGCTCGGCATCTTCCTTCCGGCCTTCATCTTGCCGATCTTCTTTCACCGGGCTCTGGTCGGGATCGCCGAGAACGAGCGCCTGCGGCCGTTCCTGCTCGGTGTCGCAGCGGCAGTAATCGGCCTGATCGCCGCGGTCACGGTCGAGATCCTGAAGACCAGCGTCGTCGACGTGCCCACAGCGGTTCTTGCGGTCGGATCGTTTTTGGTTCTCAATCGCTTCCACGGCAAGCTGACCGTGCTGTACGTCGTCCTCGGCTGCGGGCTGATCGGGTGGCTGCTCCAGCTGACGATCGTGTAGGCCATGACGCAGAGCTGCTTTAGCCGAAGGTGAAGGCATAACCCGAGATCCCGGGTGCGAAGCGCAGGGTCAAACGGTGAAGGCCCGCCGCCGGCAGGTCGACCAGACGGTAGAGGCGCTGTCCCGAGATCGTCGCCGTGCCGGCCCTTACGTCCTCGCCGGCGTCGGCGCGCGAGATCGGCCTGCCGTCTAGCAGGACCCTCAACGGCCGGGAGCCGCCGGTGGAGCCGAGGACGAGGAACAGCCTTTGGGCCCGGAACTCGACCTCGAGCGTCGCCCCGCCGCCGGCCGTCGCCGACTCCGGGGTGATGGTCCAGTTGCCGCCGTAGGCGAACTGGTTGGGGCCGATGCTGAGATTCGACCCGAAGTCGTGGCGGCCAGGGCGAATGCGGCCGTTGGCGAAGCCCGCCGCGCGGGCGGAACCGAGGTAGGTCTCCGGCGTCTGCTGGCCCTGCGGCACCGGCTCGGCGTGGCCCGGCGCAGGACCGCCCAGATCCGCATTCCCCGCCTCTCGCAGTAGCGTGCGGATCGCCTGCTCGGTCTCCTCCTCGCCGCCTTCGCCGAGGTGCCCGTAGCGGACGTTGCCCTCGGCGTCGACCAGATACTCGGCGGGCCAGGCGTTGTTTCCGTAGGCGTCCCAGGTCCCATAGCCGTTGTCCTGGACCACCGGATAGGTGAGGTGGTTGTCGGCGATTGCTTGGGCGACGTTGCCCGAGTCGCGCTCGAAGGGGAACTCGGGGGTGTGGACCCCGACCACGGTGAGGCCATCCTTCTCATATTGCCGGTAGAGCGACTCGACCCGGGGCAGCGTGCGGATGCAATTGATGCAGGTATAGGTCCAGAAGTCGATCAGCACCACTCGCCCACGCAGGCTCGCCATCGACGGCGCTGAGGCGCTGCCGCTGTTGAACCACATCCCCGGGTTGGTGAATTCCGGCGCCGGGCCGTAAACCGGCAGGTCGACCGCCTGGTCGAGTGGTTGGCGCTCCTGGCTGGAGACGATCGGGGCCGGCCCGTGGTGCAGCGAGGCGAGCCCGCTGCTGGCGGTCGAATTGCTCTCCAGATCCTTGGTCGGGTTGACCAGGAAGGCCGGGAGGTCGCCGGCGATCGCGGTCTGGAAGCGAGAGTCGAGGTCGAAGGACATGAGCACCGCGACGCAGATCATCACCGCGCCGATCGTCACCTGGACCTGACCGCGAATCGGAGCGAGGCGGTCGGTGAGCCTTCGCCCGCCAACCATCAACGCGTAGAGCACGGCTCCGGAGCCGATCGCATAGGCAAGCGCCACCGCCAGGCGCCCGGCGCTGAAGTCCTGCGACGCCGAGACGGTGATCACACCGGCCAGGATCGGCCCGGCGCAGGGCGCATAGACCAAGCCGAGGCTGAGGCCGACGAGAAAGCCGCCCCCGAAGCCGTGACCCTGAGCCTGCCTCGGGCCGGGGACAACGCGGCTGATCCAGGCCTCGATGCGATCGGCCGCTGCGGGCACCAGCAGCGAGACGCCGAATACGGCGAGGGTGGCGATGGCGATCCAGCGCAGCAGGTCGCCGGGCAGTCCCAGCGCATCGATCACATAGACGAGGGCCACGACGGCGAAAGTGAAGGAGATGACGAGGCCGGTGACGATCCCCAGGGGGCGGCGGCGCCCGCCCGTGACGCCGGCCCCGAGCACGGCCGGCAACACGGGCAGCACGCACGGGGAGAGCGCCGTCCCCGCTCCCGCAAGCAGGGCAAAGAACATCAGTAGAACCATCGTCGGAGGAACCGTCTCGCAGCCGGCTCAACCGTTACTAAGCCCCGGGGACGCTCGCGCTCCGCCCTCCCGGTTCGCGGCGCCGCACGCGGTAGACCGCAACCTCGCCCTGGATCCCCTTGAACCGACGCTTTCCGGCATATGAAAAGCGGTAGGGCCCCTCGTCCTCCTCGAGGGCATCCTTGACGGCCTCATTGACGACGACGCTGTCGCCGATGGCGAAGTTGGTGATGCGACTGGCGAGGTTGACCGGCCGCCCGTACCAGTCCCCGGCGCGGGCCAGCGCCTCTCCGCGGGCGGCTCCCGCGCGCAGTGGGGGCAGCTGCTCGTCCGTCTCGACCGCCTCGACCAGCCTCAGCGCGGTCTCCACCACCGGACCAGGCTCGGGGGCGACGATCATCGCCGCGTCGCCGATCATCTTGATCAGGCGAACGGGGGACTCGACGATCGAGGTTGCGATCTCGGCCAGGCGGCCGGAGATTTCACCGATCTCGGAGACCTCCAGGCGCTCGCCGAGCCTGGTGAACCCGACCAGATCAGCGAAGGCAACGGTGACGTCGGTGGAGCCGACCAGCTCGCCGGAGGCGCGATCGGCCTCGGAGACGGCAGCCTGCTTGATCGACTCGCGCAGGTGGCGAGCGTAGACGTACTGCATCGTGTCCCCGAGCACCGGGGTCATCAGCTTCGCCATCTCCACGTAGCGCAGCCCCAGGTCGCGCTCGGTGTCGCCGGCCTGCAGATAGACCTCGCCGATCAGTGACCGGGTCGCCTCCGCAAGCTGCGCCATCGACATTCCGATCACCCTGGTGACCTCCATGATCCCTTCCGCCGGCAGGCCGGCGTCGGTGAACGTTTTGGCGCGGAGCGCAGCCTCGAGGTCCTCCTCGGTCAGCAGTCTCTCTCCGGGCTGCGGCACCGGCAGCCCCAGCGAGCGCAGGTTGAGCAGCAACAGCTCGAGCTGGATGCCCGCCTTCTCGGCCACCTCCTCGGGCGTGTAGCGGTACTCGCTGGCCAGCGCCCGCTCGAGAGGAAGCAGGGCAAGGCGATCCTCCTCGACCGCCAGGCGCAGCTCGTCGAGGCCGACCCCGTCGTTGGCGAGGTTCTTGAGCAGATCCTGGCGCGCCTCGCGCGCCTCCCCTTCGAGCCCGTCCAGCAGCCCCTCCGCCTCGAAGTCGGTCGTTTCGGCCACTGGCACTCATTCTCTACCATCGGTCGATCAGCCGAGAGAACCCCATCGAGCTGCCGATCTTCGAATTGCCGCTCGCGATCCTGCCTCGCGAGCGCACCGGACTGCACATCTTCGAGGAGCGCTACAAGCGGATGGTCGGGCATTCGCTGGAGACTTCGGAGCCATTCGGGATTCTGCTGCGTGACGATGAGGGGCCACGCGAGATCGGCTGCACCGCCTTCGTCGACCAAGTTCTGGAGCGCTATGACGACGGCCGCCTTGACATCATCGTGCGCGGCGCCGAGCCGTTCCGCGTGCTCAACCGCTTCGAGACGCCAGAATGGCCGGCGGGACAAATCGAGAAGATCGTGGACAGCCCCGGCCCCGGCAGCGACGCCGAGGCTGCAGAGGTTGCACGCGAGCATTTCGCGGCACTAGCCGAGCGCTCCACCGGCGAGGCCCCTGACCCCGAGGAGCTGGCGGTCGAGGATTCCTACGGTATCGCCGGCCGGGTCGAGCTGCCGAGCGAAACCAAGCAGCGGCTG
This sequence comes from Solirubrobacterales bacterium, assembly GCA_046262655.1. GTDB lineage: Bacteria > Actinomycetota > Thermoleophilia > Solirubrobacterales > 70-9 > JBHEMJ01. The sequence goes on along the minus strand of JBHEMJ010000050.1, from coordinate 22,205 downwards.
CTCGAGTTGCGTGACGAGGACGAGCGCATGCAGTTGGTGGCGCGGGCGCTGGCGGTGGCCGCCAAGGCCCTGGACAAGGCCGAGAAGCGCGCCGCGCGTGCCTCCTCCAACGGCCACCTGCACCCCGGCGGCTAGACGACCACAGCGGTGCCGCCGCGACGGGGGTCTCCGCCACCGCTCAGCTCGCCGCTCGCCGGGTCCCGGGCGACTGCCTGGACGCCACCGAAGTAGAGGTTCTGGCGCTGCCAGCGAGCCACCGGCAGGCCGCGGGCCTCGAGGCGGGACAGCGCCTCCTCGTCGATGCCGGGCTCGGCCTGGACCGTGCCGTCCTCGAAGTGCAGCCGCGCCGCGTCGATGGCCTGCTGCGGTCGCATCTCCTGCTCGACCGAGCGGATGATCGTCTGCACGATCGCGGACCGGATGCGGTTGGAGCCGGCACTGCCGAGGCCGAGCACAATCTCACCGTCGCGCAGCACCACCGTCGGGGCCATCATCGAAGGCCCCCGGCGGCCCGACTCGATCATGCCGAAGCCGAGCGGGTTGAGATCCTCCTCGCCGAGCATGTTGTTGAGCTGGATTCCGGTACCCGGCACCATCACACCCGAGCAGCTGCCGTTGGAGCAGGTGACGTTGGCGCACATTCCCTCGCCGTCGAGGACCGAGATGTGGGTGGTCGAGCCCAGCCCCCCGCTGGCGTCGCCCAGGATCGTCCCGTGGCGCTGGCGCTCGGCGTCGAGCTCGAGGCGCTCGGGGTCAAGGAAGAGCTCGCCGAAGCCTTCCTCGTAGAGGCCGGTGGCGAACTCCTCACCCCGGGCGCTATTGGCGGCGTCCATGGCGGCGATGATCTCCTCCACCCCGCTGCGCTCCCCGAGGCGCTCGAGCGTCCCCAGGCAGTAGGCGATCAGCACGCCGCCTGAGGAGGGCGGCGCGTTGGTCAGCACGTGTGTATCGCGGAAGTCAGCACCGACCGGTGAGCGCTCGATCACCTCGTAGGCGGCTAGGTCATCGGGGGTCAGTGCCCCGCCCTCGCCGGTGACGAATTCGGCGATCCGGTGCGCCGTCTCGCCCCGGTAGAACGGCTCCGGGCCCTCCTCGCCATATCGCTGCAAGGTCTCGGCCAGCTCCGGGATTCGGAAGGTCTCCCCCTCCCCCAGAACCTTGCCCCGGGGGGCGTAGAGCTCACGCGTGCCCTCCGAGCGCATGAAGATCGGCGCGAGAATCTCAAAGATGTAGGCCTGTTCGGCGTTGACGCTGACGCCCTCGCGAGCGAGGCGAATTGCGGGGCCGGCGAGGTCGGCCAGCGGGGCGGACCCGAACCGCTCGAGGGCCGCCGCCAGCCCCGCGGCGGTGCCGGGCACCCCGCAGGAGGCGGGCCCGACATTGAAGATCTGCGGAGTCTCGTCGAAGTAGACCGGGACCGGGATCAGCTCGGCCGCAGGTGCCACCCCGCCCTTTCCCGGAGCGGCGACGAAAAAGTCGAGTAGGGCGTTCTCGCCGCCCGAGTCGTGGACGAGCATGAAGCCGCCGGCGCCGAAGCCGGTCAGCGGGCTTTCGGCGACGAATGAGGCAAGCACCGCGCAGACCGCCGCGTCGACGGCATTGCCGCCCTCGCCCAGCGCCCACGCTCCCGCCGCGGCGGTCTCGGGATGCCCGGCGGCTATCACTCCGCGCCCGGTGCTCACACCGGGCAGCCTACGGGCGCCGGTGGATCCCGGCCGGGCTCAGTGCCCGGGAATGAATTCGGGGATGTTGATCGTCTCGAGGCTGCGGTCGGGCCCACGGGGCTCGCGCAGCGCGCGGCCCGCCTCGTGGCGGAAGCGTCGGGCGTAGGAGGCATCGAAGCGGGTGGCGATCACCGTCACCCAGACTTGATCGCCGAGGTCTTCGTCGATATTGGAGCCAAAGATGATGTTGGCCTCGGGATGCGCGGCCTCTTTGACCACGCGGGCAGCCTCGGAGGTCTCGATCAGCGAGAGGTCCGGGCCGCCGGTGACCGAGAGCAGCATCGAGCGGGCGCCCTCAACCGAGGTTTCGAGCAAGGGGGACGAGACGGCCTTCTCGGCAGCGTGAAGGGCGCGATGGTCGCCGCTACCCATGCCGATGCCGAGAATCGCATCGCCGGCGTCGACCATGGTCGTTCGCACATCGGCAAAGTCGAGATTGATCAGGCCGGGCAGCATGACCAGGTCGGAGATGCCCTGCACGGCCTGCCGCAGGACGTCGTCGGCGACCCCGAAAGCTTCGACCATCGAGGTCCTGCGCTCGAGGATCTGCAGCAGGCGCTCGTTCGGCACGACGATCAGGGTGTCTACCTCGGAGCCGAGGGCCGCGATGCCCTCGTCGGCCTGGGCCGCGCGGCGGGCGCCCTCGAAGGCAAAGGGCTTGGTGATGATGCCGACTGTGAGCGCGCCGACGTCGCGGGCAAGCTTGGCGACCACCGGTGCGGCCCCGGTGCCGGTGCCGCCACCGCCACCGGCGGTGATGAAAACCATGTCCGAACCCTTGAGCAGCGCCTTGATTCGGTCCTGTTCCTCGAATGCGGCGTGGTAGCCCACCCGCGGGTCTGCACCGGCACCGAGGCCCCGGGTCAGCTCGGTGCCGATGTGAAGGGTGATGTCGGCCTTCGAGCTCTGCAGCGACTGCATGTCGGTGTTGACGGCGGCGAACTCCACACCCTCGATCTCGGCGTCGATCATGCGGTTGACGGCGTTGACACCGGCACCGCCGACACCGATCACGCGAAGCATCGCGTTGTGGGTTCGCGGCACGTTGCTGACCACATGGTTGGGGTCGGGCTCGTTGCGGCCGAAGGCGGGACCGTTGCCGGTGGGTGCCGGCTGTCCGCCGAGCAGGTGACCGAGGCGCTCGCGCTTCTCCTCGCGCACGGCGGGCTCCGGACGAAGCATGGGCTCGGGAACCGCGACGGTGTAGGCGTCGGGCTCCTGGTTGACCGGCTCTGGCGGCGGGATCGGCTTGGCTTTGGACTTTGGCTTGGTGGGTGCCTTCGCCTTTCCGGGTCCGCTGGGCCTGGTTTTCGGCCTGCCCTTGGGGGCGTCCTTGGGCTTGTGCTTCGGCTTCTCGACCACCTCGATCTCGGGTTCAGCCACCTCGATCTCGGCGGCCTCGGGCTGAGCGACGACGACCGAGCCATCGCCATTGGCGCTGACCTTGATCTCCTCGCCCTCCAGTGCCTCCTCGGTGGAGGAGAACAGGGCCGCCAGGGGCCCCTCGCGCATGCTGGCGCGCTTACCCATGGGAGAGCACCTCCTTGGCGAGGTCGCGGTAGTAGCCGGCGGCTTGGCCGTTGGGCTCATAGGACATGACGGACGCTCCCCGCACAGGTGCCTCTGCGAACTTGATCGCCTTGCGGATGCGCGACTTGAAGACCAGTTCGCCGAAGTTCTCCTCGAGGATCTCGATCGCCTCCTTGGCATGGACAGTGCGGCTGTCGAGCATCGTCGGCAGAATCCCCTCAATCTCGACCTCGGGGTTGAGGTTCTCGCGAATCATCGAAAGCGTGTTCTGCAGCTGCACCAGCCCGCGCATTGATAGGTATTCGCACTGGACCGGGACGATCACGCGATCGGCGGCGGTAAGGGCGTTGACGGTCAGCAGGCCGAGACTCGGTGGGGTGTCGATGCAGACGAAGTCGTAGTCGTCGCGGATCTCCGCCACCGCTTTTTGCAGGGAGCGTTCGCGGCCGATTTGGGCGCTCATCGCGATCTCGGCGCCGGCCAGGTCGATCGAGGCGACCGCCACGTCGATCTCACGCTCGACGATCACTTCGGTCAGCGGCATGTGGTGGACGAGAACGTCAAACATGCTCTTCTCGACCTTGTCGGGGTCGACACCCTGGCTCATCGTCAGGTTGCCCTGCGGGTCCATGTCGATGCAGAGGACCCGGTGTCCGGACTCCTTGAAGGCGACCGCCAGGTTGAGGGTGGTGGTGGTCTTGGCCACGCCGCCCTTCTGGTTGGCGAAGGCGATCACCTGAGCCGGCCCCTTTCGCTTCGAGCCGCCCTTCTTGGCCTTGGCGGCTGCCTTATCCTTGCCGTTGGCCTTGACCTTGTTCTTGAGGCGGCGGGGGCCGACCAGGTCGCCGACGCTCAGGCGCCCTCCGTTGTCTGCGTTTGGACCCATACAGAGGCGGTTATTCGCACGCGGGGAGCGGTTTCCTTCCTGGCTGAGAGAATCCGTCCACGCAACGAATGTCCCAACTTCTAGACAAGCACCTGGTGGTCGTCACCGGAAAGGGCGGCGTCGGTAAATCGACGGTCGCCATCGCGCTAGGAATGGCTGCCGCCGCGCAGGGCAAGCGGACGATCGTCTGCGAGGTCTCCTCGCAGGAGAGCGCCTCGCGGATATTCAACCGCGGCGAGGTCGGCTTCCACGAAGTCGAGATGGCCGAGAACCTGTGGTCGATCTCGATCGATCCCGACGAATCGATGCGCGAGTACGTTTTGCTGCAGCTCAAGGTGAAGGCGATGCGCGACATCCTCTTTCGTTCGAAGATCTTCAACTACCTTGCCGCCGCCACTCCGGGACTGAAGGAGCTGGTCACGATCGGCAAGATCTGGGAGCTGGCCCAGGGCGACCGCAAGGTGAAGAAGGGCCGCTCCTATGACACGGTGATCGTCGACGCGCCCGCCACCGGGCATGGGATCGGCTTCCTGCAGACGCCGCGCACCTTCGCCGGTATCGCCCGGGTCGGCCCGATCCACACCCAGGCCGTGGAGATGAACCGTTTCCTCACCGATGAACATACGACCGGCGTGGCCATCGTCTCGCTACCCGAGGAGATGCCCGTCAACGAGTCCGCCACCCTGGAGACCTCGCTGCGCGAGGACGTCGGCGTCTCGGTCGACCAGATCTACATGAACGCCCTATACCCCGAACGCTTCGACGGCGGCGAGGCATCCGAGCTCGAGGGGGCCCTTGACCGGGCCGACGGCCCCGCCCGTGCCGCGATCCGTGCGGCAATCTCCGAGCGCCGGCGCTCCGAGGCCCAGCGTGACCAGCTCCGGCGCCTGCGCGAGCGGGTCAGGGCGCCCGTCAAGACCCTGCCCTTCGTCTTCAAGCCGCAGCTCGAGCCGCCGGACATCGAGCGCCTGGCGGGGGCGGTCTGATGTCCAGCGTCGGCGACATCCTCGAGGGCAAGGAGATCTGCATATGCGCGGGCTCGGGCGGCGTCGGCAAGACCACCACCTCGGCCGCGATCGCCGCCGGTCTCGCCGCCCAGGGCAAGAAGGTCGTGGTGCTGACGATCGATCCCGCCAAGCGCCTGGCCGATTCGCTCGGACTGGAGGAGCTCGGCAACGAGCCGCGCCGGGTGGACCCCAAGCTGCTGAGCGACGCCGGCGCCGGCGGAGAAGGAGAGCTGTGGGCGATGATGCTCGACGCCAAGGCGACCTTCGACGAACTGGTTCAAAAGCACGCCTCCGACGAGGAGACCCGCGATCGCATCCTGGGCAACACGATCTACCAGCAGATCTCGGGCGCTCTGGCCGGCTCGCAGGAATACATGGCGATGGAGAAGCTTTTCGAGTTGCACGCCACCGGCGAGTTCGACGTCCTCGTCCTCGACACCCCTCCCTCCCGCAACGCCCTTGATTTCCTCGATGCCCCAAAGCGCCTCACCCAGTTCATCGAAGGGCGCTCGATGCAGGTGTTCATGAAACCAACGGGGTTCGGCATGAAGATGGTCGGGCGCGGCACCTCGATGATGTTCTCAGTGTTGAAGAGGGTGGTCGGAATCGACCTTCTCGCCGACCTGCAGGAGTTTTTCGAGGCCTTCAGCGGCATGGTCGGCGGCTTTCAGGAGCGCGCCAAACGCGTCACCGAGCTTCTGGGCGATCCCGCCACCACCTTCCTGGTCGTCTGTGGTCCCCAGGGCGAGCCGATCCAGGAGGCCGTCTACTTTCACCGCAAGCTGGTGGAGGCGGAGCTGCCGGTCGGCGGGGTCGTGGTCAACAAGGTCCACTACGACCTCGACGCCGCCGGCGGAAACGGCGACGTCGAGGGGGATCTGGGCAAGGCGATCAAGGACAACGACCTCGTCTCGCGGGTCGCCGCCAACTTCGAGGACTATCAGGCCCTCGCCGCCCGCGACGCCGACAACATCGAGCGGCTCGCACGCGAGCTCAAGCAGGAAAGGGTGATCCGTGTGCCCTATCTGGATGAAGACGTCCACGACCTCGTCGGGCTGCTCGAGATCGACCGCTATCTGTTCGCCGAAAGCGCCGCCCAGCGCGAAGCAATCGCCGCTGCGGCTGCCTAGCTAGGCGGAGCGGGGGCTGCGGTCGGCGCCGAGCTCGCCGACCGACCAGTCGACGTCGTCGACCTCGGGAAACAGGTATTTGACCCGATCATTCTGGGGGGTGCGGCGCTTGCGGCCCTTCGGACGCGGGCCGGCGAAGCTCGGCCACTCGAGCTCGCGCTCGGTGTTGTCTTCGAGCCAGGCTGGTGGGGCGGGACTGGCGTGGTTGCTTTGCATTGGGGTGTCTTCGACACGGGGTGGGCTCAGTCCTCCCCGCGGGCCGAACAGATCCGGGGTCGTCTCATGTTCGTCGGTGGGGGTAGGCGGGTCGAAGTTGGCGGTCAGCTCGCCGCGCTCGGCGACCACGCGCTCGGCCTCCTCCAGATCTGGGATTCGCCACGCACCGGTCTCCTCTTCGTCGGCCACGCGCCACTCCGCGGTGCCTCCCAGCGACATCGCGGGCGCGGCGCCGACGCTGAGGCCGTCGGCGAGCAGGATCTCGTCCGCGGTGACCCGCAGGTCTGAGCCCAGCTCGCCGGTGACGATGCCGCGCAGCAGCAGGCGAAGAATCGACTCGACAGTGGCGATCGTCTCGATCGGTGAGGCGTCCCCGGGGGCCAGGCGATCGCCGCTCATCAGCTTTCGCTCGAGGCGGAGCGCCTTGGCGAATGTCTCGCGGATCTCCTGCCGCTCGCCGGGGCCCGCGCAGAGGGCGCCGACGCGGGCGCTCAAGGCAGCCTTGGCCGGGCCGCCTCCCTCGAGCAGGGCGCGTACCGCAAGCAAGTAGTCGCTGAGGGCCTCGACCTGGTTGGGACGCTCGGCGCCGAGATCGAAGCGGGAAAGGACCCAGGCGAAGGAGGGGGTGCGAGCGCTGCGGCGGGCGATCTGTTGGGAGAGCTCGACGAGCTCGGAGCCCTCGGCTCGGGACAACTCGAAGCCACCCGGACGCGGACTGGCCGCACCGGTCGAGAAACGCCGCCAGGTGGTGGCCTCGCGGTTCCAGCCGTGTGCGGCGAGACCGACCCCGCCGGGCTTCAGCAGCCGGAGGGTGGTCACCACCCGCGCCAGTCCCTCGGAGGCGGCGATCGGAGCCTGGGGGCCGTGGCCGCAGTCGATGGCGGCAAACACGTTGTGGGCAGCGCCCAGCACCTCGTGCGGCGCGTCATCGAGAGCGCCGGCCCGGATCAGCCGGGCGTAGCCGAGGTCCACCTCGTCGACCGACATCCGCATTCCGAGAACCGGAACCAGGACGCTCGGGCTGGCGGTATCGGGATGGCGTTCGGCGGGTGTCTCTTCCGGGGGTTCGGGGGCCGGCGCGCGCGCGTGGCTTTCGACATCGAAGATGCCGCCCGGAGCATGCGCGGCATCAGGCTCAGCCGCCGCCTCGGCGGCGACGTCGGAAAAGTTGCCGACTGCCTTGGCGAAGCCGAGGAGGTCGTCGTCTGGGTAGAGCCTGCCGTCGGGCATGCTCCAGGTTTCTCTGCGGCGAGGGACCGTACCTTCGCCTGCAGGATGTATTGCAGCGCGCGGCGCTAGGCGGCGACGGTCTCGCGATGCTCGCGCGGGAGCCAGCGGCGCCCGTAGGAGCGCATGTCCTCGATCAATGGCGCCAGCGCCCTGCCCTTGTCGGTCAGGGCGTACTCGACACGGGGCGGAACCTCCGGATAGGTGCGGCGCTCGACGATGCCCTGCTCTTCCAGGGCACGCAGGCGCAGGGAGAGCGTCCGCGGGCTGATCCCCTCCAACGAGCGCTCGAGCTCGCAAAAGCGCTGGCTGGAATCGCTCAGATCACGAATGACCAGCAAGGTCCATTTGCCGGAGATGATCTCGGCGGTTCTGCAAACGGGGCACTCTGGATCCATGGCTGGGGTGGGGCGAGGAAAGTAGACACGCGTGGTTCTCCGCCCTCGCCGGACGAGTATAGCGCCAAAGCTTCATTTATTGAAGCGTCTATTTGGAGTTGTCCGCCGGCAATGCCTTGTGCACGACGGGGTTGATCCGCACCAGCTTCAGCGCGTAGACACGCCCACTGGCATCGTGGAACTTCACGGCCTCGCCCGGCTTCAGAGAGAGCAGCTGACAGCCGCCGTCATCGCTGAATTCGCAACTGAAGTCCCCGGTCACCTGGACGCCGTCGGAGACGAGGAACTCGGCCTTGACCGGGTCATCGATCGGGACTCCGAGCAGCGCGGCGACGGCATTTTTCTTGTTGGGCAGGGCTACCGTCCCGAAGATGCCCCGGCGCAGCTTCAGCTTGCCGCCGGTGGCGCCCACATAGAGATCCACCGTATGGGTGACGTAGGTTCCCCTCGAAGAATGGGTAGCGGCGGGCGAGGTGGCCGTCGGGTCGGCGCCGCCGGTTGAGGCACCACCGGCGGCCGGGACACCGGCACTCGCCGTGGCGACGCCTACCTCGCTGACCCCGGTGCTCAAGGCACCGTCGCCGGCGGCAGCGGCGCCGGACGGGGATGGCTGCTTGAAGGGGTCCTTCGCCTGGCCGCCGAGGCGCTTGCGGTAGTCGCGTACGCCGGGCTGGTTGGCCAGCACCACCGCCTGCTCGCCGCCGGCGCCGGCCGCAGCGTTCTGGGTCGCGGCGGGCACGGGCTTGGCGGCCTTCTTGCCGTCGCTGAGCAACAGCGGCACCGCCACGATCGCCGCGATCAGCAGCACCACGACCGGCAGCAGTCCCCGCTCACGCAGGTCGCCGACCGCCCCGGCCATCGGCGTCGAGCCCATGACCCCGGAGCCGAAGGAAAGCTTGGCGAACGAGGGCATCTTCAAATCGGGCCCGCCGAGCGTCCGGCGGGCCTTCTTCGCCTTGGCGGGGTTTGCCGTGGCGGCAGCCTTGGCCGGCCGCGACTTGTTGTGAGCTCGGGGCTTGTTGGTGGCGGGTTTGCGGCCCTTTCCGTTGTCACTGGCTTTGCGCGGCGGCGTCACGGAGTCGCCCCCTGGCTGGCGGCGAGCTGTGGAGATTGTCCGGGCAGGCTCGGCGACGGGCCCTGCGGGGTTGCGCCCGCCGTCGTTCCCTGGTCGGCCGGGGTCAGGTAGGTGGTGACCGCCAGAGAAGCGGTCAGGGTCGGAAAGCCCTTGGCCTGATCGGCGGAGAGCGCGAAGCCATCGACCGTCGTCAGGCGCCCGTTGACCGAGACCCGCCCATTGCTTGAGCGGACCAGCCGATCGACGGCGGCCATGAAGCCGGCGACGTCGAAAAACGTGCCCCGGAAGGTGAGCTTGTACTTGAGGGTGCCCAGCCCGGCCGGACCCACGGTGGCGCCGATTGCCAGCGTCGAAGCCGATGCTTCGGTGGCCGGGGCCGGCGTCGGTTGGGTGCTGTCTGTCGCCGTGGCGGGCTGGCCGGGCTGCGGCGCCGGAGCCGAAGCGGAGGGCTGGCTGGTGGAGGGCGGCGCATTGTCGAGGCCGGGCTGCGAAGGCGCCGGCGCCGCGGCCGCAGCGGTCGCATCGAGCTCAATGCCGCGGAAGTCCACCTTGCTGCGATCGGCGAGGTCGTTGAGCTGCACCAAGAAGGAGGCTGTGTCGCTGCTCTCCGGGGCGGCCTTGCCCAGCACCACGACCTTGCGGTAATTGCTCGCGAACTGGTCCTTGGCGGCGTCTGCGAACAGAGCCCGCTGGCGCTCCTGGTCGACCGACCCCTTCAGCTCGCTGATCTTTCCGCGCAGGTCGGAGACTTCGGAGCGCTTGGGAGAGAGAACCAGGAACCAGAAGGCCGCCAGCAACAGCACGCCGCCCAGTATGAAAAGGATGTTTCGCTCGTTCGCGCGCATCTCAGTTCCCGGGGACCAGCTTGGTCGCCTTCTTGGCCCGGTCGGAGCCCTGCTGCACGTTCTGCTGCTCGTTCACCTGCTGCTGCTGGCCCTGACCCACGCCTCCGTCGCCGGGCGCGGCTGGACCCGCCGGAGCCGGTGTGGGAGCGGTGGGCGCCCCTGGCGCCGGAGATGCGCCGGCGGCGGCCGGTACAGGTGCGGCGTCGAAGGCGACCACGATCTCGAACTTGGCCGTTGAGTCCGTAGTGCGGCACTCGTCGCCGGTGCCGGCACCGGCACCCGCTGCACCGGTGGCTTCCTGCGGCTTGTCGGAGCTCTGCACTCCGACCCGGGTGACGCCGTCTATGTCCTCGAGGGCGGCCACGAAGGTGGCGACCTGCTCCTGGCCGGGAGCGCACCCCACGATCTCGAGCGCCGGGCCCGAGACGGCGTCGCGGGCGGTCAGCGCCGCGTCGTTGTCGACGACCACATCCGGCAGTACCGAGCCGGTCAGCTTGGTCAGACTGACGTCGGAGGGGATCACTTGGGAGAGCTCACGCATGACGCGCTCCCAGTCGAAGCGGCTTTGCGCCAAACTCGAGACCGTCGCGGTCCTTGCCTGCTGGAGGCTGGCGAAGGTGGAGTAGGCCTGTAGGGAATCGGCCTTTGCCTTTGCATCGATCTCCTGTTGCTTGAGATCGGCGATCTCGGCCTTCTTGCCGGAGATCGAGTTGTTGGTGAGGATCACCGACAGCATTGCCACCAGCAGTACGGCCAATCCGGCGATCAGCATGTAGGAGAAGCGCTCTCCACCCCGGCCGGCCAGAGCACCGCGGCGGTAGTCCTTTGGTATCAGGTTGACCGCGCGCATCAGGAGCTCGCCTCCTCGAGCGCCAGCCCGTAGGAGACGGTGAGCCGCGCCGCCTCGTGGTCCTCGAGGCCTTCCAGCGCTCGGGGACGCAACTCATCGACTGGGTAGCCGAGGGCGTCCTCGAGGTGATCGGAGAGGCCTGGGATGGTGCTCCCCGGCCCGCAGAAGCCCAGTCGCTCGACCTCGGACACCCCTTCCTGGGAGGCGTAGAACTCCAGCGAGAGGCGCAGCTCGGCGACCAGTTTGCCGGCGCTGTCGGCGACCGCCTCGCGTGCCGCCCCGTCGAGCTCGGAGTCGCCCGAGCTGCCCTCGCCCTCGAGGCCCACCAGAATCACCGCGCGGCGGGCATCATCGAGTGGAATCTGGCGGCGCTCGGCGAGCTTGCCGGCGATGGCCTCGGTGCCGAACGGCGAGACGCGAGTGAACAGGCAGGCATCGCCGCGGGCGACGGCCAGGTTGGTGACGTCGCCGAGATGGCAGTAAAGGACGGTCCCGCTTGGGTCCTCGGTCTCACCGACGAGAGCGCGAATCATTGCGAAGGCAGAGAGGTCGATGCCGGCGGGACGCAGCCCGGCGCCACGCAGCGCCTCAGTCAGCGACTCGAGCATGTCGCGGCGGGCGGCGACGGCGACCACCTCGACCAGCCGCTCGCCGTCTTCACCGGTGAAGCGGCCGACGACCTGCCAGTCGAGCACGGCCTCGTCGAGCGGCATCGGGAGCTCGTCCTGGGCCTTGAAGCGCACGGCCGTGTCGAGCTCCTCGGCGTCCTCGATGTCCGGCAGGCGAATGGTCCGCACGGCGACCCGCTGGTTGGCGATGCCGAGGCGGACGACCTTGTTGAGCTTGTTCTCCGAGAAGAGGTTGCGAAGAGCGGTCGACAGAGCCTCGGCATCGACGACCTCGCCGTCGTCGACGGTGCCGGGAGGCAGGCTGCCGATCGCGGTGCGAGCGACGACGGCAGAGCCGTTGAGGGTGACCTCGGTTGCCGCGATGCTGCCGGCCTCGACGTCGAGTCCGACCACGGAGCTGCTTTTTTTTGTAGAGAACATCTGTTGATCAATCGGCCTCGAGCACCGATGGCTTGAGTCCTTCTTTAGATGTATCGGCGGTTTGAAGTTAGGAGTTGATGAAGCTGTCGAGATACCAGTCGAGAATCTCGCTGCCGGCCAATAAGCCGACCAGGCCACCGAGAGCCAGGAAGGGCCCGAAGGGCACCGCCTGCTTGCGCCCCTCCACCCCTTTGCGGGCGAGGATCGCGATGCCGACCACGGCGCCGCTGAGCAGCGCAACCAGGATCGCCGGGGCGACAGCCCGGCCGAGGAAGAAGCCGATCAGGGCGGCGAGCTTGACATCACCCATGCCCATGCCACGCGGATAGGCCAGCGCCGCGAGCAGGAAGAAGCCGCCGGCGGCGGCGGCGGCGATCGCCCGCTCCCCCAGTCCGGGGGGATCGGTAGCCGCAACCGCCAAACCGATCACGGCCGACACGATCAGGATCGAGTTGGGGATCAGGCGCTGCTCGAGGTCGGTCAGGGTGACCGCCGCCAACGTGGTCAGCAGGACCAGCCCGAGTTCCAGCTGGGTGGGGTCGTCGCGGAGGACCAGCACGGCGCCCGCGAACCCGAGCCCGAGGGCCGCCTCGACCAGCGGGTAGCGGGCCGAGATCCGCCACCCACAGTGCCGGCAGCGGCCTCTCAGCAGAAACCAGGAGACGATCGGGATGTTGTCGTAGGCGGCGATCTGGTGGCCACAGCGCGGACACTTCGAACGTCCGCCGGCCACCGATTCGTTGCGCGGCACGCGGTGGGCGACGACGCTGACGAAGCTGCCGAGCACCGCACCGAAGACGAAGGCAAATCCCGCCGCGAGTGCCACCGTCGAAATATCCCAGTTCATTGGTCGTGTTTCATCGCAGCCGGGGGTGGAAATATGAGGGGCGGACCAAAGGCCCGCCCCTCATTCCATCACTGACCGAGGTCAGCTACAGCTGTCTGAGGTTGATCAGTTGCCCCAGTTGCCGCCCGATGGGCAGCCCTTCGAGCCAGCGGTCGTGCAGCTCAGAGTCGTGGTTCCGTCAGCGGCACGGCTGATGCTGAACGTGCTTCCGGTGGTCGAGACGTCCTTCACCGTGTAGCTGGTGTCGGTGGCGGCGACGACGCTCAGCCGGGTGCCCTGGTTGTTGAGGGTCGGCTCGATCGTGTTGAGATCGGACGTCGACGTACCGGCAGTCGCACCGGTGTACTTGCCGCCGTGGTCGGTGGCGAATGTCTCCATCGCGGTCTGAGCCGTGCGTACGGCCGCCTTGGCGTCCGCATCGTGGGCCTTGTCCCTCTGATTGAAGAACGAGGGAATCGCGATTGCCGCCAGGATCCCGAGGATCAGCATGACGACCAGGAGCTCAACGAGGGTGAATCCCTCTTCGCGCCCCATTCTCTCACGCATCTTCTGCAACATCTACTTCCTCCTTTGGTAGCCCGGCCGGCTCTCGCGAGCCCCGTTGGCATTGCGCCCCCGCCTCGCAGCGGGTTTGCCTTTGTCAGTGAGGCCCGTTGCTCAAGCCTCTCTCTTGCTTGTTGCCCCAACCATCGGCTAGTCCGGGGGACGACTTTAGGATCAATTTATGAGCTCGGGAGATTCGGCGAACGTCCTCACCGGATCTTGTCGTAGAGCGAGAAGATGGGCAGGTACATGGAGATCACGATGAACCCGACCACGCCGCCGACGAAGCAGATCATCAGCGGTTCGATCAGTGAGGTAAGCGCCTTGACCTTGGCGTCCACCTCCGCCTCGTAGAAATCGGCGATCTTGCCAAGCATGTGCTCCAGCTGGCCGGTCTCCTCGCCGACGGCGACCATGTGGGCGACCATCGGCGGGAAGATTTCGTTCTTCTCGATCGGGGCGGCGATCGAGCCGCCCCCTTTGACCGAGGCATAGACGTCGTCCATGGCCTGTTCGACGACCGCGTTACCGGAGGTCTCGCCGGTCACCTTGATCGCCTGGAGGATGGGAACGCCGGAGGAAATGGCGCCCGAGAAGGTGCGCGACCAGCGCGCCAGGGCGACCTTGTGAACGACATCGCCGATCTTGGCGGGCAGCTTCAGCTTGGTCTTGTCCCACTGGATGCGACCGCGCTCGGTCTTCTTCCACTGGGTGAATGCGAAAGCGGTCAGGGCGATCACCGGCAGGATCACGAACCAGTAGCCGGTCACTGCGTCGGAGGCGGTCACGGTGATCTGGGTCAGGAAGGGCAGATCGCTGCTCTCCCCCGGGTTCTCGCTGGCGATCTCCTTGAAGATGCCGACGAACACCGGGACGATGAACGCGACGACGACGAGCATCACGATCAGCGCGAAGGCAAACACGAAGCTCGGGTACATCATCGCCGAGCGCACCTGCCGACGCAGCGAATCGAGCTTTTCGATCTGGTAGGCGACGCGGTCCAGCACCTCTTCGAGGCGGCCCGAGTTCTCGCCCGAGCGCACCATCGCCCGGTAGAGCTTGTCGAACACGCGCGGGTGGCGTTCCATCGCCGAGGCAAGGGAGCTGCCGGCCTCGACATCGGCGCGGACTCCAACGATTGCTTCCTTGATCTGCTCGTCCTGGGTCTGGTCCTCCAGCGTGGTCAGCGACCGCAGCATCGGCATCCCCGACGCGACCAGGGTCGCGAACTGGCGGCTCATCACCGACAACTCGCGCATCGACACCCCGCGGAAGCGCTTGAAGAAGTCCTCGATGTTGGCCGCCTCGCGCTTTTCCGCTACGTCGAGGACGATCAAGCCCCGCTCGCGCAGCTGTTCGGTGACCTGGACCTTGCTGGGAGCCTCCAGTTCTCCCCGGGAGGGGATTCCCGCCACGTCCACGGCGCGGAAGGCAAAGGTGCTCATCGGAGGATTCTCATGCCTTGACCCGCTTACCGGCCCGCTTGCCGCGCTTGCCGGCCTTGGCCGCGGAGCCGTTTGACTTCGCCGGCGCGGCCTTGGCCGCTCTGGCCTTGGGCGCCTTGATTTGCACGTCGGCGCCGTTGGCAGCGACCCCGGTGTCGCCGGCGGTCCCCATCAGGCGCTTGAGCTCCTCTGGCACCGAGGCGCGGCGCTCGGCTAGGCCGCGGGTGATCTTGCCGGCCCGCACAAGCTGCGCCAGGTGGGCATCCATCGTCTGCATCCCCAGCGCCCCCGAGGTCTGCACCGCAGAGTAGATCTGATGGGTCTTGCCCTCGCGGATCAGGTTGCGGATCGCCGGCGTCGGTATCAGCACCTCGGTCGCGCAGATCCGCCCGGATCCGTCTGCGGTCGGCAACAACTGCTGTGTGACGATCCCCTGCAGGGCGATCGACAGCTGCATCCGCACCTGGTGCTGCTGGTGGGAGGGAAAGACGTCAATGATGCGGTCGACGGTCTGAGCCGTGGACTGCGTGTGAAGGGTGGCGAACACGAGGTGGCCGGTCTCAGCGGCTGTCAGGGCGGTGGAGATCGTCTCCAGGTCGCGCATCTCACCGACCAGGATCACGTCGGGATCCTGTCGCAGCGCGGACTTCAAGGCGAGGGCGAAGTCCGGAGCGTCGGCGCCAATCTCGCGTTGGTTGACGATGCAGCGCTTGTGGTGGTGGAGAAATTCGATCGGGTCCTCGATCGTGAGGATGTGTTCCTCGCGCTCGGAGTTGATCAGGTCCACCAACGCGGCCAACGAGGTCGACTTGCCCGAGCCGGTGGGGCCGGTGAAGAGGACGAAACCTCGCGGCTTGCGGGCGAACTCTTCGAGCACCTTCGGCAGCCCCAGAGATTCCAGCGTCGCGATCTCGGTGGGGATGTGCCGAAAGGCGGCGCTTATCGAGCCGCGCTGGAAGAAGCAATTGACACGGAAGCGGGCCACGCCTGGGATCGCATACGCGAAGTCGAGCTGCTGATTGTTCTCGAAGCGCTTGCGCTGGTCGTCGTTGAGGATGCTGTAGATGACGTCGCGGGTCTGCTGGGGGCCGAGCTCGCCGTACTCCTCCATGGGCTCGATCCTGCCGCGCACCCGGATCGCCGGCGGAAACCCGGGGGTCAGGTGGACGTCGGAGGCCTTCTCGGCGACCATTTTGGTCAGCACGTCGGCAAAATCGAACTGGTCGGTCATTGGTAGGTCAATCGTCCACCGGGGGCTGAAACTTGAGCGTGGCCGTCATGAGGTCACCCGGACGACCTCCTCGATCGAAGTCAGTCCGGCCCGCACCTTGGCCAGGCCGTCCTCGCGCAGGGTCCGCATCCCCTCCTTGCGCGCCACGTCGGAGATCGCCGTCTCCGCGGCCGAGCTGATGATCAGCTCCCTGATCGTCTCGCTCACCTCCATCACCGAGAAGATGCCGGTGCGCCCCTTGTAGCCCGACTGGTTGCAGCGGTTGCAACCGACCGGCTGGTATGCCTCGATCTCGGCCCGCACCTTGAAGCCGTGCTCGGTCAGGACCTTCCTTGAGATCGAGACCCGCTCCTTGCAGTTGGCGCAGAGCTTGCGGGCGAGGCGCTGGGCCACCACGCAATCCACGGCCGAGGCAGTGAGAAACGACTCGACACCCATCTTCGCCAGTCGGGTCACGGCGCCCGGCGCGTCATTGGTGTGCAGAGTGGTCAGCACCATGTGGCCGGTGAGCGCCGCCTCGATCGCGATCCGCGCCGTCTCGGCGTCGCGGACCTCGCCGACCATGATGATGTCCGGGTCCGCGCGCAGGATCGAGCGCAGGCCATTGGCGAAGGTCATGTTGGCCTTGCGGTGGACCTGCATCTGGTTGATCCCGTTCAGCCGGTATTCGACCGGGTCCTCGATCGTGATGATGTTCTTCTCGATCTGGTTGAGCAGGTCCAAGGCGGCGTAGAGGGTGGTCGACTTGCCGGCGCCGGTCGGGCCGGTGACCAGCACCGCGCCGTATGCCTTGCCGAAGGCGTTCTCGAAGACCTTTCGCGGACTTCCGTCGAGTCCGAGCTCGTCGAGCGTGCGCATCGCCGTCTCCTTGTCGAGCAATCGGATCGCCGCCCCCTCCCCGCGTTGGGTCGGCAGGGTGGTGACACGCAGGTCGACTCGGCGATCCTCGACCGTGACGCTGACTCGCCCGTCCTGGGGGAGGCGTTTTTCGGCGATGTCGAGGGCGCTCATGATCTTCACCCGCGAGACGACCGCCGCCGCCATCCGCTTCGGCACCCGCGCCGCCTCGTAGAGGACGCCGTCGACGCGGAAGCGGACCCGCATGTCGCCCTCGTCGGGCTCGAAGTGGACGTCCGATGCGCCCTCGTTGACCGCCTGACCGAGGATCGAGTAGACGAGCTTGATCACCGGAGCGTCGTCAGCCGAGGCCCGCAGCTCACTCAGGTCTGCAGCGTCGAGCTGTTCGTCGTCCTGTTCATCTTCGGCCGCCTCGCTTACGGCGCTCTGCAGCGTGTTGAGGCGGCCGAGCAGCGCCTCGATGTCCTCGTCGGCAGCCACCGCGACCCGACAATCGAGGCCGGTCGCCATCTGAATGTCATCGACCGCCAGCACGTTGGCGGGGTCCGACATAGCCACCAGCAGGGTCTCGGGGTTGACGTAGCCGACCGGCAAAGCGTGGTGGCGGCGCGCCGCGGTGACCGGGATCAGGTTGGCCGCCGCCATGTCGACGTGGAACTCGGTCAGGTCGACGTGATCAAAGCCGTAGCGGCTGGCCACCGCCCGCGAGAGCTGGTCCGAGTCGATGATGCGCTCCTCGAGGAGCAGCTCCTCGGGCGGACGGCCCGCGTTGCGCGCTTCGCCGACGGCCCGCTCGACCCGCTCGGCGGCCACGTAGCCGAGCTCCACCAGAGCGTCAGTGACGAACTTGGCGCTGGCGCCGGTGTCAGGGGGGGTCAGCCCGGGCGGCGACCGCTCCTTGCGCTTGCTCTTGCGGCTCGGCGCCTTGGCAGCCGAGGGTACCGGCTTCAGGTGGGTGGCTCGCTTGCTCTTGGCGGGCATCTCGAGGCCCGCTTAGCCGGGGTCGTAGCCGCGGGTGACGCCCCGGTAGACGGCGTCGCGGACCGCCTGGTTGACGCTCTCGGCGCTGCGGAAGCCGTAGCTGGCCGTCGCTGTGGGCTGGCCGCCGCCGGTCCCGTTCGGACTAACCACGACCAGCGCCGGAACCTGGCTCACCCCCACCCCCTGCGTTATCTGAGCGTAACGCGCGATTCGTTTCGCGTCGGTCACGTGGACCGACAGCTTCCGGTCCCCCTTGAGTCGTTCGACGGCGGCACGCAGCGGCGCATCCTCGAAGCCACCCTTCTCGGCGATCAGGAGCACGATCGTGCGGCCGTGCTGATGGTCGGAAACGAGGCTGCGGGGCAGGCCCGGGCCGGCCTCGAAGGATGCGGTAGCCCCAGCTGTGGGTGCAACGCTGGGCGCCGTGACCGAAGCCGGCGCTGGGCCCGATCCGGTGGCGGCCGCCCCGGAGGCGCTCGGCGCAGCCGCGACCCCGCTCGGCGGAGTCGCCGCGCCGGTTTCCTTCTTGCCGCCCAGCTGGGTCAGCACCATGAAGGCCGTGATGACCAGCAATACGCCGATCACCACTGCCTGTGCCACCGGGTTCTCGTTCAGAGCCGCTCTCATCTCAGGCAGCCTTCCCGTTGGCGGCGCCGACCTGCTCCAGGCCGCTCGCGCGCCGGCCGCCTGCTTGGAGCATCAGCTTGAAGTCATGCGGGCTGGATGCGGTTTCCATCGCCACCTCTTCGGAAATCTCGCCACGGGTGACGTGGCCGAGCAGGGCCTGGTCGAAGGTCTGCATCCCGTAGTAGGCCCCCTCCGCGATCACCTCGGTGATCCGTCCGGTCTCCTCTGGGTTGAGGATCAGGTCCTCGATGCGACCGGTCGACACCAGCACCTCGGCGACAGCGACTCGGCCCTCGCCGTCGGTCCGTGGTACCAGGCGCTGGGAGACGGCGCCGCGCAGAGTCGAGGCCAGCATCACCCGCGCCTGTTGCTGCAGGTGGGGAGGGAAGAAGTCGATGATCCGGTTGATCGTCTCCGAGGCGTCGAGCGTGTGCAGCGTGGAAAGCACCAGATGGCCGGTTTCGGCCGCCGACAGCGCCGTGCGCACCGTCTCCTCGTCGCGCATCTCACCGATCAGGATGACGTCGGGGTCCTGGCGCAGGACGCGACGCATGGCACGGCCGAAGCTCTCGGTGTCGGAGCCGATCTCCCGCTGGTTGATTATCGACTGCTTGTCGCCGTGCAGGTATTCGATCGGGTCTTCGAGCGTGACGATGTGCCGGGCCCGGGTCGAGTTGATGTGATCGATCATCGCCGCCAGCGTCGTCGACTTGCCCGAGCCGGTGGTCCCGGTGAGGAGGATGATCCCGCGCGGTCGCTCGGCCAGCTCGCGCATTACCTCGGGAAGCCCTAGGTCGTCGATCGTGCGCACGGCCAGCGGAATCGCCCGGCAGGCGATCGAGACGTGGCCGCGCTGGCGAAAGGCGTTGACGCGAAAGCGTGAGACGCCCTTGATCTCGTAAGAGAAATCCGCCTCACCGATCTCGCTGAACTCCTTCAGCTTCACCGGGTCCTTGAGAATCTTCTTCAGCGCCGCCTCGGTGTCCTTGGCGGTCAGCGCCTTTGGCTTCTTGGAGCCGGGCGGACCACCGGCGGCGATCGGCCCGAGCTGGCCGTGAACCCGCGCCTGTGGCGGGGAGTCGACCTTCACATGAAGGTCCGACCCCTCCTGATTGACGACGTATTTGAGGGCGGCATCGATGTCAAACATCTCTCCCTCTATCGGCGTTGAGCCGCAGCGCTTTAGCCAGATGAACTACTGGCCGGGCCGAGCCGTCACGGCCCGGCGTCGTCAGGCGACTTCGCGGAGCTTCTGCGCTTCGGCCAGCGACTGCAACTTCTTCAACGACTGGTTCTCGATCTGGCGGATCCGTTCGCGGGTCACATTGAACGTGCGACCGACCTCATCCAGGGTCCGCGGGTGCTCCCCGCCAAGCCCGTAGCGGAGCTCGAGGACGCGGCGCTCGCGGTAGGAGAGGTTCTCCAGCGCCTCGCGCAGGGCTTCCTTGGTGAGCAGGTCGGCGGCGCGATCGAACGGGGACTCCGCTTTTTCGTCGGCGATGAACTGGCCGAACTCCGACTCCTCCTCGTCGCCGACGGGCTTCTCCAGCGAGACCGGCGCCTGGGCGGAACGCTTGATCGAGTCGACTTCCTCGGGCTCGATTCCGGTGACTTCGGCAATTTCCTCGGGGGTGGGCTCGCGGCCCAGCTCGGTGACCAACTTGCGCTCGGCGCGGCCGATCTTGTTGAGCTTCTCGACCACGTGGACCGGGATGCGAATGGTCCGAGCCTTGTCGGCCAGCGCGCGGGCGATTGCCTGGCGGATCCACCAGGTCGCATAGGTCGAGAACTTGAACCCCTTGCGGTAGTCGAACTTCTCGGCAGCGCGAACCAGGCCGAGGGTCCCCTCCTGGATCAGGTCGAGGAAGGGCAGGCCCTGGTTGCGGTAGTTCTTGGCGATCGAGACGACCAGGCGAAGGTTGGACTCCACCATCTTCTGCTTGGCGTCGAGGTCGCCACGTTCGATCCGCTTGGCGAGATCGACCTCTTCCTGGGCGGTCAGCAGACGGACCTTGCCGATGTCCTTGAGGAACAGTTGCAAGCTGTCCGTGGTCATGTCGGGCTTCAGGTCGAGGGTCTTGGCCTTGCGCCGGCCGCGCTTGCCGGTGTCGCGCTCGACGGCCTCGGCGGCTTTCTTCTGCGCCGGATCGACGTCTTCAACCAGCTCGATACCCGACTTCTCCAGGTGCCCGTAGAGGTCCTCGACGTCAGACTCGTCGAGGTCGACCTCCGACACGGCGGAGGCCACGTCTCCGAAAGTGAGCACGCCGAGCTGCTGACCCTTGTTGATCAGCGTTTTCACTTCTTCAAGTTCCTGGAGCTCAGCAACTAGCATCGAATGTGGTTCCTGTCTTTTTGTGGTCTTGCTGCTTGGTCATAACTGTCTCTGTTTCGGTCAGGCCGCAAACATCTTTACTGTCGGAGCTCAAAGTCAGGAAAACGCGGACCGAGAACAGGGTCCGCGCCTGAGTGATCGGGGGCCCCAGTGCGACCCTGGGGCTAGCTCAAACGTGTGTTCGTATGGTACCCGCTATATATAATGAAGTCAACTCTTCGGCTGCGGACCGGCCTTCCGCACCTAAAACCGGGTACCTCAAATCGATAACCGGGCAGAGGCGGGAAAGTTGCGCCTGTCACGACTACTACACCTTCGTAGGGGGCGGTTACGCATGGAAGTGAAGGGCGCCACCAGCCACCGGGCGCGGCGCCTGCGCTCGCCCACGAACCTCCGATTCTGGCGCTCTCCCTGGGTCAGGGCCTTCTGGAACCGGGCCTACCGTGAGAACGTCACCGGGATGGCTGCGATGGTCGCCTACAACCTGATGCTGGCGATCTTTCCCTTCGTGCTGCTGGTCCTTTTCGTAGCCAGCCAGATACTCCGCAGCCCCTCGATCGAGGCCAGTATCCTCACCGACCTGCAGCGTCTGTTCCCGAATGTCGAACAGGGGACCCTCGAGCACACGCTGGACCGGGTCCGCGACAGCTCCACCACGACGGGGGTCTTCGCCGTGATTGGCGGGATCTGGATCGGCGCCTCGTTCTGGGGTGCGATGGACACCGCCTTCGGACGCATCTATCACGTCGAGAGCCGCAGCTGGCTGGCCCAGAAGCGCTTCTCGCTGATCATGCTGCTGGTCGTGGCGCTGTTTCTCGCCGCCAGCGTCATCGTGCCGACCCTCGAGGGCACGGTCGCCTCGACCGCCAAGGATCTGCCCCTGGGTCTCTCCACCACAGACACCGTGGCCGACATCGTGCTCATCGTCGGTGCCCTTGCGACCAGCTTCATGGTCGCCTGCGTGATCTACTGGGCGACGCCGAAGGGGCACATGCCGTGGCGCTCGGTCTGGCCCGGAGCAGTGATCTTCACCGGAGTCATGGGAATCGTCAACGTCGCCTATCCCTTCTACCTCGGCAACATCTCCAACCTTGACCGCGTGGGCGGCACGATCGGCTTCCTGCTGATCGCCCTGTTGTGGTTTTACGTGATCAGCCTGACCCTGCTCGCCGGGGCCGTGGTCAACTCGATCCGCCACGAAAAGCTCGCCACCGGGGAGCTGCCGGTGCAGGGGTGAGCGAGGGTCAACATCGGCTAGCCGTAGAGGCCGCCGGTCACTCCGCGCAGCTTCGGGCGGTCGTGGGTGGCCTGGACCTTGCGCACGGTTCCAGACCGTGAGCGCATGACCAGCGACTCGGTGGTCGCGTTGCCGTTGTCGAGTTGTCGCACCCCGTCTAGCAG
>JBHEMJ010000049.1:0-3336 GCA_046262655.1 Solirubrobacterales bacterium | reverse complement strand
ACCTGATCGTCGCCCTCGACGGTGATCCGATCACCGACGTCGGAGAGCTTCAGCGGCTGATGAACGCGGAGCGGGTGGGCGAACAGATCGAGGTCACGGTGATCCGCGGCGGGAGCGTCGTTTCCCTCGATTTGACGCCGGCTGAGCTGCCGGACTGACCTGGATCAACCCGGCCACGCGCCCTGCCTCGAGGAGCTTCACCTCGTAGATGCCGGGTTTGTCGAGCAGCAGGTCGAAATATGCGGGGGCATCGCGGGTCACGGGCTGGACCTGGCCGAAGGCGGGGATCTCGACCTGATCGGGACTGTTGGAGGCGACCTTCAGCTGCAGCTGGTCTCCGGCGGTGACCCGCCGCGGTACGTTGCGCGCGGCCGCGTCGTCGGCATCTATCGTGACCTCCAGCAACACACCCTTGCGAGTCTGGCCGCTCACCGTGGTGTTCGGCGCGGTGCTGGTCTCGGCGGGGGTCTTGGCGTCGTTGCCCTTCTGGGGGGCGAGCGCCGTGGCCAGGGTGAGCACGCCGAGCACGATCAGCATCACGATCAGCAATCGACGGGCGGCCATCCGCAGACGATATGGGAGCCCCTGCCCGAAGCCCAGCCGGGCCGCCGATAGCCTCTTTATGCAATGGCATTTCGCTTCCTGACAGCAGGTGAGTCGCATGGGCCGGGCCTGGTCGCGGTCGTCGAGGGCCTGCCCGCGGGCCTCGAGCTCGATCGCGAGGTCCTCGACCGCGACATGGCGCGCCGCCAGCTCGGCCACGGGCGGGGCGGGCGGATGAAGATCGAGTCCGACTCGGTGGAGATCCGCGCGGGGCTGCGCCACGGGCACACCCTGGGCAGCCCGCTGGCGCTCCTGGTCGCCAATCGTGACTACGCCAACTGGGAAGAGCGCATGGACCCGTGGCCGATCGAGGGGGAGGTCGATCCCATTCGCCTGCCCAGGCCGGGCCACGCAGACCTCGCAGGTATGCAGAAATACGGCCACGACGACCTGCGAAACATCCTCGAGCGGGCCAGTGCCCGCGAGACAGCGGCGCGCGTAGCCGCCGGCGCCGTCGCCAAGGGCTTCCTCCGCGTCCTCGGGGTGGAGATCCGCTCCCACGTGCTGCAGATGGGCTCAGTCAAGGCGCCACCGGGCGAGCCCGCTCTCGAGGACTTCGAGGGAGTCGACGAATCGCCCGTGCGCTGCCTCGATCCCGCCGTCTCCGAGCAGATGGTGGAGGAGGTCGACAGGCTACGGAAGGCCAACGAGAGTCTCGGCGGCAGCTTCGAGGTGCGCGCGTTCGGCTGTGTGCCGGGGATCGGCTCGCACGTCTCCTGGGCGGAGAAGCTAGACGGTCGCCTGGCTCAGGCGATCGTTTCGATCCAGTCGGTCAAGGGCGTCACGGTCGGGCCCGCCTGGGATGTTGCGGGGCGTCCGGGCTCCGAGGCCCACGACGAGATCTTCCACGACGAGAAGCGCGGTTACTTCCGCGAGACCAATCACGCCGGCGGCCTGGAGGGCGGAATGACCAACGGCGAGCCGGTGCTGGTGCAGGCGGCGATCAAGCCGATCTCGACCCTGACCAAGCCGCTGCGCTCGGTCGACACGCAGAGCAAGGAGGCCCAGTCGGCCCACAAGGAGCGCACCGACTCGAGCGTCGTGCCGGCTGCGGCTGTGGTGGGCGAGGCGATGGTGGCGCTGACCCTGGCCGGCGCCTACCGTGAGAAGTTCGGCGGCGACCACATCGACGACGTGCTCGTCGCCCTGGCCGCCTACAAGGAGCGGATCGGATGGCGGAGGTAGCCAAGGGCGGCAGGGGCTCGGGAGCGATCGTCTTCACGGGCTTCATGGCCGCTGGGAAGACGACCGCGGCACGTGCCGCCGGCGAGAAGCTCGGCGTCGAGGTGCACGATTCCGACCAGGTGCTCGAGGAGCGGCTCGGCATGCCGATCGCGCAATTCTTCGCGGGCGAGGGCGAATCTGAGATCCGTCGCCGAGAGGAGGAGGTGGTGCTCGAGCTGCTCGAACGCGGCGGCATTGTGTCCCTCGGAGGAGGCTCCGTCGAAAGCGAAAGGGTGCGCTCGGCCCTGGTCCACCATCTCTGCGTCTGGTGCTGCGTCAACGAGCCAGTGGCATGGAGCCGCTCCCAGGACACGGGCCGGCCCCTGGCCGCCGACCGCGCCGAGTTCAGCCGGCGCTTCGAACGCCGGCTGCCGCTGTATGAGGCGACGGCACAGGCGATCTTGCCCGAGGGAGGCACCGAAATGGGCGCTGCGGCTGCACCCTGGCTGGCGGCGATGCGCGCCGCCCCGGCGACCCGCCTGGTGTGGGCCGAGAGCCCCGGCGGCTCCTACCCGTCGGTGGTCGGCGAGGGCGCGGTCTCGTTGCTCGCCGTGGCCGAGCCCGACCCCCGGCGCTTCGCGGTCGCCGACCGCGAGGCGCTGGCCCGCCACCAGGGCCTGCTGCCGCCGCTCGCGGCGACGATCCAAATCGAGGGTGGGGAGCAGCGAAAGACGCTGACCGAGGCGGAGGTCCTGCTGCGGGCGCTGGCCGCGATGGAGGTCCGCCGCGACGATCTGATCTTGGCTTTCGGCGGCGGGGTGACCGGTGATCTGGCCGGTTTTGTCGCCGCCACCTACCAGCGGGGCACGCCCGTCGTGCAGCTGCCGACCACGGTCGTAGCCCAGGTCGACTCCGCCTACGGCGGCAAGACGGGCGTCGATTTGCCCGAGGCCAAGAACTATGTCGGCGCCTACCACCAGCCGCTGGCGGTCCTCGCCGACCCCTCGACGCTGGCGACCCTGCCCGAGGCAGAGATCGCCGCCGGGTTCGTGGAGGTCCTGAAGACAGCTCTGATCGCCGGCGGCGATCTCTGGGAGCGTGTCCGCGGGGCCGATCTCCGCGCATTGGTCCGCGACGGCTCCGAGGAGCTCACCGACATCGTCTTCGCCTGCGCGCGCACGAAGATCGAGGTGGTCGCCTCCGACGAGCGCGACGGGGGCCGACGCGCGGTGCTCAACCTCGGACACACGGTGGGCCACGCGATCGAATCGGCGACGGGCTACGGGCGCTATCGCCATGGCGAGGCGGTTGGGCTCGGCCTGCTCGCCGCCCTGCGGCTCTCGGGCCAGGACGCCCTGCGAGACGAGGTGGCCGGGTTGCTGGCCGCCCAGGCGCTGCCCGCGCGCCTCGAGGGCGCCGACCCAGCGGCCGTCGTTGCCGCGACGGCACGGGACAAGAAGCGCGTCGACGGTGCGGTCCCGTTCGTGCTCGTGGAGGCGCCCGGGCGGGTCACGCCGGGGCATCGGCTCCCCGACCACGAGGTGCTCGCCGCCGTGGCGGAGCTCGCCC
>JBHEMJ010000048.1:0-5150 GCA_046262655.1 Solirubrobacterales bacterium | reverse complement strand
GAGTCGAGGTCGTCGCCGAAGGAGGCGCCCGACCCATCGACGTCGAGCGGCAGGCCATTGTGGCCGCGGAAGATGTCGGCCGGATCGATCCCCACCGACTCGGCGAGCTGACCGTGCAGGCGCAGGCGCTTGAAATCGCCGTGAAATGGCATCACGTATCGAGGCTTGGTCAGGTTCAGCATCATCTTCACCTCCTCCTGGTAGCCGTGGCCGGAGGCGTGGATCGGAGCGTCGGCGGGGGTCACCACCGAGGCTCCGATCTCGAAGATGCGGTCGATCGTCTGGTTGACCGAGCGCTCGTTGCCGGGGACCGGCGTGGCGGAGAAGATCACGGTGTCGCCAGAATGCAGCTCGACGTCACGGTGGTCGTTGTTGGCCATGCGCCGCAGCGCCGAGAGCGGCTCACCCTGGCTGCCGGTCGAGATCGCCACCACCTGGTGATCGGGGAAGTCCCCGATCTCCTTGGGTTGGATTAGCAGCCCGTCGGGCACGTTGGCGATGCCGAGATTGGAGGCGATGTTGATGTTCTTGCGCATCGAGCGGCCGACCAAGGCGACCTTGCGGTCCAGCTGTGCCGCGGCGTCGATCACCTGCTGGACCCGGTGCACGTTGGAGGCGAAGGAGGTGACGATGATGCGGCCCATGCAGTTCCCCATGACGCTGAGCAGTGCCGGACCCACCGCCGACTCCGAGGGCGCCACGCCGGGGCGGTCGACGTTGGTCGAGTCGCCGCACAGGCACAGCACCCCTTCCCTGCCGAGCTCCGCGAGCCTCGCCATGTCGGCCGGGTGGCCGTCGACCGGGGTCTGGTCGAACTTGTAATCGCCGGTGACCAGCACCGTTCCCGCCTCGGTGGTGATCGCCACCGCCCGCATGTCGGGGATCGAGTGCGACATGTGGATCAGCTCGAGGGTGAAGGGCCCGTGCTCGGCCCGCTTCCCGACCGGCAGCTCCTGGAGCGGCACATCGCGGAGCTTGTGCTCATCGAGCTTGGAGCGGACCATGCCGATGGTCAACAGGCCGCCGTAGATGACCGGCGGATTGCCGATCTCGCGCAGCAGATAGGGCAGGGCGCCGACGTGGTCCTCGTGGCCGTGGGTGAGGACGATCGCCTCGATGTCGCCGGCGCGCTCCCGCAGGATCGAAAAGTCGGGTAGCACCAGGTCGATGCCGAGCATCTCGGCGGTCGGGAACATCAGCCCCGTATCGACGACCACGATCCGGCCGTCGTACTCGACGGCCGTCATGTTCTTGCCGATTTCCCCCAGTCCGCCGAGGGGCAGGATGCGAAGCTTCGAGCTCAAGCGATCAGCTGGGGGCGCCGGAGAGCAGGCCCTGGGCCTCGAGGGCCTCCCGGACGACGGAGCGCTGGGCGTCGTCGGCCTCGACCATCGGGAGCCGTGCGCGGGCTGAGGCGAGTCCGAGCAACTGCAGCCCGGCCTTGACCGGAATCGGGTTGGTGGTCACCCCGAGTGCCTGGTAGAAGGGCTGCAATCTGGCGTCGATCTCGCCCGCGCGATCAAGATCGCCCGCCTTGGCGGCGTCGTATTGCTCGCGCATCTCGTTGCCCACCAGCTGAGAGGCGACCGAGATCACGCCGGCCCCGCCGAACTCGAGTGTTCGCTGGAAGGTGGTGTCGTTGCCAGCCAGGATCCGCAGGCCCTCGATCGGCCCCAGCTCGTCGTCATTGGCCTGCTTGACGGCTACCACGTTGTCGATCTGCGCCAGCTCAGCGAGGAGCTCTGGGGGCATGTTGATCACGCAGCGAGAAGGGATGTTGTAGAGGATCACCGGGCACCGGACGGCGCCGGCGACCGCCGCGAAATGTCCTAGCAAGCCGGCTCTGTTGGGCTTGTTGTAGTAGGGCGTCACGACCAGGACCGCGTGGGCGCCGGCCTGTTCGGCCGCCGCCGACAGCTCACAGGAATGCCTGGTGTCGTTGGTACCGGTGCCGCAGGCGACCATCGCCTCGGTCCCGATCTCATCGAGAACCGCCTTCAACAATGAGATCTGCTCCTCATCTGTGAGGGTGGTGCCCTCGCCAGTGGTGCCGGCCACCACCACCCCGTGCGAGCCGTTATCGATCAGGTGACGGGCCAACGCTCGTGCGGCGCGCTCGTCCACGGAGCCGTCCTCGGAGAACGGGGTGCACATCGCAGTGATCACGCCTTCGATCGCGGGGCTCATCGGTTGCCAGTATCGCGCAAACCGCGTTTCCGACGTGCTTTTCATCTGGCTTTCATCTAGCGAGAGATAATCGGAGCGGCTCACCTCCCATGCGCGTGCTGATCGTCGAAGACCAAGCCAAGATGGCCGGCCTGCTGCGCCGCGGCCTGCGCAAGGAGGCGATGTCACCCGACATCGCCTCCAATGGCGAGGAGGCGGTATGGATGGCGCAGGCAACCGAGTACGACGCGATCATCCTCGACCTGATGTTGCCTGGCATCGACGGGTTCGAGGTCTGCCGGCGGCTGCGCGTTGAGGGCGTTTGGTCGCCGATCTTGATGCTGACCGCGCGCGACGGAGTCTCTGATCGGGTCGCCGGTCTCGACGCGGGCGCCGACGACTACCTGACCAAGCCCTTCTCATATGCCGAACTGCTGGCCCGGCTGCGGGCACTGGTTCGCCGTGGCGGGGCCGAACGCCCGGCCGACCTGCGGGCGGGAGAGCTTCGCCTAGATCCGGCTACGCGACGCGTCTGGCGCGGTGAGGCCGAGATCGATCTCTCCGTCAAGGAGTTCGCGCTGCTCGAGGTCTTCATGCGGCGCCGGGGCGAGGTGCTCAGCCGCTACCAGCTGCTCGAGCACGCCTGGGACTACGACTACGAGAATCGCTCCAACGTCGTCGACTCATACGTGCGCTTCCTGCGCCTCAAGATCGACAAGCCGTTTGGCGTCGAGAGCCTCGAGACCGTACGCGGGATCGGCTACCGGATGCGTGAGGACGGCGGAAGCTGAGCCGCGTGCCGATCAGGCCGCGGGTGACTCTGGTGTTCGCCGGCGTGATGGCCGTGCTGCTGGCGGGGCTGGGACTTTTCGTCTTTGAGCGTTTCCGATCCGACCTCGACGACTCGATCGACGAAGGGCTGCGCTCACGCGCCGAGCAGGTCACCCGACAGGTTGAGCAGCTCCCTCCGAGCGGCACCCCCGTCCGGGGCGTCGTACTTGTCCAGCGAGAGGAATCCTTTGCCCAGGCGATGACCTCGGATGGCCGCGTGTTGGAGACCGGGCCGCAGCTGGGCACCCGACCACTGCTTGATGCGAGCCAGCGTGCCCGTGCCTCCGAGAACCCCGCCTTTTTCGAAGACGACGGCAATCCCGTCGCCGCCGGCTCGGTGCGGATCTTCGCCACGCCGGTAGAGACGCCGGCGGGCCGCGTGGTCGTCGCTGCCGGCGCCAGCCTCGACGATCGCAAGGACTCGCTCCACAGCCTCAAGGGCGTGTTGCTGATCGGCGGCCCGGCGGCGCTGCTGCTCGCCTCGCTGGCCGGCTACCTGGCCGCGGGATTGGCCCTGCGGCCGGTCGAGGGCATGCGCCGCCGCGCCGCGGAGATCTCTGCCGCCGAGCCCGGCGAGCGACTGCCCGTCTCCAGCGCCGACGACGAGCTCTCGCGGCTCGGCACGACGCTGAATGAGATGCTGGCCCGCCTCGAGCAGGCCTTCGAGCGCGAGCGCACCTTCGTCGACGACGCCAGCCACGAGCTGCGCACACCGCTGGCGATGCAGAAGACCGAGCTCGAAACCGCCCTCCGCTACGGCCACGGCCCCGACGAGCTGCGAGCGGCGATTGCCTCGGCGGTCGAGGAAGTCGACCGGTTGATCCGCCTCGCCGAAGACCTGCTGGTCCTGGCTCGATCCCAGAACGGGGAACTGGCCTTGGAGGCCAAACCGCTGGAGATCGCGCCGCTGCTCGAGGGCGTCGGCGAGCGCTTCGCGCAGCGAGCCGCCGCCTCCGGACGGTCGCTACGGGTCGAGGCCCCCACCGGACTGGAGGTCCGCGGCGACCGCACCCGCCTCGAGCAGGCCCTGACCAACATGCTCGACAACGCCCTGCGCTACGGCGGCGGTGAGGTACGGCTCTGGGCCCGGGCCGAAGGTGACGACGTGGAACTCCATGTCAGCGACGAGGGCGAGGGCTTCCCGCCCCGGTTTCTGGACCGGGCCTTCGAGCGCTTCAGTCGCGCAGACCCTGCTCGCGGGCCCGGCGGCAGCGGGCTGGGGTTGGCGATCGTCGAGGCCGTGGCACGCTCCCACGGCGGTGGCGCTCATGCCAAAAATCGGCCGGAAGGCGGCGCCGACGTTTCGATCTCCATTCACGGCCGTTTCATCGCGGCTTCCTAGATTGGTCTCATGAACTCAGCCAAGGAGGTGAATCAATGAGTAACACACGCAAGTACCTGACAGTCGGCGGCGCGATCCTCGCGATTTCTGCCGGGGGCGCGGGGGCGGCCCTCGCTACCGGCAGTACTGACGACGGCGGCAACAACGGCCCCAACGACAGCAACGCCACCGTCAAGAGTCCCGCTGCCGACCAGGCAACGGCTGCGGCCCTCAAGATCACCCAAGGAGGTAGGGCCAACTCGGTCGAGCGGGATTCAGAGAATGGCGCCACCTGGGAGGTCGAGGTGACCAAGACCGACGGCAGCACCGTCGATGTTCGCCTGGATGACAGCTATCAGCTGGTCGTCGTCGAAGGCGACAGCGAGAGCAACTAGGCCACGGAGCCTAGCCCTCAGACTAGGACGTGGAGTCAAGCGGCGGCCCCGGCAAAAAGCCGGCGGCCGCCGCTCGGCGCCCGGCTTACAGCAGCCTCTCGAGCCCTTCGGTGTAGCGGTCGGGCAGATCTCCCACCTTGCGAACAGCAAGCAGGACACCGGGCATGAAGCTGCGGCGGTCGATCGAGTCGTGGCGCACGCTGAGCGTCTGCCCCTCGCCGCCGAATATCACCTCCTGGTGGGCCACCAGGCCCGGTAGCCGCACCGAGTGAATCGGCTGGTGGACGTTGCCGCCTGCCTCCTTGATCAGCTCCGCGGTGCGCTTGGCGGTACCCGACGGCGCGTCCTTCTTCTGATCGTGGTGCAACTCGATGATCTCGGCTTCGGGCATCTGCTCGGCGATCGTCCGGGAGACGATCATCAACAGCACCGCCCCG
>JBHEMJ010000047.1:0-10055 GCA_046262655.1 Solirubrobacterales bacterium | reverse complement strand
CTCCTTCATCACCGACCTCAGCTTCTCGATGTCCTCCTCGATCTCGACCGCGAGCTCGCCGAAGGTGTCGCCGAGCGGGGTGCCCTGGTAGCGGGTGGCGCCCGTCCGGGCAAGCTGAACCCCGAACTGGGATCCGCCGAGGTGGTCGTTCAAATAGCTGTCCAGCTGCTTATTGGCCATCAAGCTCCTTGTTTGCCGGTTGCGGCCGCTACCGCGGCCTGTCCATAGGCGATACCCCCATCGTTGGGCGGCAATCTGCGCGGCGTCAGCACTCGCATGCCGAGGTTGGTGAGCGCGGCGGCCGTCCGCTCGAGCAGAAGCCTGTTCTGGAAGACGCCGCCCGAGAGAACTGCCTGCTCCGTTCCCGCTTCAGAGGCGACGGCCGCGCAGGCCGCCGCGCTCGCGGCGGCGACCCCGTTGTGAAAACGCGCCGCCACAACCGGCACGTCGACTCCGGCGCCGAGGTCGGCGAGCACCGCTCGGATCGTCTCGCGCGCATCGAGGACGGCACCTGCGAACGGCAGCGGGTAGGCGCCGAGCTCCCCCGGCTCGGCGGCGTTTTCCAGCTCGATCGCTGCCTGGCCCTCGTAGTTGACCTCGGCGCGAATGCCACAGATCGCCCCCACCGCATCGAACAGGCGGCCGGCGCTGGTCGTCACCGGAGAAGCGAGGCCGGCGGCCGCGAGCTCGGCCATCTTCATCCAGTCGCCGCGACTGACGCCGAGGGCTTCGAGGCCGGGGGGCAGCGGCGGCTCGGGCCCGAGGGTCTCGAGCATCCAGGCACAGGCCATGCGCCAAGGCTGGCGCACGGCACGCTCCCCGCCGGGCATCCGCACCGGGTGCAGGTGCGCGGCGCGTTCGAAGCCGGCGGTGTCGCCGACCAGCAGCTCTCCGCCCCAGATCGTCGCGTCGGTGCCGTAGCCGGTTCCGTCGTAGATGACTCCGACCGCGGGGAGGGTCTGCCCGTGCTCGGCCAGCACCGAGGCGAGATGGGCGTGGTGGTGCTGGACCGCGAGCGCCTCGACGCCGGTCGACTCCGCCCGCTCGACGGCGTACTTTGTGGACAGGTAGTCCGGGTGAAGATCGTGCACGAGCAATTCGGGCTCGACCGCGAACAGCGACTGGAAGTGCTCGATCCCGTCCTTGAATGAAGTCAGCGTCTCGAAGTTCTTGAGGTCGCCGATGTGGTGGCCGACCCAGGCCCGCCCGCCCTTGGCCAGGCAGAAGGCGCTCTTCAGCTCGGCACCGCAGGCGAGCAGTGGCGGCCCCTCGGGTAGCGGCAGAGCGGCGGGCACGTATCCGCGCGAGCGGCGCAGGAAGAGGGGCCGGCGCTCCTGCGCGGCGCCCAGCGCCAGCGCTCGCACCACCGAGTCATCGGTGCGGATGTGGATCGGGCGGTCGTGGAACAAAAACAGGTCGGCGATATCTGCCAACCGCCGCAGCGCATCGGTATCGCGGTAGGCGATGGGCTCGTCAGAGACGTTGGCCGAGGTCATCACCAGGGGCGTCCCTGCATCGAGCATCAGCAAATGGTGAATTGGCGAGTAGGGCAGCATCAGTCCCAGCTCGCCCGCGCCGGGGGCGACCGAAGCGGCCACCCCGGCGGCCTGGCGGCGGGGCGCGAGAACAATCGGCCGCTCGCGACTCGCCAGCAGCTCGGCCTCAGCCGGGTCGAGAACGGTCAGCTCGCGGGCGGCATCCAGCGAGCCCACCATCAGTGCGAACGGCTTGTCTTCGCGGTGCTTGCGAGAGCGCAGCTCGGCCACGGCGGCTTCGTCGTCGGCGCGACAGGCGAGGTGAAAGCCGCCGACGCCCTTGACCGCCACGATCCGCCCCTCGGCGAAGGCCAGCGCCACTCCGTCCAGCGCCGCCGCATTTCCTTCCGCGATGCTGCGACCGGCGGGATCGGCGAGTCGCAGCGCCGGCCCGCAGACCGGGCAAGCATTGGGCTGCGCGTGAAAGCGGCGGTCGAGCGGATCCTCGTACTCCGCCAGGCAGGCCTCGCACATGCGAAAGGCCGCCATCGTGGTCAGCGGGCGGTCGTACGGGACTCCCTGGACGATCGTGAATCGGGGCCCGCAGTTGGTGCAGTTGATGAACGGGTAGCGGTGGCGGCGGTCGTCGGGATCGAGCAGCTCGGCCAGGCAGTCCTCGCAGGTGGCGATGTCGGGGGAGACGAGCGCCAGCGGCTCGCCGGCGTCATCAGAGGACGTGATGGTGAAGTTGGTCTCCCCGCGGGCCTCGAGTGCCTCGGCGTTGACGCTTTCGACCAGCGCCAGCGGTGGCGCGTCGGCAGCCAGCCGGCGTAGAAATTCCTCGAGCGCCCCTCCCTCTCCCTCGGCCTCGACCAGAACCCCCCGCGAGTCATTCAGCACCCAGCCGCCGAGCCCCGCCTCGGTGGCGATCCGGTAGACGAACGGGCGGAAGCCGACTCCCTGCACGGTCCCCTCGACTCGCACCCGGACCCGCCGCCGCGAGCCCACCCCGCCGGGAGCCTGGCGGCTCATGCCTCCGCCAGCTCAACCAGCTCGCGCAGCGCATGGTAGGCGCTCGCCTGGGCCTCCTGGATGCGCGGGATGTGCTGGGAGCGGGTGACTATCACGTGGTCGGCAAGGCCCTCCGAGGCAACCCGGCCGCCGTCGTAGCCGACGAAGGCCACGGTGGCCATCATGCGCCGGCGGGCTTCTGCCAAGGCCGCGACGATGTTGGTCGAGTTACCGCTGGTCGAAATCGCGATCGCCACATCCGCCTCCTTGCCGTAGGCGATGATCTGGCGCAGGAAGATCGCCTCGACGCCGATGTCGTTGGCGATCGCCGTCAGGATCGAGGGGTCCTCGGTGAGATCGAGCGCCGGCCGCGGCGTCCACCCCTGCGGGGCGGCGTGCAGGTCGGCGACCAGGTCCATCGCATCGGTGGCCGAGCCGCCGTTGCCGAAGACCAGCGCCTTGCCGCCGGAGTCGAAACTCCCACGCAGCGTCGCCGCGGCTGCCAACAGCGGCTCGCGGTTCTCGCCCAGGGTCTGTTCGCGCAGGGCGCCGACCTCGTCGGACTTCATCAAGGTGTTGGATCGCACGTCCCCGACCACCTCCTCGAGACCGGTCTCGGTCCCGGCGAGGAACGGGTAGAGAAAGCTCGAATGCCCGGTGTCGTGGCTCTGGCGCACCTCGCGCCCTTCGAGCAGGCCCTGGTGGTCGAAGAAGACGTGGACCAGCTCCCAGAGCACGTGGTAGAGCGTCTCCGCCAGCTCCTGGCGGATGAAAGGGTCCTCGCTCGGCGGCTCGAACTCCCATTCCGCTCCCGAGCCGGCCGAGAAGGCAATCGTCAGGCAGCCCAGCTGGCGCGCGGCCCCCAACGCCGAACTAGCCTCGGCGGCGGGCTCGCCACCTTCCTCGGTGCCGAAGGCGATGGCGATGTCATCGGGCTCGGCGATCAGCTCGACCTGAGCGGCCAGCGGACCGCCCTCGGCCGCCAAACCGATCGCCGGCAGCGCCCGCTTGCCGACGATCACCGGGTGCACGAACTCCACCGCTACGTGGCGCACGTCGGAGCGGGCGCCGGGGCTGCGCCCGAAGGCGACCAGCCGCCCGCCGCGGGCGAAGCGCTCGGCCATGCGATGGCAGCAGCGGGCTACGTTTTCCGCCTCGGCGGAGAAGAAGGCCCGGTTGGCCTCACTGCGCTCGGCGAGCAGGGCGTCGAGGCGCCCGGCCGCCGCGACCGTCAAACCGCGGCGGCCTCTCGCGCCGCCACGCCCGACAGCCACCTGCCGAACTCCTCGGTCCCCTCGCCCGTCTTCGCCGAGACCTCAAGGACCCGCGCCCCGGGGTTGACGGCCTCGAGGTTGTGACGAAGCTTTTCCAGGTCGTAGTCGAGGTGGGGTAAAAGGTCGATCTTGTTGACCACGACAAGCTCACAGGCCCGGAACATCAGCGGGTATTTCAACGGCTTGTCCTCTCCCTCGGTGATCGAGCAGATCATCGCCCGCGCGTCCTCGCCGACCTTGAACTCGGCCGGACACACAAGGTTGCCGACGTTTTCGATCACCAGCAGGTCGAGGTCGTCAAGCTCGAAGTCGGCGAGCGCCGAGCGCACCATGTTGGCGTCGAGGTGACACTCGCCGCCGAATCCGGCGTCGGTGTTGAGCTGGACGACCGGGACGTGGACATTGGCCAGCCGGTCCGCGTCGAGCGAGCCCTGGACGTCGCCCTCGAGCACGCCGACGCGCGTGTCGAGCCCGGGCAGAACGGTCTCGAGCAAGGTCGTCTTGCCGGCCCCGGGCGCGGACATCAGATTGATCACGCGTACGCCGGCGTGGTCGAAGTCGTGGCGGTTGGCGTCGGCGATCGTCGTGTTCGCGTCGAGCGCGTCCTCGGCGACCTTGACCTTAGTGCGGTGCATGAGCCTTCTCCTTTTCCTCTACCTCGATCGACTCGACCTCGAACTCGCTTCCGGCCAGGACGTCGACCTCTATCGAGGAGCATGACGGACAGCGGAAGTCGGGAATCTCCAGCTCCCACTGCCTAGAACAATCCTTGCATTCAAGCTTGGCCAGAATGATCTCCTGCTGGAAATCGGCGCCCTCGCAGAGCGTGTCCTTCGAGCAGATCGCGAAGTAGAACTCGAGCGACTGCGGCACAACCTGGCGCATCGTCCCGATCTTCATCTGCACCGAGGTGACCTTGCGGCCCGCGGCGTGGCGGTTGACGGTCTCGACGACGGAGGTGGCGAGGGAGAGCTCGTGCATCCGGCCCTCCGGCTCAGCCGTTGTAGGCCGCGTCGGATTGCAGCTTCCGCAGCTCCTCGAGGACGACCCCGGCGGCCTTGTCGACGGCGGCTTTGACGGGGCCCGTCAGCTCCATTGCCAGCTCCTCGACGTCGCCGGGCTCGCAGCCGACGACCACGACCTTGCCGGGCCAGCCGTGCACGGTCGTGACGAAGCGCAGCACCGAAACGGGATCCATGCCGTGGGGACTGATCGACTCGCCGTCCTCGATCGGCTTGAAATCGTCGGGGTCGGGCTCGATCACGTAGAGGTCACCGGGCTCGCCGCCCTGCTCGGAGACATCGATCATCACCAGCGCGTGGTAGCCGCGCATCACCTCGTAGGCGAGGTCGAGTCCGCCCGAACCGAAATCCTGGACCTTGACCCCCGGCGGCGGGCCCATCTCGAGCAGCCTCTCGACGACCTTGCCGCCGAAGCCATCGTCACCGAGCCAGGCGTTGCCGACACCGGCGACGAGGATCTGCTTCTCCATGCCCGGCGGGTCGGGGATGTCGCCGCTGGGCATATCCGGCATCACCGGCTGGCGTGGCTCGGGCATCTCCTGGGGGGCCACTAGGCGATCAGCTCGACTTCGTCGGAGAAGAAGAAGAGGAAGCGGCCGGTATCGCTGAGCAGGTCCTGGCCGGGAACATCGGCGATCGTGACGCCGAGATAGACGCGCTCG
This sequence comes from Solirubrobacterales bacterium, assembly GCA_046262655.1. Classification (GTDB taxonomy): domain Bacteria; phylum Actinomycetota; class Thermoleophilia; order Solirubrobacterales; family 70-9; genus JBHEMJ01. The sequence continues at coordinate 4,611 of JBHEMJ010000047.1, read as the reverse complement.
TCCATGCCCTTGTAGATACGTTCGACCGTCGCCCTGCGCCCGTCGAGCATCTTGTCCTCGACGGCGCCCTCGGTCCCCGGGCGCAGGATGATCGTGTCGCCGCGCTTCACGGTGGCGCCCTTGACCTCGGTCGTCGTTTCGCCCTGGATCTCGTCCATCCCCGGCGGCGGGGTCGGCGGCGTCGTGGTGCGCCCGTCATCCTCTGGCTCGGTATACGTCAGCCGGCCGTGCAGGCTCATCATCTCGTCGTTGGTCGTCTTCTCGGCGCGCTCGATCATCTCGCGGACCGCCGGGTCCTGCTCGGAGATCTGCTCGCGCTCGTCGTCGCTGAGCACCTGTACGTGCAGCAGCAGCGCCTCCTCGATCTCCGTGTTGTCGAAGAGGTTGCCGAGCGACTCCGGCGCCAGCTCGGGGTGTTCGGGCACGACGATCGCGGCGCCGAGCACGGCCCTGTCCTCCTTGCCGACCAGCACGGGGAAGGTGTTGAATGAGTCGCTGGCCTCGACCGCCGCGCCGGCCTCGCCGTCGCGCTCCAGCGGCGAGATGAAGCGGGCGCTGTCGTCGACCTCGACCATCGGGTGCACGGAGAGCAGGCTCCACTGCAATGCGTCGCCCCTCGGGACCTCCGCCTCGGGCACGTCGCCGGCGATCTCGGTGTCGTTGTGGACGCAGAGCTTGATCCGCGCCAGCTCGGGGCCGAGCATCTCGGCCTCCATCACCGCCCGGCCTCGAACCGAGCCGGCCCCGGCCTCACGCGGGAAGCCGAACTCCTGGCGCGCCTTCTCCCGGGCCAGGTCGGCGAGTTTCACCGTGCCCAGATCGAGGCGGCGTTCGATGCCCTTGTGGCCCTCGCCCGCCGCCTGCAGGAAGCGCACGGTCCCCGTGATCTCGGCCTCCGGGCCGCCCTCGAGGATGCACTCGAGGCGCAGCTCCGGGTAGGCGGCCGGCTGGGCCGCGGCGTAGCCGGCCGGGTAGACAATCCCGAACGGCGTCGGCGTCGCATTTTTGACGCCGGGCGTGTACGGATAGAGGGCGTAGCCCTCGTAGAGCAGGGAGCTGACCAGCTCTTCAACCCCCTTGTCAGACATCCTCGCCCCCTCCCATCGGCGGCGCCTTGCCGGGCTGGGGCATGCCGGGGGGTAGGTCGAGCTCGACGTCCTCGGGCACGCCGGTCAGCTTCGGCTCGGTGATCGTCTTCTCCGCGAGCAATTCGCTGATCGCTGCGTCGAAGGTCGGGGAGCCGCGCTGGGACTTGAGGCGCTGAAGGGCATCGAGGGTGTCGCGGTGGACGGGGACCCAGCCCCGGTAGGGGTAGTAGGAGTCGATCATCTCCTTCCAGGTCTCGATCGGCATCTGGAAGTCGCTGATCGTGTCCCAGGGGATCTGGATCACCTGCAGGCGGCCCTCGTCGCCGGCGTAGTAGATGCTGCCGTTGAAGTGAAAGGCGAGCGGGATCTGCCCGTCGGAGACCGAGTGGAAATACTTGGCGGCCGCCAGCTCAACGTCGTAGTTGCAGGCGACGTTGACCTCGACCGTCGTCTTGCCTGTGAACGAGGGCAACAGCACCGTCTCGATCGTCCACACCATGCGCTGGGCGGTCGCCGACCAGCGGTGGGGCTCGCCGAACAGCTCGACCAGCTTCGCCTTGTCCTGCTCCTGGTAGGCGCGCTTTGAGGGCTCGATATGGATGCCCACCGTGAAGCCCGACATGAACACCTCGCGGCCCGAGGGATCGTCGACCTCCATGGTGAATGCGAGGGTCGGCGCCGCCGCATGATCCACGGCCCGGACGCCGGTGACCGTGAACTTCGGGTGCGGCTGGTCTGGCGGCGGCGCGGTCTCGGCGGGGCCCTGGCCGCCGACGTCGGAGTCGACGCCCGGAGGCCGCGGATGGCGGGCGCCGCCATTGCCGTGCAGGCCGCCCAGCGGAGCGCCTGTCACCGGCCCGCCCTCGCGCTGGCCCGCAGCCTGTCGAAGAACTCCGGCACGGCCTTCTCGATCACATCGCCCCCTGAGATCCCCTCCCAGTTGGCCTTGATCGCCCCGACCAGCCCGTAGCACTGGTCGATGGGGATGATCGCGTACTGCGGCGGCTCGGAGATCCGGTTGATGACCAGTGCCTCGGCATCGGGCTCGAGGCTCTCGAGGATCGGGTTGAGGTCCTTGAGGTCCTGCCAGGCGCGCAGATCGAGCTCCGACTCGGTGGCGCCGGCCGGGCTCGGGTACATGGCGACGACGGCATCGACCGAGGTGCTGTTGAGAAAAAAGGCGAGGCCGATCGGCACCTGCAGCCGCGCCCAGATTTCGTCCGAGAGCGTGAAGCCGTCGAGGAAGACGGTCCGGTTGCCGGTCGGGCGCAACTCGGGGTCGGCCGAGCGCTGGGCCCAGCAGGTGGCGCAGGCGCAGAGGATGCGCCGGTCGCCGAGGTGCAGCAGGTGCTCGTGCTTGGAGGGAATCTCGATATTGCAGAGATCGCAGTACTCCTTGTCGGGGTCGCCGTCGCCGGGCGCGGCGTCCTCGCCGGGGGCGACGCCATTGCCGGCGGCCGCACCGGGGGTGCGGCGCATCCCACGCAGGCCGGTGACCATGTTGGCGCGTCGCCGCGCGGCCACCTTGTCGTCGATCGGCCGCGAGCGACCGTTGCCGTTCCCGTCGCCGTTGCCGCTCATCGATGGGATCTCATCGCAGAGCCTCCCGGCAGGAGCGGCGTCCATTGATGAGGACTCCGGTGGAGTCTCATCTGGCGAGGGCCACGCGCACTTCCTGGCCCTGGGACTCGAGCAGGGGCACCGGCCCCAGCTGCAGGCGCTCATCGTCCATCGAGCGCCCCGCCCTCGGCAGGAAGTAGCTACGTGAGCAAGTTGGGCAGGCCAGGACTCCCTCGCTGAGCTCCCCTCCCGAGAGCTCGCTCGAGCAGTCCGGGCACAAATCCATGTAGGCCAGGAGCGACCCCTCCACCCTGGCCACGATCAGCTTGTCTTCCTGCACCTCGACGGCGACCATCTCGCCCTCGCCGAGGCCGTCCACCGCTCCGTCCAGTCCGTGCCAAGCCGGTCCGGCGGTCAGGCCCGAGGCGTCGACCGGCGCCCCGCCGTTGCCATTGGCCCCAGCCCCCGACGCATCTGCCGGCGCCTCGGCCATCGGCAGCGCCGTGCCCGAGACCGTGACCGGGTTCAGCAGGTCCTGCTCCAGCCCCTCCACGTGGATCGAGACGAGGTCGGGCGCGTGCTCGTCGAGGGCCGCCTTGATCGCCAGCTCCAGCGTCGAGGACGAGGCGGCGCAACCGTCACAGCTGCCCTCGAGCTTCAGGCTGGCGACACCGTCCTGCAGCGAGAGCAGCTCGACGTTGCCGCCGTGCGACTCCATGTAGGGCCGGACGCTGTCGAGCGCCTCCGCCACCCGCTCCTCGATCGGAACCGGATAGAGATCGTGGATCAGCATCAGGCTGGCGACGACCCCGTCATCGGCCAGCCGCTGCTTCGCCTCCGCGGTTCCTTCCTGCTCTTGGTCGAGGATGCGCACGATCCTGGTCAGTCCCTCACCGTAGAGGTCCATGACCGCGCCCAGCAGCTCCTCGGCGGTCCTGCGCGCCATCGGATCCGGCATCCGGTCAACCTCCGCGGTCAGCTCCTCGACCCTCTGCATCAGGGTCTCGGGGCTGACCGCGGGGCTCGTTTGCTCTGCTGGCATTCCTTGCGTTACCTGCCTTGCCAGTCGGCCTAGGACATCCCGGTCGGGGTGTGCTGGACCTTCTTGACCATTCCCTGACCGTCGTACATGTGAACACCGCACGGCAGGCACGGATCGAAGCTCCGCACCGCCCGCATGATGTCGATGCCCTTGAACTTGTCAGGCCCGTTCTCCTCGAAGATGGGCGTGTTCTGCACCGCATCCTCGTAGGGGCCCGGCGTCCCATGGACGTCGCGCGGGTTGCTGTTCCACGGCGTCGGGGGGTACGGCTGGTAGTTGGCCACCTTGCCGTCCCGGATCACCATGTGATGGGAGAGCACGCCGCGTGCGGCTTCGCAGAAGCCGACTGAGACGGCGTCCTTGGGGACCTTGAAGTCGTTCCACGACTTCGTGCGTCCCTCACGGACCTCGGTCAACGCCCTCTCCAGGCAGTGCAGGCCGATCAGGGCCGAGTACGCCTGGTGGTAGGTGCGAGCGCGATCGCGCTCGATCGCGTTGGACTTCTCCGGCACGTGCCACTCGAGCTCCATCTCGGGCTTCGAGGCGGTCCTCGGAAGCACCATCTGGAGGCTGTTGCCGGTCGCCTTCGCATAACCGAAGTCGACCAGGCCGGCCTTGGCCGTCACCCATTGACGGGCGAACGGACCGCCCCCGGTGTCGCTGGCGACGTAGGTGTCGTTGCGGGCGTCGTACATCCGCGGGGAAGCGACCCAGCTGTACTTGTCCTGGAAGTCGCGCTTCTGCGGCTTCGGCAAGGTCACCTTGTTCCACGGGTGGCGCTTGTCGACCGGGTTCCCCAGCGGGTCCTCGGTGACAAACGTCTCCTCGTCGGTCCAGTCGTCGAAGTACGACGACCCCAGCAGGATCCTGATCATCAGATTGATCTCGACCAGGTCGGTCGTGATCAACTCGCCCTTGAAC
>JBHEMJ010000046.1:0-3074 GCA_046262655.1 Solirubrobacterales bacterium | reverse complement strand
ATGACGTCGGCGCCGCGGGCTCGCACTTCCTCGACGTTGGAGAGCACCTTGTCGAGTACGGGACTGTTGGTGGCCACCGTGACCACCGGCGTGGATTCGTCGAGCAGGGCGATCGGCCCGTGTTTCATCTCGCCCGCCGCGTAAGCGTCAGTGGGGATGTAGGAGATCTCCCGCAGCTTCAGCGCCCCCTCGAGGCAGATCGGCAGCCCGATGTGACGGCCCAGGTAGAGAAAGAAGCGCTGGTTGTGGTTGGTGCGGGCGATCGCATGGACGCGCTCGTCCACCGACTCGATCGTCTCCTCGATCTTCGAGGGGATCCGCTTGAGCTCGGCGATCAGCTCGATAAGCCGCTGCTTGGCGATCGTCTCGCGCAGCTCGGCGAGCCTTAGCCCGAGCAGATACATGGCCGCCACCTGGCTGACAAAGGTCTTGGTGGCGGCGACGCTCACCTCGAGGCCGGCGCGGGTGAACAGCACGGCGTCGGCGTCGCGGGTGGCCTGGCTGCCGAGCACGTTGGTCACCGCGAGCACCTTGGCGCCCCGCTCGCGGGCCAGTCGCATGGCGGCCAGCGTGTCTGCGGTCTCGCCCGACTGGGTGATGCCGATAACCAGGTCTCCCTCGCCGACGACCGGGTCGCGGTAGCGGTACTCGGAGGCGATGTCCATCTCGACCGGTACTCGCGCCCACTGCTCGATCGCGTAGCGGCCAACGAGGCCTGCGTGGTAGGAGGTGCCGCAAGCCACGATCACGATCCGCTTGAGGTTGATCAGGTAATCGTCGTCGAGCTCGACCTCCGAGAGATCCACCGAATCGCCCTCGGAGAGGCGATCGACGATGGTCTCGGCGACGGCGTCGGGTTGCTCGTGGATCTCCTTCAGCATGAAGGTCTCATAGCCGCCCTTCTCGGCGGTTTCCTCGTCCCAGTCCACCTCCACGGCATCGCGCTGCACGGTTGTGCCGTGTGCATCGGTGATCGTCACGCCGCGCGGAGTGACCGTGACGATCTCGTCGTTTTCAACCAGGGTCACCTTGCTGGTCTGCGCCAGGAAAGCGGGGATTGCCGAGGCGACGAACTGCTCGCCGTCACCGCTGCCGATGACCAGCGGGCACTCCTTGCGGGCGCCGACCAGCAGGTCGGGGTGCTCGGAGTGCATGGCGAGGAAGGAGTAGTGGCCGCGCAATCCGGCGAACGCCCTTCGCACCGCTTCGGTCAGATCTCCTTCGTAGTGCTTCTCGATCAGGTGGGAGACGATCTCGGCGTCGGTCTCGGAGCTGAATCGGTGGCCCTCGGAGGCGAGCTGGTTGCGCAGATCGGCGTGATTCTCGACGATCCCGTTGAGAACGATGTGGATGTTGTCGCCGCAGTCGCCATGGGGATGGGCGTTCTCCTCGGTGACCCTGCCGTGGGTCGCCCAGCGGGTGTGAGCCACGCCGATCGTCGCCGGCGGCTCGGCCACGGCTACGCCGCCGTTACCGGTGTGTGTCTGGGCCGCCACCGCCTCGCGCAGATTCGCCAGGTTGCCGACGGCGCGCACAGAGGAGATCCGACCGTCCGAGATCACCGAAATGCCGGCCGAGTCATAGCCTCGGTACTCGAGCTTTTCCAGCCCGGCGATCAGCAAGTCCCGGCACGGTCGGCCACCTACATATCCGACGATGCCGCACATAAGGGAGGCGACAAGGGTAGCGGCAGAACCGCTCAGCCCTCGGAGAGCTCGCGCTCGACCACGGCCACCAGCCGTGCACAGACGGCTTCGCACTCCTCCACGCCGGGCGCCTCGACCATGACTCGGACCAGAGGCTCGGTGCCCGAGGGGCGAACCAGCACCCGGCCCCTGCCCTTCAGCTTCGCGCTCTCCTTCTCGACCGCCTTCCACAGGGCGCCGGCGCCTTCGACCGCGCCGCGGTCGGCGATCTTCACGTTGACCAGGCGCTGAGGCAGGCGCTCGAACGGCTCGACCTCCGACAGCGACCGGCCCTCCAGTGCCCGCAGGGTGAGCAGCGCAGCGGCGATGCCGTCCCCGGTGGGAGCGAAGTCGCTCCACACGATGTGCCCGGACTGCTCGCCGCCGAGGCGCCAGTCGCGCTCGGCGAGCGCCTCGATCACGTAGCGGTCGCCGACCTGCGTTTCGGTCACCTCGATGCCTGCTGCCTTCATCGCGCCGTGGAAGCCGTAGTTGGTCATCACGGTGACCGCCACACCTCCGTCCAATGACCCCGCCTTCTTCAAATGTGTGGCGGCCAGCGCGATCAGCTCATCGCCGTCGTGGAGCCGGCCGCGGTCGTCGACAGCGATCAGGCGGTCGGCGTCGCCGTCGAAGGCGAAGCCGATCTGGGCGTCGCTCGCCGCGACCTCCTCCGCCAGCTTCTGCGGGTGGGTGGCACCAAGCCCGGCATTGATGTTGCGCCCATCGGGCTCGGCCCCGAACAGCTCCACCTCGGCCCCGAGGCGGGCGAAGATCGCCGGCGCGGCGCGGTAGGCGGAACCGTGGGCGCAATCGAGGGCGACCTTGATGCCGTTCAAATCGAGCGGGAAGGCTGCCTGCAGCGCCCGCAGGTAGTCATCGAGAGCTCCCTCGAGCTGGCGCACGCGGCCGATCTCGACCGCGCCGGGCTTCTGCTCGAGCTTTGCCTCGAGTAGCGCCTCGGCTTCCTCGCCCAGCTTGCTTCCCCGCGACGAGAAGAACTTGATGCCGTTGTCTGAGAAGGGGTTGTGGGAGGCCGAGACGACCGCGGCGAGGTCGAGGCCGTAGCGGCGGGTGAGCACGGCGGCGGCCGGCGTCGGCAGCACGCCGGCGACCAGAGCGTCTCCGCCGGCCGCGGTGATCCCCGAGACCAGCGCGGCCTCGAGCATCGGACCGGACTCACGGGTGTCGCGGACGATCAGCAGCTGCGGGCGCTCGGCTCCCCACCCCCGCGCGGCGAGGGTGGCCGCGCGGCCCAGTTTCATCGCCAGCTCGGGCGTGAGAAACTCGCCGGCGACGCCTCTGACGCCGTCGGTCCCGAACAGCTTGCGTTCTGCCACGGGTTAGCGCTTTGAGAACTGCGGGCGCTTGCGCGCCTTTTTCAGCCCG
>JBHEMJ010000045.1:0-6858 GCA_046262655.1 Solirubrobacterales bacterium | reverse complement strand
CGAGGTTTCCTACTCCTAGTAGGGAAATGCTACCATAAGTAGGAATGGTCCAGGCGACACGCAAGAGGGCCGAGCACCTCGGTCCGGCGAGGCGCCGCCCGGAGATCCTCGACGGCGCCCTGCAACTGTTCCTCGAGCACGGCTACGAGGGCACCTCGATGCAGGCGGTGGCGAACCGATCCGGCGTCACCAAACCGGTCATCTACGCGGCCTTCGAGTCCAAGGACACGCTGTTTCGCGCTTTGCTGGAGCGCGAGGAGCAGCGGATCATGTCCGACATCGGTGCCGGTTTCGAGAACGTCGACCTGAATGACCCCGAAAAGACCCTGATCGAGGGCTATACGGCCTTTCTGCGCGCCGTCACCGCCTCGCCGGAGGTCTACCGGCTGATCTTCTTCCAGGAGGGCGGTGGAAACGCCGCGGTCGGGCGCCGTATCCAGGCCGGCCGCGAGGCGCAGGTGCGGGCCCTGGCAGCGCTCTCGCGCAACTGGCTGAGCCACAACGATTCGGCCTCGCAAAGCGACGCCGACCTCGACCGCCTGGCGGAGTTCCTCGGCCAGGCACTGGTCGGCCTGGCCGAGGCCGGCGCCCGCTCGGTGCTGGCCGAGTCGCATCCGTGGGACCCCGAGGAAGCCGGCTCGATGCTGGGGCGCCTCGCGGCCCGCTCGGCGACCGGGCTCTAGCTCACCCGCCCGACGGTCCGCAGGTACTCGGACCTCGGATTGAATTCACCACCCTCGCCGGCGGAGAACACCTCGAGCATTCCGGCCCGAGCCTCCTCCCATTTGCCCTCCGGCTCGAGCTGGGCCTTGACCGCGATCACGGGCCCGAGGTTCTCCTCGGTGAACGAGACCCAATCCTCGGCGGTCTCGAACTCACCGCCGGAGTCGAGTTCGGCAAACGGCTTTTCGAAGGACAGCTCGACTCCCCTGCCGTCGAACAGTGCGCGAACGTGATCCTCGCTGCCCCAGAGGATCGGCGGCTGAGCCTCAGGCGGCGGGGGCGGCAGCTTTGAGAACAGCATCGCCAGCATCTGCCCGTTTAGTCCCTCGGGAGTCCAGGCGCAGACGCCGAAGGTTCCTCCGGGCTTGGTCACCCGCACGAGCTCGTCGGCGGCCTGCTGGTGGATCGGAGCGAACATGCAGCCGAACACGGAGGTGACAGCGTCAAAGGAATCGTCCTCGAAGGGCAGGCTGGCGGCATCGGCTTCAACCCAGTCAACCTCGACTCCAGCATCGCCGGCGCGCGCCCTCGCCGTCTCGAAGAACTCGGGCGAGATGTCCGACCCGGTTACCTTGGCGCCCCGCTGCGCGGCGGCGAGTGCCGCGTTGCCGCTCCCGGTGCCGTTGTCGAGCACGTTCTGACCTTCACCGATCGCGAGGCGCTCCACCAGTTCGTCGGCTACGGGCTGAATCGACTTGGCGACCTCCGGCCAGTCGCCCGAGGTCCACATCTTGTGCTGGCGCTCGCGGAATTCCTTTGGATCAAAGCTCATAGATCTCCTCCTGTCGACGCCCGTGAGCCTATCCGGTCTGCCGCGCTGGCGACCCTGCACGCTCTCGCCGTCGGCCCGACGAGATCCCGAGCACCATCTCCTCGGCCGGTCGTCGACGCGAAGTCACTCTGAGTAGCACCTCACACCACTGACGCCTCCGCGGATGAAAGAGTTAGCCCCGTGGCATCGGGGGAAGTGAGGCTGACCAAGGAGGAGAAGCTCCTGCGCCTGGCGTTGCGAATCGCCGCGGTCATCTTCACCACCGAAACCCTCGTCTATCTGCTCCCGGGCCTGTTCGGGTCCGCCCAGCACGACTGGATCCAACTCCCCTTTGTGGTCAACTCGGTGGTCAAGGCGGCCGTGCTCGGCGGTGTCTGCTGGATCGCCGGCGCCGATGTGCGGCGGTTCTCACCGGTGATGCCGGTGCTCTACCTAGGCACCTTCGGCTGGGTCCTGGTCGGCGCCATCGTTTTGATCGGCGGCGACACATCGGCCCACTACGACCTGTTCGGGGTCAACGTCTGGGTCGGCGCGATCCTCTGGGGCGGCATCCTCTTCGAGGGCGCCCTGACGCTGCTCTTCGTGTTCCTTCATCGCCGGGCGGTAAAGGCGCGCTACCGGCTTGAATACTTCTCGCCGAGCCAGTTTCAGACCCTGGTCGCCCTGGCCGACGTGCTGGTCGTCGGCGACGACGAGAAGATCAGTCCCCAGCAGGTGGCCAAGAACACCGACCGCTACCTGGCCCCCTTCCACGCGCGGCGAAAATGGATCATGAAGCTGGCCCTGATCGGGCTGTCGCTCTATCCGCTGCTGACGATCCGGCCACCGCTGCACCTGATGGCCGCCGAAGAACGCCTCGAGTTCCTCAAGAAGCGCTTCCTTGCCGACGTCGACACCCGCCGGATCCGTGGCTTTCGGCGCCAGCTGACCCAGGGGATGATCCGGCTGGCCCAGCAGCTCGCCTTCCTCGGCTACTACAGCGATCCGAAGACCTTCGAGTCGACCGGCTACGTGCCGTTCACCAAGCGGCCTCGCTTCACCCCGGCGATGCGCCATTTCGACCACACGCCGGTGATCACCGTGCCCCACGAAACGATCGGGGACGTGGTCCAGGCGGACGTGGTGGTGATAGGCAGCGGGGCCGCCGGGGCGATCATCGCCGCGAGCATGCTGGAGAACGACACCACCGGGAGCCGCCGGGTGCTGATCTTGGAGCGCGGCGAGCACGTCGACCCTCGCGACTTCTCCGAGGACGAGATCACCCAGATCTCCCGTCTCTATGCCGACGGCGCCCTGCAGTTGAGCCGTGACTTCCGCTTCCAGGTCCTGCAGGGGATGTGTGTCGGCGGCTCGACCGTGGTCAACAACGCGGTCTGTTTCGAGATTCCCGATCCGGTCCTCGCGCAATGGAACGACGCCCACGGCCTGAGGGCCGGGCTCGAGATCGACCGGCTGAAGGCCTCGTTCGCAGCGGTGCGCCAACGCCTCGACATTCGCACGATGCCGAACACCAACCTGAACCCGGGCGCATCGCGGTTCGTCGAGGGAGTCGAGAAGCTGCGGCTGGGCCAGCCGGACTCGGGCATCAAGATCGTCGAGGCCAATATCGCCAGTGACTGCTTCGGCTGCGGCTACTGCAACATCGGCTGCGCATACGGCAAGAAGCTTTCGATGCTCGACACGGTCCTTCCCCAGGGCCAAACCCGCTTCGGCGACCGGATGCAGATCCTCGCCCAGTGCCACGCCGACAGGCTGCGGGGGTCGAACGGGAGAGTCGATTCGGTCGACTGCATCCTCCACGACGGTGACGAGAAGCGGAAGATCCGGGTCGAGGCGAAAACCATCGTCGTTTCCGGTGGGGCGATCGGCTCGAGCTGGCTGTTGAAGAAGAGCGGCATCGGGGGCAAGCAGGTGGGAGAGAACCTCGCCTTCAACATGGGCTCGCCGGTGACCGCCGACTTCGGCCACGAGATCCACTCATACGACGGCCTTCAGATCTCCCACTTCCTCGAGCAGCCTCGGAAGGGCTACGTGTTCGAGACGTGGTTCAACCCGGTCGTCTCGCAGGCGCTGACGATGCCGGGCTGGTTCGAGGACCACTACCGCAACATGCGCCGCTACGCGAACCTGACCGCGGTCGGCGTGCTGGTCGGCACCCACCGCAACGCCAAGATAAAGCGGGCCCTGACCGGCGGCGCCGACGTGGTCTACACGCCGGCCGATGAGGACCTGTCAAAGCTGATCGACGGCATCAAGCTGGCCGGCAGAGTCTGGCTCGCCGCCGGCGCCGAGCGGGTAATGCCCGCCACTTTTCACTACCGAGAGTTCACCTCGGAGTCCGACCTCGACCGGCTTGATGAATACATCACCGACTCGAGTGACCTCTCGCTCGGCACCGGCCATCCCCAAGGCGGCAACGCGCTCAGTGAGGATCCCGAGAAGGGCGTCGTCGGCCCGGACTTCAAGGTCCACGGAATGGAGAATCTCTACATCTGCGACGCCAGCGTCTTTCCGACCTCGATCACCGTCAACCCACAGATGACGGTGATGGCGCTGGCGGAATACGCGGCGCCGATGATCGCCTAGGCGCGGATCAACCCGGCCAGTTCGGGGCGCTCTCGAGCAGGCTCGAGGTGTGCTCCCGAATCGCCTGCTCGGGATTCGTGTACATCTCCACGTAGCTGATCTTGCCGTCGGCGACCGTCACGGCGTAGGCCCAGACTTCGTCGACCTGCACGTCGCTGGCCTGGGCATGCAGCTTTAGGCGGGTGACGACGATCGTCACCTGATCGCCGCTGACCAGCTTCACCGGCTGGTGTTCGAAGGAGTCCCAGGCTTCGGTCAGCTGGGCGAACAGTTTGCGAACCCCCTGGTGGCCGTAATAGGCCTCGTCGAGGGTTCCCTGCTCGGGTGGTCGCCACTCGATCATCGGGTCAAGCAACTCGATCAGCGCCGTGATGTCGCCGTCGTCGATCAGACCGAGCGCCCGACCGATCAGCTCGATGTTCGGCTCGCTCATTTTGGTGTCGTTTTGGAGCAAGCATTCAGAATACCCGTTGCTGTGGATCAAATTAAGTACTCCCGTGCGCCTGCAATGCATCGGTAAAGCGGTGGCCAGGCCCGAAATGAGCGGGGGCCAAGCGGATCCGGGCAGCACCGGGGGCGGGGGGACCCGCCGGTGCCACCTTGGAGGTAAACGAGGCGCCGGTGGGCCGACCCCGGTTGCCGCGCCCCAAGTTAGTGGGTGGGCGGGTGATCAGCGCCTGGAAGACACCGGATAGGCCGAACCGGCCGACACCAGCGTTATGGCGATCCTCGTCAATAAGTCGGCTACCCACCGGTAACCGCACCAAACACCGTCGCAGCGCATAATCTTGCCGCCGATGCCCACGGCGATCAGCCCCCAGGAGGCGGCTCAGCGCCTGCAGCCCATCGACACCCTGGGCATCCCGCTCGGCACCGGCCAGCCGCCAGGGCTGATCGAGGCGCTCGGGGCACGCCAGGACTGGCAGGACCTGCGCGTCTATGGCGCGCTGCTGCTGGTCGACCCCACCCTCTTTCAGCATCCTGGTGTGCACTACCTGTCGGGCTTCTTCGGCCCGATCGAACGCAAGCTCCGCGACCAGAGCACCAACATCAGCTTCGCGCCCGCCGACTTCCGCCGCTTCGAGCCGATCCTCGCCGAGCAGCGGCCACGGGTGATGGCAACGGCCGCTGCGCAGCCCTTCGAAGACGGATGGTGCAGCCTCTCGCTGCACGCCGGGGCCACCGTGGAGCAACTGAAACACGCCGGCGAGGATCCCGAGCGGGTGCTGATCGTCGAAATTTCCCCGCGCTTCCCCCGCACTATCGGCTTGGCGCCCGATCACCGTCACGCGATCCATTTGGACCAGATCGACGTGCTGGTGGAAAGCGACGCCTCCCCCTTCCCGCTCCAGGACCCGCCGCCCACAGACGTGGACCGCGCGATCGCCGAGCACGCGGCGGATTTCATCGCCGACGGGGCCACGCTGCAGACTGGCATCGGCGCCGTGCCCTCCCGCATCGTCGGCCTGCTGGCTGAGGGCAGCGGGGGCGACTACGGGGTCCACTCCGAGATGTTCACCACCGGGTTGATGCGCCTGCACGAGTCGGGCAAGGTGACCAACCGCAAGGGCCAGTTCGACGGTGTCTCGGTGGCAACCTTCGCCGCTGGTTCCGAGCAGTTGTATGAATGGCTCGACGGCAACCAGGACGTGGCCTTTTTGCCGGTCGAGGTGGTCAACTCGCCCGAGCTGATCGGTGCCAACCGCGTGATGACGACGATCAACGGCGCGATGTCGATCGACATACAGGGTCAGGTCATCGCCGACACCGTCCAGGGGGCCCAGTACTCGGGCATCGGCGGGCACGAGGATTTCGTCGCGGGCCCGGCGCTCTCGCTGGCGGCGCGGGCGCTGCTCTGCATGCCCTCGACGGCCACCGTCGGCGGCGAGACAATCTCCCGCATCGTGCCCTGGTTCGAGGCCGGCGCCGTGGTGACAACCCCGCGCCATCAGGTCGACATCGTGGTCACCGAACACGGCGCCGCCGAGCTGCAGGGCAAGACCGTCCACCAGCGCGGAGAGGCGTTGGCCTCGATCGCCCATCCCGCCTTTCACGACCAGCTGCTGGGCGCCGCCGAGCGCGCCTCCCACGGGCACTCGCCGCGTTCAGACGGCCGCGAGTCGCCGGGCCGCTCAACAGAGGCCTAAACGAGACGCGAGGACGCCTCGGCGCTGATCCTCCCCGCCCGACCCTAGGCCAGTAGCTCGAGCACGCGCTTCTCCAGCCGGGTTCGGCTGCGCTGGCGGTCGGGCTCGAGCTCTCGGCCGAGGCCCTTGATGGAAATCGTCTCACCGGACTGGAAGCGGTCGATCACGCGCGGATCGATGTAGGAGCGCCGGCAGACCGCCGGGGTGTTGGAGAGATAGGAGGCGACCTGTTTGACCGCCTCGTTGACGGCCCGCTTGCGGGCACTGTGACTGGCGGGAGGATCGATCGCCTGGCGCGCGGCCAGCGCCGCCGCGGCCAGCACCGTGGCATTCCACGTCCGGAAGTCCTTGGCCGAGAAATCGCCGCCCGCGACCTCCTTCAGGTAGGCGTTCACGTCGAGCGAGCTGACATCGACCCAGCCGCGTCCGTCGCGGAATGCGAGCAGCTCATGGCCACCGCCGCGACGGCGTTTTAGAGCCCGCAGGACCGGCAGCACCTTCGCGTCGGTGACCTCGCGGACGTGGCGCTTGGAGCCCTTGGCGCTGTAGTCGAAGACCGCCGACCCGTTCTCGAGGCGGAGATGCTTCTTGCGCAGGGTCGCCAGTCCGTATGTCTCGTTCTCCTCGGTA
>JBHEMJ010000044.1:0-2936 GCA_046262655.1 Solirubrobacterales bacterium | reverse complement strand
GGCGGAGATGCGCGCGGTCGAGGAGAAAGGCGGCGCCGTCGAGGCCGTTCCCTACATGAAGGCGAGCCTGGTGGAGTCCCACCGCGAGCGCGTAGCGCGCATCGAGCGCGGCGAGCAGAAGGTGATCGGCCAGAACGTGTTCACCGAAACAGAGGATTCCCCGCTGACCACCGGGGAGGACGGCGGCATCATGCAGGCCGACCCCGAGGTCGAGCGTGAGCGAATCGAGGCGCTGGAGCAGTGGAAGGCGGATCGCGACCAGCCCGCGGTCGACGCCGCCCTGGCGCGCCTGGCGGAGGTCGCCGCCGCCGAGGGAGAAAACGTGATGCCCGCCACCATCGAGGCCGCCCGCGCCGGTGCCACCACCGGCGAATGGGCGCAGACCCTGCGCGACGCCTTCGGCGATTACCGCGGCCCGACCGGTGTCAGCGGGGCCCCGGCCTCACTGAACGGAAACGCCGAGCTGCTCAGCGAGGCGCGCGCCAAGGTCGACTCGGTCTCCGAGGCGATCGGTCACCGTCTGAAGATCCTGGTCGGCAAGCCGGGCCTCGACGGCCACTCCAACGGCGCCGAGCAGATCGCCGTGCGCGCCCGCGACGTGGGAATGGAGGTGATCTACGCGGGCATCCGCCTCACCCCCGCGGAGATCGTCAACTCGGCGATCGACGAAGACGTCGACGTGATCGGCCTCTCGATCCTCTCGGGCTCACACCGAGTGCTGGTACCCGAGGTTCTCCGGCTGCTCGCCGACGCCGGCTCTGAGATCCCGGTGATCGTCGGCGGCATCATCCCGCCGGCCGATGAGCGCACCTTCCTCGCGGCCGGCATCGCCCGCGTCTACACGCCCAAGGACTTCCAGATCAACCGCATCATGGGCGACATCACCGGCCTGGTCGCCGAGCGCAACGGGGTGGCCGCTGCCCAGGTCGTCTGAGGCAGCCCCCCGGCGCTTGCACCGGGCGCTAGCCTGAAACTGTGAGCGAGGGCCTCAACGGCGACCGCAGTTCGTGGCTGCGCTGCTATCGGTGCTGGTCGACCGAGCTCGAGGTGCAGGTGCACCACGAGGCGATCTTGCGCATCGACCCCGAAACCGGCGCGCCCAACGAGCGCATCGACGAGATCTCCGAGGCCGTCGTGCAGTGCCTCAAGTGCCTGCACGACCAGCCTCACCTGACCGTGCGCGACGAGACCGTGGTGCCGATCGAGGGCCGCTGGGATCGCCTCGTCGCCGGCACGCCCTGGGTCGCCTCCTGCACGGTGACGATCGACCAGGATCAGGTCGAAACCTGCTCCGGCCCGGAGGCGGCCGAGTCGCTGACCTACGGCGCCCTCGGCGAGCCCGGCACCCGCGAGTTCTTCACCCACGTGCGCTTTCACAAGCACGACGAGGAGAAGATCGTCGTACACCTCCTGGTCGAGCTCTATGCGCGCTCGCCGGAGGAGGCCACCGAGGTCCTCGAAGAGGCCTCGCGAGGAGTGCTCGAGATCACCTCGCTGGCCGAGGAGTCACGGCCTCCGGCCCACGCGGCCGACGAAGCGCACTGAGAGCCGAATCAGCCGCCGTGGTGCGTGGCGCAGTAGCTGTCGCGCACCGGGGTCCAGCCCGGCACCGGCGGGGTCGCGATCACCGCTGCCCAGGCCGCCGCATTCGCGTGAATCTGGCGGGTCACGTTCCGGCGCTGGGCCTTGTCGTGCGCGTTCAGCAGCCGCTCGGCGTTGCGCCAAACGCCTTCGCGCCAGCCACGGACCATCTCCAGCCCGGCGATGTCGTCGGTGGGGAGCAGCGCCGGGTTACTGACGCCGAGGATCGGGTCATAGCGGCTGCGCACCGCCTCGACCACCGCAGCGTAGGCACGATTCAGGACCTCGTTCTCGGCGTCGTGATCTGGCTTGCGCGAGGCGCCGTCGGGGGTGCGCAGGCCGAGGCCGGCGAGCAGGAAGGGCATGTCGTTCTGCACATGGGCATTGATGCCGAGCAGCATGTCCTGGGTGGCAGTGATGCCGGGGCGAGTCGCGGCGTCGAAGGCGACCCGCCAGGCCGGCGCCACGCGGCGGCCTTTGTCGTAGGCGGCGAAGGTGTCGAAGTAGATGTTGGCGAACTGCGCGTCCTCGGTGTAGAAGTAGCTCTTGTCGGCGATCAGTCCCGGCGAATCCTTGAGCGCCTTGCGCAGCGCCTTGGTCAGCTCCAGGTAGGTGGTGGCGAACACAGCCCGGTGGTCGCATCCGAGGCGGTCGCGCAGAACCGAGAGGCGCCGGATCTCGAAATCCACGCAGGCGATGCTCGGCCGCTTGCAGTTGGGCACCGGACCGGGCTGTGGCTGGGTCGGGCTGTTCAGCGCCGGCAACAACCCCGTCCAGTTCAGGTTGGGGACGAGCAGCGAGTCGGCGCGGGCCGCGGGGACCGCCAGCAGACCGGCGGCCGACACCGCCAGCAGCGCTATTCGAAGTCTGCCTCCCATCGAGCGATGGTAACGGGGTCGCCGCCTCCCGGGGCGCACATCGTTCGGGGCGCACATCGTTCGGGGCGCAGGTATAACCCCCGCGTGGCCGGAATCGGCATCTTCAACTCGCCGGGCAAGTCGCTGCAGAAGGGCATCGACTGCGCCGAGCGCGCCGACACTCTCGGCTTCGACTCGATCTACACAACCCACATCGCCGGTCGCGACTCGCTGACGGTGCTGGCCGCGTTCGCGATGCGCACCGAGCGGGTCAAGCTCGGCACCGGCGTGCTGCCGATCTTCTCGCGCACCCCGGCATCCACGGCACAGACGGCGGCGACGATCGACGAGCTTTCGGATGGCCGCATGGTGATCGGCCTCGGTGTTTCCCATCAAGTCACCGTGGAGAACTGGTTCGACGCCGAGATCGTCAAGCCGGTGACCCAGATGCGCGAGTACGCCTCGCTGGTCAAGGCAATCCTGGCTGGCGAGCCGCCG
>JBHEMJ010000043.1:0-29651 GCA_046262655.1 Solirubrobacterales bacterium | reverse complement strand
ATACCTCGGCCTTGCCCAGGCCGCGACCTCGGCCGGCGAGGCGGATACCAACATCAAGGCCGCCGCCCAAGCCCAGCAGATCGTCGCCGACGCAAAACCCAGCCAGGGGGCCTTCAGCAATCTCGCGATCTACCTCTACTTTGCCGGAGACACCGCCGCGGCCGACGAGGCCGCTAAGAAGGCGGCCGCTGCGGCGGAGCCTGCCCAGGCGGCGTCGCTGGCCAAATCGCTCGAGCAGCTCAAGGCCCAGGCGGCCAAGTTTCGCGAGCAGGTCAAGTCGGCGTCGAAGCCCCCCAAGGGCGGCGCCGGCGCCGCGGCGCCCGGCGAACCGGCCACCACCAACCCGTTCAGCAACCCCTTGCAGTCCTCACCGAGCCTCGGCAGCGGTGGGCTCGGGGGCTAGGAATGCCCACCTATACTCTCTCGCCGCCCGCGTGCTCCGATGCGGCGGCGCACCAGGGCCGTTAGCTCAACTGGCAGAGCAGGAGCCTCTTAAGCTCAAGGTTGAAGGTTCGAGTCCTTCACGGCCCATGATGAGATTGCGCCGCAGAAAGCCGCCGCCGCCGTCCAAGGCCAGCGAGCGCGTGACGGTGGCCCTGGCGGTCACCGCGGTGGCTTCGGCCGGCGCGGTGATCGCCGGCGAGCTCTCGCGCATGGCCCGCCGCCGCCGCGATTCCGATCGAGTCGAGACCCCGCATTCGGTCGGCGAGGCGGCCGGGCTGGCCACCATCGACACCGTTCAGGTCGCCCGCACCGGGTACCTCGAGGCTCCTCATCACGAGACCGTACTGTTCAACATGCTGAGCGGGTTTCTGGGCTCGTTCGCCATGATCCGGCTGATCACCTGGGCAATCCACAAGGGGCGGATGCCGGTCGGTGGCGACATCGTCATCGGCAAGACCCACATCCACCACTTCGTTCCCGGCATCGTCCTCGCCTTCGCTTCCGGGGGCGCGGCGCTGATGACCGAGGACGACCGCCTCGAGGAGGTGCTCGCGGTCGGCTTCGGCGCCGGAGCAGGACTGACCTTCGACGAGGCCGCGCTGCTACTCGATCTGCGCGATGTCTACTGGAGCCCCGAGGGCCTGCTCAGCGTGCAGGTCAGCCTGGCGATCTCGGCGCTGCTCTCGGCGGGCCTGCTGGGGCTGCGGATGCTGCGCCGGGGGGAGCTGAAGGCGGAGGCCCAGGACCTGATCCCGCATCCCGGCCACGCCAGTGCTGCGGCGACCGCTTAGCGGTCGCCGATCAGTGATGGCGCCGCTCAGCTAGGCCGCCTTCAGCTCCGGCTCGCCGCCCATCCAGATGACCTGGTCGCGGGCGGGGCCGACACCGACCAGGGCTATCGGGCAGCGCGCGTAGTCGGCGATCGCGTCCAGGTAGTCGCGCGCCTCGGGCGGCAGATCGGCGACGCTACGGCACCCGCCGATGTCCATCTCGAAGCCGGGCAGCTCCTCGTAGCTGGGCTCGGCATTGTGGATGATCGACTGGTGGTAGGGGAACTCGTCGAATACGGCGCCGTCGGGGTGGCGGTAGCGGGTGCAGAGCTTCAGCGAGTCGATGCCGGAGAGCACGTCGAGCTTGGTCACCGCCAGCGAGGTCATCGAGTTGAGGCGCACCGCGTAGCGCAGGGCGACGAGGTCGAGCCAGCCGCAGCGCCGGTCGCGGCCGGTCGTCGTGCCGCGCTCGGCGCCCACGTTGCGGATCTGCTCACCGACCTCGTCGAAGAGCTCGGTCGGAAAGGGTCCCGAGCCGACCCGGGTGGCGTAGGCCTTGGTGATTCCCCAGACCTCGTCGATGTCGCCGGGGCCGACCCCGGCGCCGACGCAGGCCGCCCCGGCGACCGGGTTTGAGGAGGTGACGAAGGGATAGGTGCCATGGTCGAGGTCGAGCATCGTGCCCTGGGCGCCCTCGAAGAGGACCAGTTTGCCGGCGTCCAGAGACTTCCAGCAGAGGTGGGCCGTGTCGGCGATATGGGGCTCGAGCTGGCTGCCGTAGGTCAGGTACTCCTGGGTCATCGTCTGCAGGTCCAGTTCGGGGTCTTTGGCGAACGGACGCAGCAGCTGCGCCTTCGGTTCCATCGCGGCCATGATCTTCTTGCGCAGGATCTTCTCATCGAGCAAATCCTGCAGGCGGATGCCGAGGCGCGAGGCCTTGTCGGCATAGCAGGGCCCGATCCCGCGGCGGGTGGTGCCGATCGAGAGTTTGCCGAGCTTCGCCTCGCCGGCCGTATCGAGGCGCACGTGGTAGGGCATGATCAGGTGGGCGTTGGCGGAGATCTTCAGATCGGAGACATTGATCCTGTCGCGGCGCAGACCCTCGATCTCGCCCAGCAGGATCTTCGGGTCGAGCACGACGCCGTTGCCGATCGCACAAGTCTTCCCCTCGTAGAGGATCCCCGAGGGGATCAGGTGGAACTTGTACTGGTGATCGCCACGGACGATCGTGTGGCCGGCGTTGTTACCGCCCTGGAAGCGGATCACCACGTCCGCCTGCTCGGCGAGCAGGTCGGTGATCTTCCCTTTTCCCTCGTCGCCCCACTGGGCGCCGACGATGACTGTTCCGGGCACCGTCGAAAGTATGGAGAAGCGGCCCGCCTCAGGCGGCCTGGATGCGGCGATCCTCTCCGAACAAAGGCAGCGGGTCGCCGCAGATCTCGACCAGGCGGGAGACCGTGCGGGCGCCGATCTGTTCCTCGAGGTCGGCTTGGTCGAGATTGGTGGTGACGAGGATTGAGCGCTGGGCCTCGTAGCGCTCGTTGATCAGCGAGTAGAGCTGCTCGAGCACCCAGTCGGAGCGCTTCTCGGCGCCGAGGTCGTCGATGTGCAGCAGATCGACCGAGGTCAGACGCCCGAACAGCTCCAGGTAGGAATCCTCACCCGGTGCGGCATCATAGGTACGCCGCACACGCGCCAGCAGCTTCGGCAGCGAGTAGATCGCCACCGAGCGCCCCGCGTGCAGGGCGGCCTTGGAAACCAGCATCGCCAGGGTGGTCTTGCCGGTGCCGACGTCGCCCATCAGCCACAGGCCGCGGCCCTCTTTGAGCTTCTCGGAGATCTCTTCACAGTGGGAGCGGACGATGCGCACCACCATCGGGTCGATCCCGGGCACCGGCGGGCGATCGAAGGAGACGCCGCGGTATTTCGCCGGGATCACCGAGGCGACACCGCTGGTACGAGCCTTGGCCTGCCGCTGCTCACGGCAGCGGCAGGGCCGGGCGATGTCCTCGGGGCCGAGCACCCAGCCCGAGCCGTCGCAGACGCCGTAGGGGCAGCTCGCCTCGCTCACCTAGACTCTTCGGCGACGTCGCCGCCGTCCATCGGGGGGGCGTCCTGGCTGGCGGTGAGCGGCTTGACCGCCGGCGGGACATTGTGCATGTCGGCGAACATCGGGAAACGCGGGAGGAAGACCAGGGTTCGCTCGCCGACCGGGCCGTTGCGGTGCTTGGCGATGATGATGTCGGCCTCGTTCTCACGCAGGGAGTCCTCCTTGACGCGATCCTCGCGGTAGATGAACATCACCACGTCGGCGTCCTGCTCGATCTGGCCGGACTCACGCAGGTCGGAGAGGATCGGTTTGCCGCCGGGGCGTTGCTCGGGCGCTCGCGAGAGCTGGGAGACGCCGATCACCGGCACGCGGAGCTCCTGGGAGAGGATTTTCAGCCCGCGGCTGATCTGGCCGACCTGCTCGACCCGGTTCTGGCGCGAATCCTCGGCGCGCATCAGCTGCAGGTAGTCGACGATGATCAGTGCCAGGCCGCCCTGGTCCTGCTCCTGTGAGTGCAGGCGTCGGGCCTTGGCGCGCAGCTCCAGCAGGCCGAGGTCGGCGGAGTCATCGATCCACAGGGGGGCCTTGTCGAGCTCGTTGCACGCTCGCACCACCGCCGGCCAGTCGCTGCGGGCGACCGTGCCCTTGCGGAGCTTGTCGCCGTTGATTCGCGCCTTGGTGGCGATGAAGCGCTGGGCCAGCTCGGCTTCCGACATCTCCAGTGAGAACAGGGCCACCGGCTTGCCGTGCTTGACGGCGACGTTCTGGGCGATGTTGCATGCCAGGGTGCTCTTTCCGAGCGACGGCCTGGCGGCGATGACGATCAGGTTGCCGGGCTGGAAACCACCGGTGATGTCGTCGAGGTCCTTGAAGCCGGAGGGGGTGCCGATCAGCCCGCCATCGCCCTTGGAGAGCTTCTCGAGCTTTGTCAGCTCCTCGTCGAGGATCTCGCCGAGATTGCGGAAGTCCGAAGCATGCTCCTCGTGGGCGACCCGGAACAGCTTCGCCTCTGCCTGCTCGGCGAGCTCGCGAGGCTCGCCATGGTGCTCGGCGACCGATTGCTGGATCTCCTGGGCAGCGCCGATCAGCCGTCTCAGCAGCGCGTTCTGCTGGACGATCTCGGCGTAGTGGCGGGCGTTGCCGGGGGCCGGCGCGGTGGCGGCCAGCGAGGCGACCAGGTCGCGACCGCCGACGGCGTCGAGCTCGCCGCGATGGGTCAGGGCCTCGGCGACGGTCAGCGCATCCACCGGTTGGCTGTTAGCGTCGAGGTCCTGGATCGCCGCGAAGATCTTGCGATGCTGTTCGCGATAGAAGTCGTCGGGGCGCAGGCCGACCTCCAGGAAGACCGGGTTGATGGCCGAGCTCGAGACCATCAGCGCCCCCAGCACCGACTCCTCCGCCTCGAGATTCTGGGGCGGGACGTTGGGGGCTGTGGTTGTGGTGGCCAAGGCTGGCGATGGAAAGGAGAGGCGCGGCCGTTGCCGTCGCCTGCATCCCTACATGTTGTGTGAGGCCCCGGCGGTCAAAATGACGCCCCGAAGTGCACGTGTCCACGAAATCACACGGGGGCATGTGGCCAGGCGCGTGACCCGCGACTTTGCGGGTGAAGATTTTTTACTTCCGGCCGCCGCCTCAGACGGCGGCCGGGAACGAGCCGGTTACTCCTTGGCTTCGGCGACGATCGTCTTGATGCTCGCGGTGGTGCCCCCGGCCAGCTCGATGTCGATCATGTAGGTGCCGGTATCGCGGATCGGCTCGGAGAGCCGGATCTTTTTCTTCTCGACCTTGATCCCGCGGGCGGCCTGGATGGCGTCGGCGATCTCGGTGGTGGTCACCGAGCCGAACAGCTTGCCGTCCTCCCCGGCCCGGTGGTTGATCGTCAGCACCGTCTTGCTGAGCAGGGCAGCGGTTTCACCGGCGCGCTCGACGGCCTGGTGCTCCTGTTCCTTGGCGCGTTCGAGACGACGCCGGGCCTCCTCGAGGGATCGCTTGGTCGCCGGCTGGGCCAGCTGGCGAGGGACGAGGTAGTTGCGCAGGTATCCCGCGGAGACATCCACGGCCTCGCCGGCGGTGCCCAGGGCCTCGACGTCAGCGAGCAATACCGCCTGAGCCATGCCGCTCCTAGCGCTCCCCGACGTACGGCAGCAGTGCCAGCTCGCGGCCCCGCTTGACCGCCAGCGCCAGCTGGGCCTGATGGCGGCGGGAGAGGCCGGTGACACGGCGCGAGCGGGTCTTGCCGCGGTCGGAGAGAAAGCGCCGGATCGTGTTCAGATCCTTGTAGTCGATGTTGTCGACGTTGAGGCGCGCATACTTGCGCGGGCGAAAGCGATCGGAGGGACCTCGCCTGCGGCGGGGCCCGGTGTCGTCTCTCTGCTGTCTGGCCATTTAAAAGGGGTCCTGTCGTAATCGCGCCGCGCACGATGGCGCGGCGCAGAACCGGGAATCATAGAGGCGCCGCGTGGGTGGCGCGTATATGTGCGCGCCTGCTCCCTAGAAGGGAATGTCGTCTCCGCCCCCGGCTCCGGCGCTCGCCTCGGCGGGCTGGAAGTCGGAGGTGTCGGCGGGCACGTCGCTTTGCGGGGTGAAGCCGTTGCCGGCCCCGTTGCCGCTGCCCTCGCGGGAGCCGAGGAATTGCACGGTATCGGCGATTATCTCGACCGCCTGTCGCTTGGAGCCGTCCTGGGCCTCCCACTCACGCCAATCGAGGCGTCCATCGACCGCCACCGGGCGGCCCTTGGAGAGGTAGTTGGCGCAGTTTTCGCCCTGCGCACCCCAGACGGTGACGTCGAAATAGTTGGGCTTGTCTACCCACTCGCCGCTGGCGCCGTCCTTGCGGCGGCTGTTGACCGCAACGCGCAGCTTGCACACGGAGGTCCCGCTGGGCAGGCTCCGCAGCTCGGGATCGCGGGTCAGGTTGCCGGTGATCGTCACCCGGTTGATGTTGGAAGCGGCCACTTACTCATCTCCTTTTCGAAAGCGTTGTCCCATCTTAAGTCCGGGGACGGCGGTTTCTCGCCCCCCCGGCGTCGAATAAAGCCCCAGTTAGCGGCTATCCGCGGCCGGGGCGCTAGTCGTCGCCGCGGTCGGGGCGGTCCCCGCCCGCGGCAGCCATCTGCCCGGCCAGCGGCGGAGCAGTCGTGGGCGCATCAGGCTCGACCTTGAAAATGCGGAAGCGCAGGGCGGCATCGACGATCTTCAGGTTGTGGTCGAGCGACTCGAGCAGGTCGTTGGTGCCCTGGAAGCGGAAGAAGCGGTAGTCGGCCTCGTCGCGGCGGCGGATCTCGTAAGCCATCTTGCGCGTGCCCCAGTCCTCGGCGTGCTCGAGTGTCCCCTTCGCCTCGATTTGCTCGCGGACGTCGGCGATGATCTTCTCGCGGTCGCCTTCGGCGACCTCGGGGTCGAGCATCAGTACGAGTTCGTAGTGGCGGGCCATGAGAAAGGAACGCCATCCCGCTGGGGATGGCAGAGGGCAATATAGCGGGGGGAGAGATTCGCGGCCCGATGCCTCAAAGGGGCGTGAACGGCGCGTCAGGCAACCACGGGCAACCCGGCTCGGGGCCGCGAGGGCGGCTCGTCCTGAACTGGGAGAGCGCCGCCAAGATCGGCGCCGGCCTGCTGCTGGCGATCGCCCTGCTGAGCAGCCTGCCCGCCCTGATGCGCAGCAACAAGCCGCCTCCCCTGGAATCCGACGTCGGTCTGCCCCAGGCCGCGCCGCCGCCCCCGGCGCCGGTCGTTTCCGGTCAAGCGGCGCCGGCGCGGGGGGAGGCGAAGCCCCGGCACCGCGTCGCCGGCAAGCGCCGGACGCCGCCGCCCCCGGAGCCGCCGCATCGGGGCCGGCGCCGGCAGTGGGAAGGACGGGCTGAGCCCGCCGCCCCGCAGCCCATCCCGGTGGCAAGCGCCCCTGGGCCGCCCCCGGCGCCCGAGGACTTCGGTTTCGAGCGCCCCTGACCCGCTACACCGTCGACCACGGGCTTTGTGCCCGCGGCCATCTAGATCACCGGTGAGCGACCCGCTGACTTCGCCCGTATGTCGGCGAGCTGTTCGTCGATCCAGTCGCCCGCGTCGCGTGAAGCAATGATCTCGCGCAGCCGGGCAGCCCGCAAGCGGCGCTCTTCGGGGGCCATGGTCAGGGCCCGGTGGATGGTGTCGGCCTGCTCCTGGATGTCGAAGGGGTTGACTGTCAGGGCGCAGTCGCCGAGCTCCTCGTGGGCGCCGGTGTTCTCCGAGAGCATCACCACGCCATCGCGGGTATTTACGGCAGGCGCCTCCTTGGCAACCAGATTCATCCCGTCGAACAAGGAGTTGACGACCAGCAGGTCGAAGTGCTTGTAGCGGGCCACCGCCTCGTGAAAGTTCTCGTAGATGCGGAGGTCGATCGGCATCCAGTCGGTGGTCCCGTGACGATGGTTGACGACGGCGACCAGGGCCTCGATCCGCTCCAGGTACTCGGCATACTCGGGCACGTCCTGGCGCGAGGGCTGCAGGTGGGCGATGAAGGTGACCTTCTCGCGGAACTCGGGGTGTTGCTCGAGGAAGGTGTCGAAGGCGGTGAAGCCGCGCAGCACGTTCTTGGAAAGGTCGGCACGGTCGACGCGGATGATCAGGTTGTCGCGGCGGCGGCGCATCACCTCCGCCTCGTAGTCGGCGACGGGTTGCGAATTGGCGGCCTCGTAGAGGCGGTCCCCGTCGATCGAGAGCGGGTAGGCACGCACCCACGTCTCCCTTCCCTCGTGGGTGACCGAGCCGCGCTCGTGGTCGACGTCCAGGTCGAGCAGCTCCTGGCAGCAGTGCAGGAAGTTGCGCCAGTAGGCGCTGGTGTGGAAGCCGATGATGTCGTTGGCGAGCATGCCGCGGTAAATCTCCTCGCGCCAGCCGGCCGGCAGGATGCGCCAGCTGTCGGGATGGGTCCAGGGAATGTGGACGAAGTGGTGCAAAAACGCATCGGGGCGCGCTTCGCGGACCGTCGTCGGACATGTGTAGAGGTGGTAGTCGTGAAACATCACCAGCGGGTTCTCCTGGCCCTCGATCGACCCGACCACGGCCCGGGCGATGTCGTCGTTGACGACCTTGTAGCCGTGCTCCCAGGCCTCGATCTCATCGCGCCGGATGTCGGGGGCATTGGAGAGGTCCCAGAGGTAGTGCTGGATGAACCAGATGATCGGATTGGCGATCGTGTTGTAGAACCGTTCATAGGCCTCGGCGTCGCTGGCCACCATCAGCACGTCGTAGGAGATCCCCTCGACCTCGACCTCGGCGGGCCCACCCGCCTCGTTGGCCACGGCGACGTCCTCGTCGCTCATCGCCGAGGCGATCCACAGGGTCTTGCGGTGGGAGGCGAGCCCGCTAAGGGCCGTCACCAGGCCGCCCCCGCCGCGGTTCAGCGTTCTCTCGCCGGTATCGGGGTCGCGCCCGTACTGCGCGGGCCCGCGGTTGGAGACGATGGTCAGCGATTGGGGCTCCTCGGACATCCCCGTCAAGCCTAGATGACGACCCCAGATCGCCGCCCGCCTGGATCACCCTGAACCGGGCTCTCAGGCCGAGAGCTCGGTGAAGATCATCAGCCAGTCGCGCAGCAAGCGCGGCGTCAGGAAGCGCTCGCGGGCGCGCTCTTTGCCGGCCCGGCCCAGCTCCATGCCCAGCTCTGGGTTTTCGAGGATCTTCAGACAGCGGTCGGCGGCCTGCTCGGGGGAGGAGACCAGGTAGCCGCTGACGCCGTCTTCGATCTGTAGGGGAATGCCGCCCACGTCGCCGCCGATCGTCGGGCGACCCTTCCAAAGCGCCTCGGTCACCGTCAGCCCGAAGCCTTCGCGAATCGACTTCTGCATGCAGACCTCGGCGGCGGACTGGAAGGCGTTCACCTCGATCGCCCCGACGTTGTTGAGGTTGTTGAGGATCTTGATGTCGGGGTCGCCGCCGGCGTATTCGAAGGTCCGGTTGAAGAAATTCCAGCCCTCGGGGTCGTCGGTGGCCATCGAGCCGACCAGCGCCAGCTGGGCGTCTCCGAGCACCTCGTCCACCTTGCGATAGGCGTCGATAACGCCGATCGGGTCCTTCCAGGGATCGAAGCGCGAGACCTGGCAGATCAGCGGCCGGTCGACGTCGATGCCGAATTGATCACAGACGAAGCGCGCGTCGTCGGGGGAAAGGGCCATGTTCTTGGGCGAAAGGGGGTCGATCGCCGGCGGCACGATGCGGATTCCGCCATTGTCGGCCATGCCCTCGGGCACGTACTGGTCCATGTGCCAGACCGAGATGTCGTATTCGGAGATGTAGGGCAGGAGCCTGGAGATCGGCGCCGGGTTGGGCTCGGAGAGGTCGATGTGGCAGCGCCAGACCCAGCTCTTGGCCCGGTCGAGGGCGACCCGGCGCAGCATCACCGGCTGCGGGTCGTGGACGATGACCACGTCCCACTCGTCCTGCATCGCCTCGCCATTGATCACGTTGTAGCGCTCGAACATCGCCCACTGCTCCTCGGTGAGAGTCGAGGGGTCCCCCTGGAGGGAGTTGTGCAGGAGCTTGGTGGCGTTGAAGAACTCCTCCCGGCCCATGATCACCTGCCAGTGGGTGTCGAGCCCGACGTCGTTCATCAGGGGCACCAGCGTGTAGAGAATCTCCGAGACACCACCGCCGAAGGCGGTGGCGCTGAGGTGGAGGATGCGCTGGCCCTTCAATGGCTCGACCAGCTGGCGGATCTCCTCGATCAGCCCCGGGCCGGAGATGTGGGTGTAGTCGCCGAGGCTCTTGTGGCCGAGCGGCACTTCCTGGAGCACTGGCGGTTCCTTCCTGTACGGGGCGAGAGGTGTAGGAGCTCGCCCGCACAAAGCGCCAGGCGAGCGGAGAATTTACAAGCATTCACCGGCCACGTCCTCGGGCATCGCCCTCCGAGCGTGCCGGGCGGCGAGGCGGGCGGGTGGGCTGCTAAGCGAAATTCGCGGCGAGGCGGACGATTCCGGCGTCCACCGAGCGGCAGATCGCCGTGTGCAGCTCCTGGTTGGCGGCGGCGACGCACGACATCTGAAACCGATGACCGGAGCCGAGTAGCGGGCGCTTGCCGAGGGGTTGGCCCCAGGCATCGGTGACGATCGCGCCGGCCTCCTCGAGGATCAGCACCGCGGCGGCGATGTCGTAGGGCGAGTTGTTGAGGATCGCCCCCCCGCCGACCCGCTGGAAGGCCGCTCGCGCCCCGGGAACCTCCTCGACGATCCGCGGCCCGGGCTCGACGTAGGCGTCGAGCTGGCCGGTGATGATCCGCGTCATATCGTAGGTGGCCGAGCCGAGGTCGAAAGTCGAGCCGCCCACCGAGGAGACGTCGATCAGCTCCTCAAGCACGCCGACCAGCAGCATCGCCGGCCGGCCGCGCAGGCCGTAGGTCCAGAACATCCGCGAGAGATCGGTGGTGGCCGAGAGCCGCGGTGCCGGTTCGAGCCCGCCCCCGCGCTGGCAGGCGAAGGCCCGGCCGCTCTTGATCTCGACGATGGCGCCGGCCTCGACGTCGGCCATCGTCGGCTCGCCGTCACCGAGCCTGGCAGCCGCCACCGAGACACAACAGGACTCAAAGCCGGCCAGGGCCGGGCGGGTACCGTCGATCGGGTCGACGATCAGCACCCATTCGGCGTTGTCGGCGTGGATCATCCCGCGGTCCTCCGAGTAGAAGGCGACGCCGGGTGCTCGCTCCGCCAGGAAGCTCTCCATGAACGATTCGGCCCGCTCGTCGATCGCGAAGGTGACGTCGCCGCCCTCCCCGGGATCGTCCTGGTGTGCGCGCCCCGCGTGAGCGCCCAGGTGCGGACGCACCTCGTGGCGCAGTGCCGTCGCCAGCTCCAGCGCCAATTCCCTCACCGGTGAAGCTAACCGGAGTTGCCCGCCGGCCGCGGGCCGAGGGTCAGATCGACCGTGCTGTGCTCGCTGCCGCGGACGATCTCCAGCTTGATCGTCTGGCCGGGCTTGTCGTCGGCGATCAGACGGGCTACGTCGCTGGAGGAGTCGACCGGCTTGCCATCCAGGGCAACGATCAAATCGCCGCCCTTGACCACCTGCTGGGCCTGGAAGCGGATCTTGTCGCCGCCGCCCTTGAGACCCGCCTTCTCGGCCGGGCTCCCCGGCTCCACCTTGGAGATCAGGGCTCCGGAGTCGGCGTCGACGCCGAGCTCGGCGGCAAGCTGCGGGTAGACCGTCTGGGTGGTGACACCGATGAACGCGTACTCGACCTTGCCGCTGCGCCGCAGCTGGTCGAGCGAATAGCGCACCGCGGTGATCGGCACCGCGAAGCCGACACCGGAGTTGGAGCCAGAGTCGGACTCGATCTGCTGGTTGATGCCGATCACTCGGCTGTCGGCATCCAGCAGTGGTCCCCCAGAGTTGCCGGGGTTGATCGCGGCATCGGTCTGGATCGCGTCGTCGATGGAGAAGTTGCTGAGCGACTGAATTGCGCGGTCGGTGGCTGAGATGATTCCTACCGACAGCGACTGCTCTTCACCGAAGGGGCTGCCGATTGCCGCCACCGGCTGCCCGATAGCCAGCCCCTTGCCGTCGGATAGTGCCAGAGGCACCAGCTCGAGCCCGGAGGGGTCGACCTTGATCAGGGCGACGTCGGCATCGGGGTCAAAGCCGACGATGTCGGCGCTCACCCGATTGCCGTCGCCGAAGTCGACGTAGACCTCCTTGGCCTTGACGATTGGGCTGCCACCGCCGGAGCCACCCGCCGCTCCCTCCCCGCCGGAGGTCACTACATGGGCGTTGGTGAGGATCTCGCCCTCCTTGGAGATGACGAAGCCGGAGCCCTGGCCGCCCTGGGGCGCGCCGCCGGCAACGCTCGCATTGCCGCTGCCGTCGAAGATGGAAAGGATGGTGACCACGCCGGGAGAGACCTTGCGGTAGATCTCGGCCGGGTTGAAGCTGCCGTCGGCGGCGGCGGCCACGACCTGGTCGGCCGAGCTCGAGCCGGTGGCGGTCGATTCCGTCACGGTGGTCACCGTGGCGTCGTTGCTGCTGCTGTCGGTGTTGTTGTCGCTGCCGCAGCCCGCCAGGCCGCCGAGGAGGACGCCGGCGCTGAGCATCAGCGCCGCGACCAGAAGCTGGATGTGCCTCACGCCGGTGCTCCGGCCGCCGTGGGGCCAGCGGTCGTGGGCTCGGCGGGAAGCCGCAGCGTAAAGGCGGTGAAGCCGCGGGGGGAGACCGCCTCAAGTTCGCCGTCCATGTGTGCGGCGAGCTCATCGGCGATTGCCAGCCCAAGGCCAGAGCCGCCGCTGGAGTCGCCGCTGTAGAAGCGCTCGAAGACCCGGTCGAGCGCACGGCGCTCGATGCCGCGCCCGGTGTCGGAAACCACGACCTCCGCCTGGCTGCCGCGGCCCGCAGCGGTCACCGTCACCTTCGTTCCCTGGGGTGTGTGCGTGAGCGCATTATCGAGCAGGATACGGAGTACCTGCGCCGCGCGGTCCGGGTCGCACAGCGCCATTGCCCGCTGGTCGCCGCCCCGCAGCTCCAGGCGCGAACGCCGGCGCCTCGCCAGCGGCCGGAACTCAGCTGTGATCGACCGAGCCAGCTCGGTCAGGTCGCACGTTTCGGGATGCATCTCCATCGCGTCGGCATCGAGGCGGGAGAGGTCGAGCAGATCGGTTGTCAGCTTCTGCAGCCTGTCGATCTGCTCGCGCATGGTCTGCACGAACTCCTTGCGTGCCTGGGGGCCAGGATTTTCGTGCTCGAGCAGTTCGAGAAAGCCGCCAAGGGAGAAGATCGGCGTGCGCAGCTCGTGCGAGGCGTTGGCGATGAACTCCTTGCGAGAGCTGTCGAGGCGGGCGAGATGCTTCTGCATCTCGTTGAAGGTGAGCGCCAGCTGCCCGACCTCGTCGGAGGAATCGACCGGGATCGGGTGGTTGAAGTCCCCCTCGGCGACGGCCTCGGCCGCAACCTTGAGGCGGTCCAACCGCCGCGACAGCGCTCGTGCCGCGTAGAAGCCCGCCACCAGGGAGGCAGCCAAGGCGATGGCGCCGGCGATCAGAATCTGGCGCCGGATCAGCGAGACGTTGTCGGCGACCTCGCCGAGGGGGCTGGAGAGTACCGCCACCCAACGGGGCCGGCCATTCTCGGAGATCGGGACCGCCGATTCGCCGAGACGCTGCCCGGAGACCGTCTCCACGCCGCTGGCGGGCTCCCCGCTGGAGGCCGCCGCGGCCGCGGGTTGATAGAGCGGCAGGGTCGCGGTTCGCTCGTCCTGGGAATCGGCGATCACGAAGCTCGGCGCCGGTTCTCCCCGGGGGTCGACCGCGAGCAGGGTGACCCGCGCGTCTGAGCGCTGGGCAGTTTGGCGGACCAACTCGCTGACGGTTTCCTCGGCGGCGTGTTGCTCGAGGGCGCTGGTCAGGGCCGGCGTGAGGTCGCCGGATTGGGTCTCCAGCCGTCGTAGTTTTTCCGCGGTCAAGCTCGACTCGAGCTGGGGGACGACGTAGAGGTAGACGATTCCGATCGCTGCCGCCGTGATTGCGAAGATCAGCAGCACCAAGCGGTTGCGAAGGCTGTTCAAAACTACTCTTCGCGGAAGCGATAGCCGACGCCCCTGACCGTGAACAGGTACTCGGGATTGCGAGCGTTGCGCTCCAGCTTCTCGCGCAGATGGCGGATGTGGACGTCCACGGTTCGCGGGTCGCGGTAGGTCGAGTCCCCCCAGACGCGCTCGAGCAGGGTTTCTCGGCTCTGGACCTTGCCGGGAGAGCCGGCCAGGGCGGCGAGGATCTCGAACTCGACATAGGTGAGGCGCACCGCGGTTCCGCGGATGCGGGTTGAGCGGCGCTCGAAGTCGATCTCCAGATCTCCGGCCCTGATCGGTTCGCTGGGGGCGTCGGCGCCGCCCATGCCGCCGCGGCGCAACGCCGCCTTGATGCGGCTGCGAAACTCGCGCACCGAGAAGGGCTTGGTGATGTAGTCATCGGCACCGACTTCGAGGCCGACGACCTTGTCGATCTCATCTCCCTTGGCGGTCAGCATGATGATCGGCACCTGGCTACGGGTACGCAGGCGCCGGCAGACTTCGATGCCGTCGAGCTTGGGCAGCATGATGTCGAGCACGACGAGGTCGAAGCGGTGCTCGGCGAAGCGGTCCAACGCCTCCTGGCCGTCAGCGGCGGTGACCACTTCGTAGCCTTCCTTGCGCAAGGGGTAGGTGAGCAGAGTCTGCACCGACTGCTCATCGTCGACCAGCAGAATTCTGGCTCCTCCGCGGGTCATGCATGGAGATTAGAAGGCGAGATGATCAACCTCCGCATATATAGAGCCACTCTGGTTCTGGTCCCGATCGCCGTCGTGATCGCGATGTTCTCTTTGCAGTCTGACCCGGCGGGACGCCATTCGCCCACCGCGCCCGAGGGCTTCGATGGCGCGGCGGCGGCGGCGCTGGGGCGCAGTCTCAACAGGCAGGCTCCCCGGCCGCGTCCGGGAAGCAGCGCCGACAAGAAGCTGACCGACCTGGTCGCCGCAGAGCTCGGCCAAATCCAAGGAGCGGAGATCTCAAAGCAGGAGTTCACCGGCTCCTTCGAAGGCAACGACGTCGACCTGGCCAATGTGATCTGCGTCTTGCCGGGCGAATCCAACGAGCAGATCGTGATGCTCGCCGGTCGTGACGCGGCCCGTGGCGATGGCGCCGGGGCCGCTGCTTCGACCGCGGCGTTGCTGCAGATCGCCTCCAGCTTCGGCGGCTCGACCCACCGTAAGACCCTGGTCTTCGTCTCCACCGACGCCAGCACGGTCGGGGGGCAGGGGGCGCGGCGCTTCATCAGCGCTTACAGCGACGTCGGGCAGGTCTCCGCGGCGGTGGTACTCAGCACCCCTGCCGCGCAGACGCCCAGCCAGCCGTTGGTGGTCCCCTGGTCCACCGGGCCGCAGTCGACATCAATCGAGCTCGAGCGCACGGCTGAGACCTCGATCGACGACGAGACCAGCAGCCGCAACCGCGATGAGAGCGCCTTCGCCGAGCTGGCCCGGCTGGCGCTGCCTGTCTCTCTCGGCGAACAGGGGCCACTTATCGAGTCCGGGATCGACGCCGTGCGGATCAGCTCCACGGGGGAACGCCCCCCGGATCCCAGCCTCGACGCACCGGACGACGTCTCGGCCGACACCCTCGACCAGTTCGGCCGGGCGACTCTGGCAACCCTTCTTGCCCTCGATGGCAACGACGCGCCGCTCAAGCACGGGCCGAGCGCCTACGTCGGGATGGTCGGCAACCTGCTGCCCGGCTGGGCGCTGGCGCTGGTCTCGATGTCGTTGATCGTGCCGTTGGTCCTGGTCGCGGCCGCCGCCGACCTGCGGGCCGCACGACGGCCGGAGATCCTGCTCGCCGCCGGCGTCTGGGTGCTGATTCGCGGGCTGCCGCTGCTGCTCGCCCTCCTGGCCACCTACCTGCTGGGCTTCGCCGGCTTGATGCCACGGCCCGGATTCCCCTATGACCCAGGCCGCTTCCCGATCGGGATCCCCGAGATCATCGGCCTGGTCCTGATCGCAGCGGTCCTCATCGGCGGGTTGATCGTGGTCAAGCCGTGGCGCCGCCCGCCGCCCTCGGTCGGCGGCGGCGGCGCGGCGGCGGCCTGCGCGACGCTGATCGCGATCGGCGGCCTCGGGGTCTGGATCGCCAATCCGTATCTGGCGCTGCTGATCGTCCCGGCCCTCCACGCATGGGTGCTGCTGCTCGCCGAGTCCACCGCGGTCGGCTCGGTCGTCGCCGTGGGGATCACGCTTCTCGGGCTGGTCCCCCTGTTCGCGGCGCTGGCGGTGATCGCCGGGCATCTGGCCGTCGGCCGCGACGTCTTCTGGCAGCTCTTCCTGCTGCTTGGGGACGGGCAGATCAGCCCGTCGTTGGCGCTGCTCGGCTGCCTGCTGGGGGGCTGCGGGCTATCTGCGCTGGCGCTGGCGCGCTCGCGGATCGTTGTCCCGCCGCCGGCTCGCCGGCCGGCCCCGCCGAAAATCACCGTGCGGGGTCCCGAGCGTCCCGACGGCGCGTAGTTCGCCATCCTTTGAGCGCGCGAATGGACGCCGGGGCCGAGACAGGAAATGCAATCGAGGTGCTCGATCAGGGCCGACGGGTCGCCTTCACCTTCGAGGACATGGTCCGCTATCACGGGCGGGGTTCCCCCGGTGGCGTCGCCCACGCGTTCAAGGTCCTCGAGCGCGCGGTGCCGCTGCTCGAGCCCGGCGGCCCACCCGAGCGGCGCGGGATCATCATCCGGACCCCCTTCGGCGGCCCGGGGGCGCGCGACGGCTTCGAGCTGGTGACGCGGGCCGTGAGCGAAGACCGCTACCGGGTCGACCCCGAGCTGGCACGCCCCGAGCGTGGCCGTGCGCTCGAGCGCTTCGTCTTCGTCCTCTCCTACCTGGATAGCTCGGTGACCCTGGTGCTCCGGGAGGGCTATGTCTCCGACGAGTTCATCAGCCTGGCCCGCAAGGAGCAGCCGGGCCCGGAGGACGACCGGCGCCTGGCTCTGCTCAAGGACCAGATGGCCGATCTGGTCATGTCAAAGCCGCCGGAGGAAGTCTATGACGCGGAGGGGCCGGGGCTGTAGGCGACACCGGCCCCGTCAGGCGGCGCCGAATCTCAGGCGAGGTGATCCCACCCGCGGGGCTCGATCTCGCCGCCGTCGGACAGGCGCAAGGAAACCCCGGCACCGCTGGTAACGATGCCGATCTCGGTGAGTCCTGTGCCCACCTGCTCGACCGCGCTGACCGCCGCCGCCAGCGACGCTGGTGGCAGGCAGGCGAGCAATTCGAAGTCCTCGCCACCGGTGGCGGCCAGCTCCAACCCTTCCGCTGCACCGCCGGCGACTTCGGCCACCCCCGCCTGGACCGGCACGGAGGCCATCTCGATCTCGATGCCGACTCCACCCGCCTCGGCAAGATGGCCCGCGTCGGCGCCGAGGCCATCGCTGATATCAATCATCGCCGTCGCCCCCGCATCGGCCAGCTCCCGCCCGGGGGCCAGCCGCGGCTCGGGCGAGAACTGGCGGGCGTGCAGGGTGGCGGGAGCCGGCGGCTCACCCGCCGCCGTGCCGTTGAGCAGCCGCGCCGCCGCCGCCGCCCCCCCGAGCTCACCGGTCACGGCGAGGACGTCTCCGGGCCGAGCGCCGCCACGTGAGACCAGCCGGGCGCCGTGGGGTTCGTGGCCGACGGCGGTGACCGCGACGCTGAGTACCGCGGAGCGGGTGATGTCGCCGCCGAGAATCGCTGTGCCGGTGCGCCGAGCCAGGCCCGCGATGCCTTCGGCGATGCCCAGGCACAGCTCCTCGTTGGCCGATTCGTCGCCGGGGGGGAGCCCGAGGACGACGTATGCCTCGCCGGGCCTGGCGCCCATCGCGGCGATGTCGCTGAGGGCCGCGGCCAGTGCCTTGTGGCCGATGGCGTCGGGGCTGAACTCGGGCCGAGTGAAGTGGACGCCCTCGACGATTGCGTCGACGCTGGTCGCCGTCGCCCCGCGCGGCTCGGTGACCGCGGCGTCATCGCCGGGACCAATACGCACCTGCGGGCCTCGCCCCGGCAGCACCGCGCGCAGCTTTCGGATCAGTTCGAGCTCCGTGGTCAGGCCGCACCTCCTCGGCCTTCGCCCTGCGCACCTGTCCGGGAACGGGTGGATACCGGGTTGCGCCGCTCGCGCGGGGGATGCTGAATCACCGCCTCGAAGGGTACGGGCCGTGCCCCGGGCCGAAAGACGGGCAGCAGGACCAGGGCGAGGTAGACGAGCAGCAGGGCGTTGCGTGCCGCAAGGGACCAGACGAAGGGCCCTTCGAGAGCCTCGACGCCGATGTAGTTGTGGAGCACATCCTGGGTCAGAACGAAGCAGCCGATCAGGACCACGTTCTCGCGGCCCAGCCCGTAGGCGACCGCCGATACGGGCAGCACCCAGAGCAGGAACTGGGGAGAGAGGACCGGGGCGAAGGCGACCACCGCTGCCAGCAGCGCGGTCGCCTCGACGAAGGGGTCGAGGCGCCGGCGGTGCGCCATGTAGAGGATCAGAGCGACGCTCCCCAGCAGCAGGGCGATCGAGGCCGCCTTGGCGAGGCCGGCTCCCGGGGCGGCGAGGTTGAAGCTGCCGCCCCCGACCACCACCCGGGCACCCGTGCCGCCAAGCTGGTGGGCGAGCATCAGCGGGGTCGCCGCGACCGTTTCGATCTGCAGGTCACGGTCGCGGTGATAGTCGATCGCGGAGGCGAACTCATCGCCGCTGATCACGACGACCGCGGCCACCGCGAGGATCGGCAAGCCGAGGGCGATGGCGGCGCGACGACCGCGGTGCTCGCCCCGCGCCATCGAGGGGACGAGCAGGGCCGGAAACGCCTTGATCGCGACGGCCGCCCCCAGCATGCCCGCCCATGCCGCCGAGCGCCGCGCCCGCCTGGCGAGCAGCGCAGCGAGGATGAGCAGCGCCGGGATCAGATCGAAGCGGGCAAGCACCAGCGGCGCGGCCTCGATAGTCGAGTCCCAGAGCACGACGCCGGAGGTCGCGATCACGCAGACGCTGTAGACCCCCAGCGCTTGCCAAACTCGACGCTCGGGCCCGGGCGCGCAGAGCGCCAGCACCGCGACGATCGCCAGGTCGAAGAACAGCAACTCCAGCTCGAAGGCGTGGCGATAGCCCTCGACTCCATCGCTGAGCGCCGCCGGCGCTACGACCGGCGGCAACGCCAGCGGCGGATACTCGAAGTTGACCTCGCGATAGGGCAGGTCGCCGTCGAGCACCCGCTCGGCCTGCGGCCAGAAGCCGCGATCGAGAATCGAGGAATAGGAGCCGATCGTCGGGGCGAAGGCGGCGAGATGGATCACCGCCACGAGCGCCAGAGCGAGGAGTCTGTTGCGGCGGCTCATCGAGCCGCCAACCTAGATCACCTAGAGCGGGACCTGGTGCATGAGCACGAAGCCGGTAAAGGCCAGCGAGCCGGCGACCAACCAGCGATCGCGTGAGATCGCCGCCAGCGGCAGCACCCAGATCTCATACCAAGGAGCCAGATAGCTGGTCGCCAGCAACAGCCCGAGCCCGGCCCAGCCCGCCGCCCGCACCCAGTCGCCGCCCCGCCAGCTCCAGCGCAGCAGGTAAAAGATCAGCAGCGCGTAGGCGGCCAGGGCACCCACACGGACCGCGCCGACTCCGATGCCGAGGTCGTGGGCGATCGTCACCGGGAAGCTGTGGCGGCTGGTGCGCTGCTGGTTCTCGCCGGCGATCGCCAGCGAGTCGAGCAGCCCGCCACCGAGGATCGCCACCGAGGCCACTGCGACCGCCGCCCCCGCCGCCGCGGCGCCGAACAGCAGCCGACCGCGCCGCGGAGCGGCACCGATCAGCGCGAAAGGGGCGATGAACCCCGATGAGACCTTGATCGCCGCCGCCGCCAGCAGCGCCGCGCCGCCGGTGGCCTCGCGGGCGCCGAGCACCGCCGCCACACCGCCGGTCGCCGCGAGCATCGTCAGCGCATCGTTGTGGGGGCCGCCGACCACGTGGACGAGGACCAGGGGGTTGAGTGCCACCAGCGCCATCGCCGGGCGCGGATCCAGACCGCGCGCCGGCGCCAGTCGCCCGACCACCCGGACCAGCGCCAGCGTCGCCAGCCCGGTCAGCACCTTGGCGACCCACAGCGCGGTGCCGACACCGAGTCCGCCGAGCGGCAGCGAGCCGAGCGTGAACAGCGGCCCGTAGGCGCTGGTCACGTCGCGCCAGCGCTCGATGAAGACCAGTGCCGCGTCACCGGGACGCTCCAGCGGCACGTGCTTGTAGGGATTCAGGTCGTACAGCGTCTCCAGCCGTGCGTATGAGATGTAGGAGAAGACGTCGAGGGAGAGCAGCGGCGGAGCCAGCGTGAAGGCCGCGATCAATGCCACGATCGCGCCCTTCAGCAGCCGGGCCGGGATCGCGCTGGCGCAGAGGCAGACGACCAGGTAGAGCGGGAAGGCGACCCGCTCGAGGTCGAAGTAGGCGCCGCCCCCGACGCCGGTCCCATCGCCGTAGAGGCCGAGCAGCCAGGATGGGTCGTTGCCATGGCCGGCCGCCTGTACGACCGAGTGCCCCGGGGCAGCCAGCGGCACAGCAACCGCGATCAGGGCGGCCAGCGCGAGAAGGCCGGCGATCAGCCGCCAGTGGGGTCTCATTACGCCGGAATCCCGTAGGCGAGTTGCAGCCCGCAGAGGGTGAGCGTGGCGGTCTGCAGCCGCCCGTCGCCGGACACCGCCGCGAGCGGCAGCACCCAGAGCAAGTACCAGGGCAGGACCCAGCTGGTCGCCAGCAACAGGCCCAGCCCGGCCCAGCCCGCCGCCCGCACCCAGTCGCCACCGCGCCAGGTCCAGATCAGCAGCCAGCCGACCATCACCGCGTAGGCGCCGAGCGTGACGGCACGCGCGACTCCGATGGAGACCAGCGGCAGGTTGGAGAGGATCCGCGGCAGGCTGAGTCGGGTGGTCAGGTCCTGATTGTCGCCGAGCAGTGCCAGGCTGTCGAGGGCGCCATGGCCGTAGAGGGGCAGGGTGGCGGCGACGACCACGACAAGAGCCAGAATCGCCCCCAGCGCCAGGCGCAGTCGTGGGTGCCCCCGGGCGGCCCCTGCCAGTGCGAACGGCGCCGCCAGCCCGCCGGTGATCTTGATCGCCGCCGCGGTGGCAAAGGCTGCGCCGGAGGTCGCTTGGCGACCGGCGAGCATCGCCAGCACCCCCGCCATCGCCGCCAGCATCATCAGCGCGTCGTTGTGGGCACCGCCGACCACGTCGACGAGGACGATCGGGTTGAGCGCGACGAAGCTGGCGGCTGCCACCGGGTCGACCCCCCGCCGCCGCGCCACCGCGGCGCTCAGCGCCGCCACCCCGGCGGCACCCAGTGCTGCGGCGCTCTTCAAGATCCAGAACGCCTCGGGCAGCGCGATTGAGCCGAGCGGTCGCGTGGCGATCGTGAAGGCTGGGCCGTAGGCGCTCGGCGCGAAGATCCAGCCCACGTAGGGGAAGGCGGCATCGCCGGGAAAGGCCACCGGCGCGGTCTCATAGGGGTTGGCTGCGTGCAGCTCGGACATGCGCGCGTAGGAGATGTAGCTGAAAGCGTCCTGGGACAGCAGCGGCGGCGCCAGCGCGAAGAGCGCAATTGCGAGCCCGATCGCGCTCCACACGAGCCGCGGCCCGAGCGCGGGAGCGCTGCGCCAGATCACGACCGAGGCGATCAGCGCCACCCACAGGCAGGCGTAGTAGACGGGGCCGCTGAGCCCGAATCCGCTGCCATAGGGGCCGAGCAGCCAACCCGGACCTTCGCCGAGCGCGCCGGGCACGACCACGGTGCCGGGAGCGGCGAGCGGCACGGCCACGGCGGCCAGCGCCCCGAGAGCGATCCCGCCGGCGCGCCTACCGGGGGGGCGCGGCGGCGGCCGGAATCTGGTCAGGGGGTGATGCCGCCGCTCGACGGCGCCGGCGCCGGCGCCGGCGCCGGAGCGGGGGCCGGCGCGGGAGCCGGCGCGGGCTTCGGCGACGGAGCGGGGGACTGGCCCTTGCCCGGCGCGTAGTTGCCGTTGCCGTTCTTGTTCTCGTCAGTCGCGCCCGCGCCCGAGGTCGTCACCCCGGTGGAGGCGCAAGACAGGGAGCTCGAACCGTAGCCCGAGTCGGTGGTGCAAGCGCTAGAGCTGGACGACGACGTGTGCTCACCATGGAACGCGGTCAGGGTCGGCAGGGTTTCGGGCACAGTGAATTCGGGGCAGTTGGCGCCCTGGGCGGCCTCCATGAATGAGCGCCAGATCGGCCCGGAGGTCGGCCCGCCGAATCCGGTGCTCTCACGCGAGAGCGGATGACCGGTCCACACGGCGGTCGAATAGAGCGGCGTGTAGCCGACGAACCAGGCGTCGGACAAATCTTCCGAGGTGCCGGTCTTGCCGGCCTCCGAGCCGCAGCCGATGGAGGTGTAGCCCGCGCCGGTGCCGCTCGTGATCACGCCTTCGAGCACCTTGGTGACGGAGTAGGCCTGGCCGGGAGTGAGCACGCGCTTGCCGTCGCTCGCGGTCGGCTCGTCCACGGTCCCGTCCGAGAAGACGACCTTGCTGACGGCGGTCGGGTCGTGATGGACCCCGCCGTTGGCGAGGGTCGCATAGGCGTCGGCCTGCTCGAGTGGGGTGACGCCGAGGGTGAGACCGCCGATTGAATCGGCCGGCGGGATGAAACAGCCCGAGCCCTCCTTGCACGGACTGCCGTCGTCCTTGATTCCGAGCGGTGAGGTGATCCCCATGTCGTACGCGGTGTCGGCGATGTTGTCGAGACCGACGTCGAGGGAAAGCTTCGCGAAGACGACGTTGACCGACTCCCAGGTTGCCTGGGTCAGCGGCAGCACGCCGCCGCCCGCCTCGGCGTTGTTGACCTCCCACGTCGTTCCGTCTCCGGGATCCAGCCTCGCCGGGGACGTGCCGTCGAAGTAGGTGGTGTCGGGATCGATGCCCTGCTTGATCGCCGCGGTCAGGTCGTAGGCCTTGAACGACGACCCGGGCTGGCGCTGGGCGTGGGTGGCGAAGTTGAACTGGCTGTCCTTCGAGTAGCGCTGGCTCGAAGCTATGGCGACGATTTCGCCGTTGGAGGGGTCGACCGAGGCCAGCGCCGAGGCCGGGCCGCCACCTGGGGAGCAAACCGAGCACGAGTCGACCGCGCGCTGGGCTGCCGTCTGGAGTCGCGGATCGATCGTCGTGTAGATCTTCAAGCCGCCGTTGCGCACTGTGTTGACGCCGTACTGGTCGATCAGCTGCTGCTCCACGTAGTCGAAGATGTAGGGCTCGCGGATGGTCGTGTACTTGTTGCCGGGGTGCAGCTCGATCGGCGCCTGGATCGTCTGCTGGGCGGTCTCGTCGCTGATGTAGCCCTGGTCGGCCATCTTCTGCAGCACCTCGTTGCGCCGCTCCTCGGCTCCGCGGGGGTTGAGCACCGGGTTGTACTGCGAGGGCGACTGGGGAAGTCCGGCGAGCAGGGCCGCCTGGGCCAGGTCGAGATCCTTGGCCGGCTTGGAGAAGTAGGTCTGGGCGGCGGCCTCGACGCCGATCGCGGTGCGCCCCTGGATCGTCCCGTAGGAGGCTGTGTTCAGGTACTGCTCGAGGATCCAGTCCTTGGAATGGGCGCCCTCGATCTCTTCGGCCAGCTTGGCCTCGCGGATCTTGCGCTCGATGTCGCGCTGGGGGTCGGAGATGTAGAGGTTGCGGGCGAGCTGCTGGGTGATGGTCGAGCCACCCTCCTTGGTCTCGCCGGCGGAGATGTTGTTGTAGGCCGCGCGCGCGATGCCCTCGAGGTCGACGCCGCCGTGTTCGTAGAAACGGGAGTCCTCGATCGCGACCGTCGCCTTCTGCAGCTCCTCGGGAATCTTGTCCAGGGAGATCGGCGTGCGTGATGAGTCGGACTGGATGAAGCCTAGCCGCGACCCGTCAGCCGCGTAGACGATCGAGTTGCTGCCCTCGTCGATCGGCTGCAGCTGATCGAGCGGCGGCGTCTCGGCGGCGATCGCCAGGACGAAGACCCCAAAGGTGAGGATGACCAGCGCCAAACAGGCGCCCAGCACGACCATCGCCAACAGAAAGGGGTTGCGCTTCCTGCCAGAGCGACGGTGCCTTCTTCGAGCACGCGCACTCATGGAGCGGAAAGGGTACTTACCCGGTGGGCCCGGCGAGCAGGCCGGCCTGGCGCAGCGCCGACTGCACGGTTTCGCGCAGCTCGGACTCCTGGTCGCCGCGCGCCTTGCCGATGTCCCGCTCGGCCTTGACCTCGAGCCGGGCACTGTCGTGGTTTAGCTCGGTAAGGACCACGGATCTGGCGCCGGCGGCCTCGATCGCCTTGCGCGCCGCCTCGACGTCCATCCCCGGCGGGGCGCCCACCGTGATCACCGCCGGAGCGCGGGCGCTGCCCGCGGAGCGATTGACGACGACGTTGGTGGTCAGCCTCTCGTTGGGGACCACCACCCGGCGGCCGTCCTCGGTGTCGATCTCCGTGTAGGTGAGGGTGATGTCGGCGACGCGCCCGTCGCGGTCCTCGATCGTGACCAGATCGCCGATCCTCA
Organism: Solirubrobacterales bacterium; assembly: GCA_046262655.1. Classification (GTDB taxonomy): domain Bacteria; phylum Actinomycetota; class Thermoleophilia; order Solirubrobacterales; family 70-9; genus JBHEMJ01. Next base: position 5,374 of record JBHEMJ010000043.1, on the reverse strand, counting down.
CCGGTTGGGTAACCGCCACTATCACCCCGGCGACCGCGTTGGCGATCACCTGGCGCCCGGCGAAGCCGACGACCAGGCCGAGCACGGCGGTCGAGGCGAGCAGCCCGGTGGCCAGTCGCTTGATCTCGGCGAACTGGCTCAGCGCGAGGGCGACGCCGATGGCGATGATCACCACGAACAGCAGACGGCGGAACAGGCGCAGGCGCGTGCGCGCCTCCCGCGAGAAGACCTCGGTATCCACCTTCGAGGCCGCCTTCTCCGCCGAGCCGAAGAGGAGCCGGTCGACGATCACCGCGATCAGCATCGCCACCAGCATCGTGATCGCGGCGGAGACCTGGTTGCCGTGAGCCTGCCAGAAAGTCTGTTCCATCAGAAGCGGGTGCATGGGGGGCTCTAGGCTGCCAGGTCTGTGGCCACCGACCGCGATTTCACGTTCAGGGCGGTCTTCCTCGACGCGCTCGGCACCCTGGTCGAGCTCGAGGCCCCGTGGAGATACCTGCGCCCGGTCGTTCCCCCCGAAGTGCCCGAGCAAAGGCTGGTCGGGGCGGTGCGGGCCGAGATGGCCTACTACAAGGAGCACGCGCACGAGGGTCGCGATTCGGAGTCGCTGGCCGGGTTGCGGGAACGCTGCGCGGCGCTGCTCAGCGATCGGCTCGGGACCGAGATCAGCGTCTCGCAGCTGCTCGGCTCCCTCCGATTCCGCGCCTACCCCGACAGCGCCCCGGCCCTCGCGCGGCTTCGCGAGCGCGGCTTGAAGACCGTCGTCGTCTCTAACTGGGACTGCAGTCTGCCGGCTGTGCTGGACCGGGTGGGGCTCGGGGCGTGGCTCGACGGCGCCGTTTCCTCGGCGCAAGCCGGCGCCCGCAAGCCAGACCCGGCGATCTTCGAGCCCGCCCTGGAGCTGGCGGGCGTGCAGCCGGGCGAGGTCGTGCATGTCGGCGACACGGTTGAGGAGGATGTCGCGGCGGCCCGGGCAGCGGGCATCGAGGTACTGCTGCTCGACCGGGGCGGAAGGGGCGACATTGCCTCCCTCGGCGAGATCGTTAAGCATCTCTAGCAGATGCGCTTCGAGCCACGACAAGCGCTGCCCCTGGAAAGCCCGTTCAACCGCTTCGTCGCGGCCGCGATCGATGACAGCCTGTGGTTCGTCGCGGCGGGCTACATCCTCGGCTACATGCCCCAGAGCGTCTACGAGGACCATCCCGAGACGGTTGGAATCCTGCTCATCGCCCTCGCCTCCCTGTGGCTCAACTACTTTGCCTTTTGCGAGTCCAGGTGGGGCCGAACGGTCGGCAAGCAGGTGATGGGCATGCGGGTTCTCGCTGAGGACGGCGGCAAGGCGAGCTTCGCGGCCTGCTCGATACGCAATCTGCTGCGGCCTGCCGATTACCTGATCGTCGGTCCGGTGATGATCGCCAATACCGCTCGCCGCCAGCGCCTCGGAGACAAGCTCGGCCACACCGTGGTTGTCAGCGAGCGCCCACCGACGGTACCCGCTCCGGCCGCCACCGCCGTGGAAGCCGATGATTCGACGCCGCTGACCGACCGCGAGCATGTCCGGCTACCCGAGCCGCCCGCTACCGGAATCGCCGCTCCATTGTCCGCCACCGCCTCCGAGCCCGAGGATCGCGGCGACGGGCCGCGCAGGCTGCCCGAGGTCAACTGGAACCTGCGCCAGACGATCTGGGGCATGGTCGGCGGACTGTTCCTGGCGGCGTTCGTGGCGCCGCTGGTGATCCTTCCCTTCGATACCGACCTCTCCTCGCTGGGGGCGATCCTCGGCGCCCAGGCTCTGCTGACCGCCGGTCTGGTCGGCACCGCGCTGTATGTGGCGCGCCAGAACGACGCCGATGGCAGCTTCGATCTGGGCGCGACGCTGAGCCGGCTCGGCTGGCGGCGCTTTCAGCTGAAGGCCATCGGCCAGCTGCTGGGAACGCTGTTCGTCTACTACGTGGCCGCCGCCCTGGTCTCGATCGTGGTGCAGCCAGACCAGGAGGACATCGGCTCCCAGCTTGGTCTCGACCGCGGGGTCTGGCTGGCTTCGCTGGCCGTCTTTCTGATCTGCGTGGTGGCGCCGATCGCCGAGGAAACCTTTTTCCGCGGGTTCTTCTTCGCCGGGCTGCGCCGTCACCTCTCGCGGCTGCCCGCGGCTCTCATCTCGGGGCTCGTGTTCGGCGCCGTGCACGCGCCCACCGGGCCGACGGCCGCCATTCCACTGGCGATCCTCGGCACCGGGCTGGCGCTGCTCTACGAAAGGACCGGTTCGATCTGGCCCGGCATCATCGCCCACGCGCTCAACAACTCGCTGGCGCTCGCGGTCGGCTGAGAGGGCCAAACATATGCTGAGCGGTGGCTGACCGGTCAGCTAACATGCCGCGACTGTGACTCGGACGGGGATCAGGGGCGCACTATGTGGCGCCTGCGCCTTTGCGACTGTGTTTTTCGCGTCGATCCCACTGGCGCAAGCCGACACGGTCGACCTGACGCTGGCCGGGGTCCGAAACCAGGTTGCCGACGCCGGCTCGACGGTCACAGTCAACGGAACCGTGGCCCCCGCCGGGCCCGGAGTGCCGGTGACCGTCAAAGCGACGATCGGTGACGAGACGATCTTCACCCGTAGCGTGCTGACCAAGACCAACGGCGAGTTCAGCCTCCCGGTCTACGTCGAGCGCTGCTGCCAATACAACATCACCGCGAGCACCGCCACCGCTGCCAGAACGATCGCTTTCAATGTCGGACTCCCCAAGAAGCTGAAGAAGGGCTCGCACGGACCGGAGGTCGCCCTGCTGCACAGCGCCCTGCGCGACCAGGGCTACTTCGTGCGCGGCAAGAAGCGCTTCACCGATTCCACCGGCCTGGCGTTGCTCGCCTTCCGCAAGGTCAACAAGATGCACCGCAACACGCGCTATGGGAAGGGAATCTTCCGCAGACTGTTGGAGGGCCGTGGCGCCTTCCCCCTGGCCCACCCCGACGACGGCAAGCACGTCGAGGCCGATCTCTCGCGGCAGGTGCTGGTCCTCGCCGAGGGTGGTGAGCCCAAGTACACCTTCCCGATCTCCTCTGGCGCCCCGGCCACCCCGACGGTGACCGGTAAGTACTCCTTCTATCTGAAGACCCCGGGATACAACGCCAAGGGCATGTACTTCTCCTCCTACTTCATCCGCGGCTACGCCACCCACGGCTACAGTCCGGTGCCGAATTACCCCGCCAGTCACGGCTGCCTACGAAACCCGATACCTGATTCCAGGTTCATCTACAACTGGATCGACATCGGGGATACGATTTACGTCTACCACTAGGCAGAACGCCATCGCTGCGATCCTCTAGGCTCGCGGCGATGACCGAGCCCGCGCAGCGCACGGCCCTGATCGCCTTCGGGGTGCTGAACCTGGCGATCGGGCTGGTCATGCTCCTGGAGCCCGGCTATTTCTTCGACCACATCGGCGAGTACGGGATACGCAACGACCACTATCTGGGCGATACGGGCTCCTTTTACGTGGCCGGCGGCATCGGCCTCTTGATCGCCGCCCGCCGATCCGCCTGGCGGCTGCCGGTCTGCGTGGTGGCGGCGATCTGGTACGCGATTCACGCCATCAACCACCTGTTTGACATCGGCCAGGCCACCTCCAACGGCCGCGGCTGGAGCGACACGATCCTGATCGGTCTCGGTGCGGCGGCGCTCGCCTACCTGGCCAAGGTCGCCTCCGACGAGCGAGCCGGTAGCGCTGACCGGCCTTCCCCAACGTCACGACGCCCGAGCGACTATCCGCCCGGAGATTAGTCGTGAGGGTCCTTTTGGCCGGTGCCAGCGGGGTGATCGGCAGCCGGTTGATTCCGGCGTTGCTGGAGCTGGACCACGAGGTGGTCGGGCTGACGCGGTCCGCGCGCAGCGCCGAGCGCATCCGCGCGTCCGGGGCCGCGGCGGTCGTCGCCGACGTCCTCGACGCCGACTCGGTGAGGGCGGCTGTCGACCAGTCGCGGCCGGAGGTTGTGCTCTCGCATCTGACCAAGCTCCCCCCCGACCTGAACCCGCGCAACATGAAGAAGGCCTACGCGGCCAACGACCTCGTCCGAGGCCAGGGCACCGCCAATATGCTCGCCGCGGCGAGGGGTGCCGGCGCCAGGCGGATAGTCGTGCAGAATGTCTGCTTTCTCTACCAGCCGGAGGGCGGCCCGGTGAAGAGCGAGGATGCCCCGCTCTACCGGGACGGACCGCCGCACATCGTGCGCACGGTCAAGGTCCACGAGGCGATGGAGGCAGCCGTCACCGGAGCCGGCGACATCGAGGGCCTGGTGCTGCGGTTCGGCTTCTGGTACGGCCCGGGAACCAGCTTCGCCTCTGACGGCTACACAGCGGAGGAGGTGCGAAAGCGTCGCTTCCCGGTGGTCGGTGACGGCGCGGGGCTGTTCTCCTTCTGTCATCTCGACGATGTCGTTGCCGCCTCGATCGCCGCCCTCGATGGCGGTGACCCCGGGATCTACAACGTGTGTGATGACCAGCCCGCGCCCGTTCGCGAGTGGCTGCCCGATTATGCAAAAGCGCTCGGGGCATCACCGCCGCGACGTGCGCCCAAGTGGCTGGCGCGCCTTGTCGTCGGCGGCTATACCGCGACGATGATGACCAAGCTGCGTGGCGCCTCCAACGAGAAGGCGAAGCGTGAGCTCGGGTGGAGTCCCCGTCACCCGAGCTGGCGACAAGGCTTCCGCGACGCCCTGGGCTAGGCGAGCGATTAGCCTGCGCCACGATGAGCGAGGCTCGCGACACCCTGCGCAGCGAGCTGCGCGAACACGCGGTCGTGCGTGGGGAGGTCACCCTCGCCAGCGGTCAGACCGCCGACTACTACGTGGACGCGAAGCGCGCCCTCTTGCGGTCTCCGGCCTTCAAGGCCGCCGGGCGACTGATCGCCGGCGTCGCGGCTGAGCTCGGCGCCCAGGCCGTAGGAGGGATGAGCGTCGGCGCCGACCCGCTCGCCTGTGCGGCGATCGCCGCCCCCGGCGGCGAGCAGCTCCTCGCCTTCTTCGTGCGCAAGGATCGCAAGCAGCACGGGCTGCAACGCTGGGTCGAGGGGCCGCTGCTGGAGCCCGGCACCCGCTGTCTGGTCCTCGAAGATGTGGTCACCACCGGCGGGTCCACGGTGCGGGCGATCGAGCGAATCCTTTCTGAGGGCCTGGAGGTGGTGGGCACGATCGCTGTCGTCGACCGGCTGGCTGGCGGAGGCGAGGCGATCGAAGCCGCCGGTGGAGCGCCCTTTCGGGCGCTGGTCACGGTCGAGGAGCTGCTCTAGCCGGGAACGGCGGCCGGCCGGCCGCGGAGGGAGCGGACGATCGGGTCGATCTGGGCGGCGAAGGGGGAGGCGGCTTTGAGGTTGCGGCT
>JBHEMJ010000042.1:0-4164 GCA_046262655.1 Solirubrobacterales bacterium | reverse complement strand
CAAGCCGCTGATCGTCAAGCTCACCCCCAACGTCGAGGACCCGGCCCCCGTCGCCGCTGCCGCCGAGCAGGCCGGGGCTGATGCCGTCTCGCTGATCAACACGCTGAAGGCAATGGCGATCGATCCCACCACCGGGCGACCCTGGCTCGGAGGCGCTAGCGGTGGACTCTCGGGCCCGGCGGTGAGGGCGGTCGCCCTGCAGCAGGTGGCGCGTGTCAGTTCCGCGGTCGGTATCCCAGTGATCGGGATGGGGGGAATCAGCGGTACGGGCGACGCCCGCGATTTCCTCGCCGCCGGCGCCCAGCTCGTCGCCGTCGGGACCGAGAGCTTCCGCGATCCGATGGCGGGCCGGCGCATCGCCAGCGAGCTCTTATCGCAAAACGCGTAGAAAAAACTTGCGATGAGCCCGTGGGCCGGGTATATGATCGCCCGCGATGGTGCCGGCTCCCTCGAAGACCTCCAACTCCGCCCCCAAGAGGTCCCTCGACCAGCGGATGGAGGCTCTGAGGAGGGCGAACGGGATCCGCACCCAGCGGGCCAAGCTGAAGCGTGACCTGAAGGCGGGGAGGGTCAATATCCGCACCCTGCTTCTCGACCCGCCCGAATACGTCGAGACTGCCAAGGTCTTCGACATGCTGCTCGCCGTTCCCAAGTACGGGCGGGTGAAGACCAACCGCATCCTCAACCAGTGCCGCATCTCGCCGAGCAAGACGATCGGCGGTCTCTCCGAGCGCCAGCGCAAGGAACTCGTCACGCAGTTGCAGCGCTAGCGCGACCGCCGCCGCATACCGGCGTCCGCTTTTCGCAATAGCCTCGCTCCATGGCTTCCGCCAAGGTCTTTGTCATCACCGGTCCATCGGGAGTCGGGAAGGGAACCTTGATCTCGAGATTGCTCGATCGCGTGCCGGGCCTCGAGCTCTCGACCTCGGCGACGACCCGCGCTCCGCGGCGCGGCGAGCAGGACGGCCGCGAGTACCACTTCCTCGAGCCGGCCGAGTTCGATCGCCGGGTCGAGGCGGGGGACTTCCTCGAGCACGCGACCTATTCGGGCAACCGCTACGGGACGCTGCGCAGCGAGGTTGAAGAGCGCCTCGCCGCCGGCCGCTCGGTACTGCTGGAGATCGAGGTGCAGGGCGCGCGCCAGGTCCGCGACTCGATGCCGGAGGCGGTGCAGATCTTCATCGCGCCGCCCGGCCCGGCCGCGCTTCGTGAGCGGCTCACCGGCCGCGGCACCGACAGTTCCGAGGCGATCGAAGCGCGGCTGAAGACCGCCGAGGGCGAACTCGACGCGGCCCCGGAGTTTCCCCACCGGGTCGTGAACGCCGACATGCAGAGGGCTGGCTCGGAGCTCGAAGAACTGATCCGGGGCCAACTGTCTCTAGACTGAGGGCAATGATCAAACCCAGAGTTGACAAGCTCCTCGATCACGCCGACTCCCACTACGCGGCAATTCTCATCGCCGCCAAGCGGGCCCGGCAGATCAACGCCTACTACCACTCACTGAGTGAGGGCTCCTACGGGGAGCACACGCCGCCGATGGTCGAGACGCCCACCGGCAACTACTTGACGATCGCCCTGGAGGAGACCGCGCAGGGCAAGATCAAGTACGAGTACAAGGCCTAATACCTCAAGAGGGGAGGGGGCTTGCCCCGGATCCTGATCGGCGTCAGTGGAGGAATAGCCGCGTACAAGGCGCTCGAGTTGGCGCGCCTGGCGACCAAGGCGGGGCACTCGGTTCGGGTGTTGATGACACCTGCTGCAAAGCGCTTCATCGGTCCTGCCTCCTTCGAGGGAATCGTCGGGGCGCCGGTGCTGAGCGACGAGTTCGAGCGCGACCCCGTCCGCGGCGCCTTTCCCGGCGATGCCGTTCCCGAGCACGACCCGATCGGCCACCTCGAGGTAGTGGCCAACGCCGATGCCTACATCGTCGCCCCGGCCTCCGCCAACACGATCGCCAAGCTTTCCGCCGGCATGGCGGACTCGATGCTGACAACCAGCTTTTTGGCCTGCGCGGCGCCGCGGCTTCTTGCCCCGGCGATGAACGACCGCATGTACCGCGACGCGGCGACGCAGGCCAACCTGGCCACACTGCGCCAGCGCGGCGTCACGGTGATCGAGCCCGAGGAGGGCGCGCTGGCCTCGCGGGGCGAGCACGGCCTCGGCCGCCTGCCCGAGCCCGAGACGCTGCTACGAGCGATCGAGGCGGCGCTCCCTGCTCCGCCGGGACCGTGGGAGGGGCTCAAGGTCTTGATCAGCGCCGGCGGCACCCGCGAGCCGATCGACGCGGTGCGCTTCATCGGCAACCGCTCCAGCGGGCGCATGGGCCTCGCCCTTGCGGGGGCGGCCGCGCGACGGGGGGCGGAGGTGACACTGGTCGCGGCCAACGTCTCGCTTCCGGCTCCGCCGAGCGTTCGCCGGATTGACGTCGAGACCACCGAGGAGATGGCGGCGGCGCTGAAGCGCGAGTTCCCCGCCGCCGACGCCCTGGTGATGGCCGCCGCGCCCGCCGACTTCCGCGCCTCGGAGCCCGCCGCGGGCAAGCTCGCCCGCGACGGCGAGCTCGAGTTGCACCTCGAGCAGACCGAGGACATCCTCGCCTCGCTGGCCGCGAGGCGGGCGGAGGGCCAGACGCTGATCGGCTTTGCCGCCGAGGCCGAGGGCGAGGGCGGCATCGAGCGGGCCCGCGCCAAACTCGAGCGCAAGGGTGTCGACGCGATCGTCTTCAACGACGTGTCGAACGCCGAGATCGGCTTCGACTCGGAGCGCAACGAAGTGACGATCGTCGAGGCCGATCGCGAGCAGCAGGTCGAAATCGACTCCAAGGACGCTGTCGCGGAAGCGATCCTCGATCGCGTCGATGCGATCCGCACCGCTCACGCCGCAGCCGAGAAGTCTTCCGGCTGACCCCACCCGGCATGACCGGCGAGCCGGCTTGCACGGGTTTCTAAAATGGGTGCATGGCCGATGAGACCACCTACACGCTGTACCGGCGCGGCATCGAGCTGCTCGAGGACGGCGCCTTCGAACAGGCCACCGTGCCCCTCGAAGAGGTCGTTCGCCGCGAGCCCGAGAAGACCTCGGTCCGTGAGGCCCTCGGCCGCGCATACTTCCGCTCCAACCATTTCGCGGAAGCCGCCAACGAGTTCGAGGCGATCGTCGAGACCCACCCTGTCGACGACTACGCGCATTTCTGCCTCGGGCGGGCCCTGACCAAGATCGGCGCCACCGACCGCGCTCGCCACCATCTGGCCCTGGCTTCGAACCTGCGCCCCGAACGCAAGGACTACCGCATCTACCGCGAGCGGCTGGCGTGAGCGCGAGGCTCGCCGAGCGCGAATGGCTGGCGTGAGAGTCTGAGGGCGATCGTCCAGAGGGTCAGCCAGGCCGCCGTCGACGTCGAGGGCGAGCGCGTGGCCCAGATCGGCCCGGGGATGGTGATCCTGCTCGGTGTCTCGCGCGCAGACGGCGAGGCAGACGCAGCCCGCCTCGCGGAGAAGGTCACCAAGCTGCGCATCTTCGACGACGCGGAGGGGCGCATGAACGAACCGCTAGGTCCCGACCGCGAGATTCTCTGCGTCAGCCAGTTCACCCTCTACGGCGACGCGCGCAAGGGCAACCGGCCGAGCTATGCGAAGGCAGCGCCGAGAGAGCAGGCAGAGCCCCTGTACGAGTGCTTTTGCCAGATCGTCGGAGCCGCCAAGGGCGTCTTCGGAGCCTGCATGGGAGTTGCGCTGGTCAACGACGGGCCGGTGACCTTGATGTTGGAGAGCTGAGGGCTATACTTGGTCATAGCTTTTTCGCAACCCGATTCGTCGCGAAAGGTGGGCCTGGCCCGCCTTTTTTTGCGGCATCAGGCGGGCAATGGAGACGGAGATGAGTGCAGAAACCCAGCAACTTCAGCAGCAGATCGAAGTCCGGCTGGCCGAATCAGAGCCGGAGGTCGAAGTGATCGCGCTCGAGCGCGCCGGCAACGAGCGCCTGCGCCTGTTCATCGACCGCCCGGGCGGAGTGGACCTGGGGCTCTGCGAGCGGGTCACCAGGCAACTGGGCGAGCTGCTGGAGGATTGGGGCCTTGAGGTGTCCTCTCCCGGGCCCGAGCGCCCGCTGACCAAGCCCGAGCACTTCCAGCGCTTCCTTGGCCGCAAGGTCCGGGTCAAGACAAGC
>JBHEMJ010000041.1:0-6614 GCA_046262655.1 Solirubrobacterales bacterium | reverse complement strand
CGCGGCGATCCCAAGCACTACACGTCATCGAAGCTGATGTGCTGGGTGGCGCTCGACCGCGCCGCGCGGCTGGCGGAGAAGGTGCGCCGGCCGATTGCCGAGAAATGGCAGGCCGAAGCAGACAAGATCCACGCCGACATCCTCGCCAATGCGCTCTCCGACCGCGGTGTCTTTCGACAGCATTACGAGACCGACGCCCTCGACGCCTCGGTGCTGCTGATGCCGCTGGTTCGCTTTTTGCCGGCCGATGACGAGCGGATCCGGGCCACGGTGCTGGCGATCGCCGACGAGCTGACCGATCACGGGATGGTGCTGCGCTACAAGGTCGACGAAACCGACGACGGGCTGCACGGCGAAGAGGGGACCTTCGCCATCTGCTCGTTCTGGCTGGTCTCGGCGCTCTCGGAGATCGGCGAGGCCGAGCGAGCCCGTCACCTCTGCGAGAAGATGCTCGCCCACGCCGGGCCGCTCTACCTCTACGGCGAGGAGATCGAGGGGCGCAGCGGCCGCCACCTCGGCAACTTCCCCCAGGCCTTCACGCACCTGGCGCTGATCAACGCGGTCAGTCACGTGATCGAGGCCGATCTCGACATCGAGGTCGGCCCAATCGCTCCGTCGACCTAGGACTAGCTCGGCGGCTCCTTCCCCGATTCCTCGGGCAGCCACGGCAGCTCCCATTCGCAGACCCTGCGGGTGATCCCCTCGCATTCGGAGGGGCCCCAGCTGCCGCGCCGATAGGACTTGACCGGCGGCGGCTTTTCCAGCAGTGGCTGCACGATCCGCCAGGTCTCCTCGACCGCCTCCTCGCGAGTGAACAGGCCCGTGTGGCCGCGGATCGCGTCGAACAGCAGGCGCTCATAGGGTTCGGGGTCCTGCCCCGGCTGCTTTTCGAACAGGACCTCGAAGTCGGCGGGATCGGGTTTGTCGGCGCCGGCGGCCTTGGCGTAGAAGCGCAGGCGCGCCCCCGGTTTGGGGTCGATGCGGATCACCAGCTCGTTGCGGCCGCTGGGGTGGGTGACGACCTCCCCTTTGCCCAGCCGCGGCGGCTGCTTGAAGCAGATCCTCACCTCGGTGGCCCTCGCGGCCAATGCCTTGCCGGCGCGGATGAAGAAGGGGACGCCGCTCCAGCGCCAGTTGTCGATGGCCAGCTCGAGCGCCACGAAGGTCTCGGTCTGCGAGTTGCGCTTGACACCGGAAATTCGTTTGTAGCCGGTGTACTGGCCGCGCACGTAGCGTTTCGGATCGGCGTCGTTGACGGCCTTGAACAGCTGCAGCTTGGCGTCGCGGATCGGGTCCTCACCGCGGCCGGCCGGCGGCTCCATGGCGATCAGGCCGAGCACCTGCAGGAGATGGTTCTGGACCACGTCGCGCAGCGCCCCGACCGGGTCGTAAAAGCGGCCACGGTCCTCGACCCCGAAGTCCTCGGCCATCGTCATTGTCACGTGGGAGACGTACTCGCGGTTCCACAGCGGCTCCAGCAGCGAGTTGGCAAAGCGCAGGTAGAGGATGTCCATCACCGGCTCCTTGCCGAGGAAATGGTCGATGCGCAGGATTTGATTCTCGTCGAGCATCTCCCGCAGCTTCGCGTTCAGCGCCCGGGCCGAATCCAGATCGTGGCCGAAGGGCTTCTCGATCACGATCCGCGCGCGCTCGGTGAGATCGGCCCCGTGTATGCCGCTGACCACGGTGGCGAACAGCGAGGGCGGGATCTCCAGGTAGAAGACCGGCGCCTTCGAGCGCAGCTTCTTCAGCTTCGCTGCCACCCGGGCGTAGCAGGCTTCGTCGTCGTAGAGGGCCTGCACGTAGTGCAGGCGCCCGGCGAGGCGGTCGAACACCTTCTTCTCGATCTTGACGCCGTTCTCACGCAGCGCCTCGCGGAAGTGGCGCTGGATGTTCTTCTCGGTCCAGTCGTTGCGCGCTACGCCGACGATCGGCACGTCCAGGCGCCCGCCCTTCTCGAGCCGGTAGAGGGCGCGAATCGTCATCTTGCGGGCCAGATCGCCAGTGATGCCGAAGATGACCAGGGCGTCGCCGGCCTTGTCCCTCGGTGGCCTGGCGGTCAAGCGATCAGGACCGTATCCAGCGCCATGGCGCTGAACAGCAATGCGAGGTAGAGCAGGGAGAAGTGGAACAGCCGCCGGGCTCCCGCCAGGTTGGTGTGGCGGGAGAGATCCATCGCCAAATAGATGAAGACGCCGTCGAGAAGGAGCGCTGTGGCGAGGTAGATGCCGCCGACCGTCTGCGAGAGGAACGGCAACAGCGTGCTCAGGGCCAGCACCAGCGAGTAGATGACGATGCGACGGGCGGTCTCGCGGTCCCCGCGCACCACCGGCAACATCGGGATCTCAGCCGCCGCGTACTGGTTTTTGATCAGCAGGGCGAGGGCCCAGAAGTGCGGCGGGGTCCAGAAGAAGACGATCAAAAACAGAAAGATCGCCGGCAGGGTCAGGTTGCCCGTCGCTGCGGCCCAGCCGACCAGCGGCGGCACCGCGCCGGCGGCGCCGCCGATGACGATGTTCTCGACCGTGGAGCGCTTCAGCCACCCGGTGTAGACGACGACGTAGAACAGGCCCCCGGCCAGCGCCAGCGCCGCCGTCAGCACGTTGATCAGGCTGCCCAGCAGCACGAAGGAGAAGGCCGAGAGCACCAGGCCGAACTCCAGGGCGCGGGGTGCGATCAGCCTGCCGGCGACGATCGGCCGCTCCGCAGTTCGCCCGCCCATCAGCCCGTCGATGTCGCGGTCGAGGTAATGGTTGAGAGCGCTGGCCCCGCCCGAGGCGAGGGCTCCGCCGACCAGCAGCACCGCCAGCTGCCAGAGCTCGGGCACGCCCCCGGCGCCGACGAACATGCCGCAGGCAGCGGTGATCAGCAGCAGGACCATGATCCGCGGCTTGGTCAGCTCCAGGTAATCGCGCCAGGCGCCGGCCGGCACCTGCTCACCGCGAAAGGCTGTGGCGGCACTGAGCAGGGAGGCGGCGAAGGCGAGGCCGGCGAAGGCGAGGTGCAGGCCGCCCGCCCAGGCGGGATCTCCGGCCAGGGCGACGACCGCGCCGACGGCGCTCTCGAGCCCGAACAGCCCGAGGGCGACGGTGGAGATCGCCAGCAGCCGCCGGTGGGCTCCGTAGGCGGCGAGCACTACCGCGAGCAGCAGCGGCGCGGCGAGCACGCCCATCGTCTTGTGGGGTACGTCCAGCTGCAGCGCGCCGCTGATCACAACCAGCGCGGTGGCGGCCGCGGCTCCCAGCGCAGCCAGGCGCAGCCACGCCCCTGGCGTGGCCTCGGCCGCCGGCGGTCGGTGCTCGCGGAACAGCATCCGCCGAAGTATCTCCTATCCACGCTCGGCGATCGGCGCGTCGCATACGATGGCGGCCGACCGCTGGCGAGGAAAGGATCGGCGCATGCAGCTTGGAATGGTGGGCCTGGGGCGGATGGGCGCCAACATCGTGCGGCGGCTGATGCGCGACGGTCACCAGTGCGTCATCTACGACGTCAATCCGGGGGCGATCGAGGAGCTGGCGGGCGAGGGCGCCGTGGGCGCCGATTCGCTGCAGGACCTGGCCGCCAAGCTCGAGGCGCCCCGCGCGGTCTGGGTGATGGTCCCGGCGGGTGAAATCACCGAGAAGACCGTCAATGACGTAGCCGGGGTGCTCGAGAGGGGCGACGTGGTGATCGACGGCGGCAACTCCTACTACCGCGACGACATCCGCCGGGCCGCCGGGCTCGCCGAGAACGGCATCGACCACATCGACTGCGGGACCAGCGGCGGCGTCTTCGGGCTCGACCGCGGCTATTGCCTGATGATCGGAGGCCCCGACGAAGCCGTGCAACGCCTCGACCCGATCTTCGCCACCGTGGCCCCCGGCATCGAGGCGGCGGAGCGCACGCCCGGGCGCGGTGGCGAGCCGACCCCGGCCGAGAAGGGCTATCTGCACTGCGGTCCCAACGGCGCCGGGCACTTCGTGAAGATGGTCCACAACGGGATCGAGTACGGGATGATGGCCGCCTACGCCGAAGGGCTCAACATCCTCAAGAACGCCAATGCCGGCAAGACCGAGCGCGAGGCCGACGCCGAGACCGCCCCGCTCGACCATCCCGAGTACTACCAGTACGAGATCGACATCCCCGCTGTGACCGAGGTCTGGCGGCGGGGCAGCGTGGTCGGCTCCTGGCTGCTCGATCTGACTGCGGCCGCGCTGGTCGAATCGCCGGAGCTCTCCGAGTACGCCGGCAACGTCTCTGACTCCGGCGAGGGTCGCTGGACCTCGATTGCGGCGATTGAGGAGGGGGTGCCGGCGCCGGTGCTGAGCTCGGCGCTGCAGTCTCGGTTCGCCTCCCGCGACCTCGATGAATTCGCCAACAAGGTCCTTTCGGCGATGCGCAAGCAGTTCGGCGGCCACGACGAGAAGCCGTCCTGAGGCGGACGCTCCGGCGGAGTCGAGCGATGGCCCGCGTCACCGTCGCCGCCCCTCCCGCCGCCGCGTCCGATTTTGCCGCCGAGCGCCTGGCCGGCGCGATCGAGGCGGGCCGCTCCGGGGGCCATGCCGTCCACCTCGCCCTCGCCGGAGGCGACACGCCGCGCCCGGCCTACGAGCGTCTCGCCGAGTTGATCGATGACTGGGAGGACGTCGAGCTGTGGCTCGGCGACGAGCGCCTGGTCCCGGCTGACGATCCGGCCAGCAACTACCGCATGCTCAGCGAGACCCTGCTCGAGAGGACGACAGGCGCCAGCGCCCATCCCGTCCCCACAGAGGGCAATTCAGCCGAGCAGGCGGCCACCGCATATGCCGAGCTGATCGCCGCCCGCGTGCCCGCCGGGACCAGCGGCCTGCCTTCCTTTGACGCGGTCCTGCTCGGGCTCGGCGAGGACGGGCACACCGCCTCGCTGTTTCCGAACGCTCCGGCGCTGCGCGCCGGCGGCATCTGCGTCGCGGTCCACGACGCGCCCAAGCCGCCTCCGGATCGGGTGACGATGACGCTCGGGGTGTTGAGCGCCGCCCGCACACCGCTGATGCTCGCCACCGGCGCCGGCAAGGCGGGCGCGGTCGCCGCCGTGGTAGGCGATCCTGATCCCGCCGTGCCCGCCAGCCTCCTCGGCGCCGGCCCGCTGGAGCTGATCCTCGACCCCGAAGCGGCTTCGGCACTGGGCGAGTGAGGTATCGATGAGTCTCGCCGCCGCCTCGAGCCAGCTGCTGCCTGCCCGAGAGCAAATGGCCTTCACGCTCGGCTTTCACATCGTCTTCGCCGCCATGGGGGTCGGCTTCCCGGCGATCACCCTGGCCGCTAACTGGTGGGGCCTGCGCAGGGACGAGCCGGCGGCCCTGACGCTGGCCCGGCGCTGGGCGAAGGCAATGGCGGTGTTGTTCGCGGTTGGCGCGGTTACCGGCACCGTTCTTTCCTTCGAGTTCGGTCTGTTGTGGCCGGAGTTGATGAGGCGCTTCGGCGGTGTGTTTGGCTTCCCGTTCGCGGTCGAGGGGATCTTCTTCTTCACCGAGGCGATCTTCATCGCGGTCTACATCTACGGCTGGGATCGCCTCAGCCCGCGCGCCCATCTGCTCAGCGGCATACCGATCGTGATCGCCGGAATCGGCGGTGCCCTGTCGGTGGTGGCCGCCAACTCCTGGATGAACCAACCGGGCGGCTTCACACTCGACGCCGCCGGCAAGGTCACCAAGGTCGAGCCGCTGAAGGTGATCTTCAACAATGCGATGCCCTACGAGGTCGCGCACATGATCCTCGCCGCTTACATGGTCGCCGGGTTCCTCGTCGCCTCGGTTTACGCCGTTGGCTGGCTGCGGGGGCGACGCGACCGCCTGCACCGCCTCGGGTTTGCCATCCCCTTCACGATCGCGGCGATTGCGACGCCGATCCAAATCGGGGTCGGGGACACCGCCGCCCGGGCGATCGCCGAGGATCAGCCGGCCAAGTTCGCGGCGATGGAATACGTGCAGAAGACCGGCTCCCACCAGGACGAGTACGTGGGCGGGGTGCTGATCGACGGCAAGGTCAAGGGCGCCATCGCGCTGCCCTCGGTGGATTCGATCCTGGTCGGCTTCTCGCCCGATACCGTCGTCACCGGACTCGATCAGACCCCGTCCGACGAGCGCCCGGCCAAGCCCACCCTGATGCATCTCGCCTTCGACACCATGGTCGGGATCGGCACCGCGCTGCTGGGTCTCGGCGCCTGGTTTGCCTTCGTCGCCTGGCGAAAGCGCACCCTGCCGGAGTCGATCTGGTTCTGGCGCGCCGGCGCCGGCGCCGGCGTGGCGGCGGTAATCGCGCTCGAGTGCGGTTGGATCGTCACCGAGGTGGGGCGCCAGCCATGGGTGGTCTACGGGTTGCTGCGCACCGAGGACGCGGTCACCGGGGCGCGCGGCATCTGGTTTTCGCTGGGGATCGTGCTCGTCCTCTACACGGCTTTGGGCGCGGGGACGGTGATCGCGCTGCGGGCCATGTCGCGGCGCTGGCGTGAGGAAGGTGAGGATCAGCAGGAGGTTCCCTACGGTCCGCCGTCGCGACGGGAGATTGCGCAGTGAGCAGGGCCGACGCCGTCACCGTGGTGCTCTGGATCACGGTGAGCCTCTATGCCGTGCTGGCCGGCGCCGACTTCGGAGCCG
>JBHEMJ010000040.1:0-5215 GCA_046262655.1 Solirubrobacterales bacterium | reverse complement strand
GGCGCCGGCGCTTCCGGGCATGCGCCACGCACCCACCATCCGCCGGTCGGATCGGAGGAGTTTGGCTCGCGCGAGCTGTTACGCCTGGAAAAGGAGACGCTCGGCACCTTTCTCTCAGCCCATCCCCTAGACGAGGTGCGGGAGGCGCTGCGGGCCGGCGCGGACTGCTCGTTGGCCGAGCTGAGCGCGCGGGAGGACGGCTCGCTGGTCACCGTCGGCGGCATCGTCTCAGCCGCTCGGCGGATTCGGACCCGGGCGGGCAAGCAGATGATGTTCGCGACCCTCGACGACATCGAAGGCCAGGTCGAGCTGCTGATCTTCAACAACGCCTATGAGGCTCACAACGAGGCGGTGGTGGTCGACGAGGTGATCCTGGTCAAGGGCCGGGTCGACCACAAGGAACGCGGCGAGATCAAGCTGGTGGCGATGGAGGTCAGCCCGTTCAAGCCCAGCGACGATGAAATGGCGCGGGCACGCCAGGCGCGCGCCAGACGGGTGGACGCCGGGCCGGTGGTGCTGAAGATCGACGCGGGGGACTTCGGTCCCGATCTGATCGACGAGTTGAAGATGGTCTTCGGCAGCTTCCCCGGCGAGACCGAGGTGCTGCTGGAGATGCGCACCCGCGAGGGCACCCGCCGATTGCGCTTCGGCGAGGGGTACCGGGTGCAGCCATCGAGCGCCCTGACCGCCGAGCTCCACACCCTGCTCGGCCCGGGAGCGATAGCGGCCTAGACCCAGATGTAGGGCGCGCGAACTAGCACCGGTGGCGGGGGATGTCAACAGGGTTGGGGTGATCGCCTACGGCGTAGTGGGCTCGGCCCAGGCGTAGACTTTTCGCCATGGCGGTAGGCCAAAGAGCAAAGCGATCGACCAAACCCGGCGAGTGCCGTAAATGCCAGTCGTTCTGCGACAAGCTCGTCGATCCGGCCGGGTGCATCGCGCTCGGCTGCCGCTATCTCTACAGCTACGAGGACCAGATCAGCGGCGGTCGCTTCATGGGCTGCATGCAAAAGGTCTTCGGAGCCGAGATCGACATGGATGCCTTCGAACTGGCCGAGGCCGCGGGCCCGGCAGGATTCGGTGGCATCAAGATGACCGGTGCGGCGCTGCCGCACTGCCAGTTCAGCGTCGAGAATGCATACGAGGGTGATGGACCCCAGTTCGAGTGCGTCAACCGCAGCTTCTTCGATTGCGAGCACGACGGGGCCGATGGCATCAGCGCCTTCGATCTGCGCAATGCTCTGCGGCCCGGGTCCTAGCGGGCCTTCAGGCCCTGCCTGCGCAACCGCTTCGCCTTGGTCACGTCGGCCTTCACCGGCCCGTGCCTGTCCGGCCCGGGGGTCTCCATCGCCACCGGCAAACCATCGAAGCGCGGCTCGGAGAGAAAAGCCGCCAGGCCCTTGGTGCCGATCTCGCCCTCGCCGAGGTTGGCGTGACGGTCGCGGCTGGAACCGAGTGGATCGCGGGAGTCGTTCAGGTGCAGACATCTGAGGCGGTTGATTCCGACGGTCTGGTCGAACTCGTCGGCCACTTCGCCGACCGCCTCGTTATCGGAGATCTCATAACCGGAGGCGTGCAGGTGGCAGGAATCGAGGCAGGAGCCGATGCGCTCGCCGCCACCGGCCAGTTCGATCAACTCGGCCAGCTCGCCGAAGGTGCGGCCCAGTAGCGGCTCGTTGCCGGCGGTGTTCTCGAGCAGGACGGGGCATTTCTCGGTTTCAGCCAGCGCCTCCTTGACGAAATTCGCAGCCCGCTTCTTGGCCGGCCCGCGGGGGCCACCCTTGAGCGCGCCGGAGTGCAGCACGACACCCTCGGCGCCGATGCCGGCGCCGACCCAGAGGGCATGGGTGAGGGAAGCGATCGATTTCTCGCGCAGCTGCTTGTCGCTGCCCGCCGGGTTGATCAGATAGATCGCGTGGATGACCACCGAATTGACCGGCGAGGCCGCCATCGCGGCCCGGAATGCGGCGAAGTTCTCCTCGGAGTAGGCGGTCGGACGCCACATCCTTGGGCTTTGGTTGAAGATTTGAATCGACTCGCAACCCAAGGCGGCGCCGCGCTCGATCGCCTTGTCGAGTCCACCCGCTGTGGAAACATGCGCGCCGATCAACACGTGAGCCAATCCCTTCGAGTCCGCTTTGCCCCTTCGCCAACGGGCGCCCTCCACATCGGGGGCGCCCGGACCGCACTCTACAACTGGCTTTTGGCGCGGGGAAGCGATGGCGGCGAGCTGATTCTGCGCGTGGAGGACACCGACCGCGAGCGCTCCACGGAGGCCAACATCGAGCAGATACTCGACGCCCTGCGTTGGCTCGAACTCGATTGGGACGAGGGGCCGGTCAGCCAGGCCCAGCGCGCAGGGGCCCACCACGAGCGCCTGCGGGAGCTGCTCGAGAGCGGCAAGGCCTACTTCGACACTGCCACCTCCGAGGACGTGAAGACCTATAAGCGGGCTCACGGCGCCACCGGCTATCGCGGCGAGCCGGCGGCGGAGGGGGCGCAAGGGGCGGCGATCCGCTTGCGCGTGCCGGACGATGGCGCCACGGTCGTCGACGACGAGATTCGCGGCGAGGTGCGCTTCGAGAACCGGGTGATCGACGACCCGGTGATCGCCCGCGGCGATGGCTCGGTCCTCTACAACTTCGCCGTTGCGGTGGACGACCTCGAGATGGGAATAACCCACGTCGTCCGGGGGGATGACCACCTCTCCAATACGCCCAAGCAGCTGCTCGCGATCGAGGCCCTGGGCGGTAAGCCGCCGCGCTACGCGCACCTACCGCTGTTGCACGGCCCCGACGGGAAGAAGCTGTCCAAGCGCCACGGCGCCGCCTCCGCGCAAGAGCTGCGCGATGCCGGCTACCTACCGGCGGCCGTACGCAACTACCTGGCCCTACTCGGCTGGGGCACCGACGACGACACCACCCTGATGTCGACCGAGGAGCTGGTGCGACGCTTCGAGTTGAAGGACGTCGGCACCTCCTCGGCGATCTTCGACGAGCAGAAGCTGCGCTGGATGAACGGCCGCTTCATGCGCGAGATGCCACTCGATCGATACACGGATGCGGTCGCCGCCCACCTCGGCCGCGCCAAGGGCCTGGCCTTCGACGGGGGGCAGTCCCGCGCCGCCCTTCGGGCCGCCTGCCAGATCGCCCAGGAAAAGGCCCAGACCCTGGCCGAGGTCTGGCCGCTGATCGGGTTTCTCTTCGAGGAGCCCGAATATGACGAACGTGCGTGGCGCAAGGTGATGAAGGAGGGTGCAGGGGAGCTGCTTGCCGGGGCGCTGGAGGCACTGCGCCGCGTCGATCCTTTCGAGCCGGCGGCGATCGAGAGTGCCCTCGAAGAGGTGCTCGAAAGCAGCGGTGCCAAGCCCGGCAAGCTCTACCAGCCGATCCGCGTGGCGATCACCGGCACCTCGGTCTCCCCGGGCATCTTCGAATCGCTCGCTGCGCTCGGCCGCGAGCGCTCGCTGGAGCGGATCGAGAAAGCGCTCGCGCGACTGGGGCTGATGTAGGAAGCCCCGTCCCCGAACTAAACAAATGATCCCGTTTTGCCGATGGGAAGAGCATGGCCGCGGCAACGACTACCGCAGGAACAAGACCTTCCCAGGCGCGCCGGGGCGGACGCGGTCGCGTGCTCGCCGCCGCTCTCGACCACACCGAGAGGTTCCCGGTCTTCGCCCCCGCCCACGCGCGGATGAGCGAGGCGATGCGCCGCGGCGCATCGGCGACGGAGCTCGGCGGGCTGGTTGAAACGGATGTCGGCCTGGCGATAGCCACGCTATGCGCGGTCGCCAACGCCGACCCGCACCTTCCCGTCTCCAGCGCCACGGCCGCCGTTGACCTGCTCGGCCCGGTCCGCCTCGAGAAGGCGATCGCCTCGGCGCCGGTCTATGACGTCTTCGAGACGGCCACCCAGCCCGTAGCCGAGCCCGAGCGCTTCCGCCTTCACGCCCTCACCGTGCAGCGCGCCGCCGACACGATCGCCTGCGGTCTGAGCGGGATCGACCGCGACGGCATCGCCATGGCGGCGCTTCTCCATGACACGGGCCGCATCGTGCTCTCGCGTCTTCATGCCGGCTACGCGGAGCGCTTCGACCGCCGCCTCGACACCCCCGAGGAGCGGATCTCGGCCGAGCGCCGGGAGTTCGGCATCGACCACGCCCTGGTCGGCGGCGTGCTGGCCAGGCGCTGGCGCCTTTCGGCGCCGATCGCGGCGACCATCGAGCGCCACCACAGTGACACGGGTAAAGGCCCGGCCAGCGTGGTTCGCCTCGCCGACATGCTCTGCGCCTACCTCGACGGCAATCCGGTAAGCCACCAGCGCATGCTGGAAACGGCGGAGGTCTGCGGGATCGGCCCCGACGCGCTGCGAGACCTCCTCTACGAGCTGCCCCGCGCCCCTGGCCAGCGCCGACGCGCTACCGCGCCTTGCCCGCTATCTCGACGCGAGCTCGAGGTACTCCGTGGTCTGAGCGAGGGCAAGGTCTACAAACAGATAGCCCACGACCTCGATCTCTCGGCCAGCACCGTGCGCAGCCATCTGCACAACGTCTACGGAAAGCTCGGAGCGCTCGATCGGGCCCAGGCGGTGCTGATGGCTACCGATTCCGGCTGGCTCTAGCTCGTCCCCGGCTTCGGGCGAGCAACGCCACAACCGCGATCCCCACACAGTCGATCAGCACGTCGCGCGGTGTCCCGTGGCGGCCGTGGACGAAGCTCTGGTGATACTCGTCGCTGATCGCGTAGAGGACCGAGATCGTGGCCGCGACGAGTATCGGGCGGGCGATTGTCCCGCGCAGGGACCAGAACCAGAGCCACGCCAGGATCCCGAAGCTCAGGGCGTGGACGATCTTGCGGCCGATGAAATCCCAGAGCCCGAGACCGGTGCTCAGGTCCGGCGTCGCCGAGGCGGCGAAGATCAGCGCCATCCAGACCACCGGCGCGGCGGCGCGAATCAGGGTTCTCTGGGTCGATCGGCTCACCTTCGACCGTCGATTCTCGTATAAGAGACGGGTGATCTCGATCACCTCGAAGTCTCGCTACGCGGTGGTGGCCCTCGCCGAGCTCGCCCGCCTGGGTCCCGGGCCGGTGCCGATCAGCCAGGTGGCGGAGCGGCGCGAGATGCCGGTCCAGTTTCTCGAGCAGCTGTTTTCAACCCTGCGCCGCAGCGACCTGCTGATCAGCCAGCGCGGGGCCAAGGGCGGCTACCGCCTCGC
>JBHEMJ010000039.1:0-5046 GCA_046262655.1 Solirubrobacterales bacterium | reverse complement strand
CAGCTCGCCCCAGGTCAGCTCCTCGAGCTCGCGCAGCTCGGAGGCGGCGAGGATCGCCACCTCCTCCTCGGCGCCGTCGCCGAACAGGTGCTCGGCGTAGTTCACCTCGCCGCCCTCGAACCACTTGGCGCCGGGCATCTGACGCGAGGCGAGGACGCCGTCGGCCGAAACCGGCTCTCCAACCTCGAAGTATTCCCAGATCGCCGACCAGAACTGCTCGATTTCGGTCGAGGACCATTCCCACAGCTCCGCGTAGGAGTCGAAGACGAGGCCACGCTCGATGGCCAGCCACCGCATGAAGGCGGTCATCGCCGAGGAGGAGATGGCCTCCGGCGTCGGTTCCCAGAGCTTCTCGGACGGCATTTACCGGCACCTCCTAGGCCGGGCTCCGCCGGGTCGGATTCGGTCCTCCGCCGCCCCGGGTGCCGGGTGCGCGTTCACGGGTCGGGGCATGCTCGGAGCCTAGTCAGCGGATCGCCGTCCGGCGTCGCGATCGATCAGGCGGACCAGGGAGACGACGAACTCGGTCGCCCGCGAGAGCGCTGCGGCGTCGACGTGCTCGGGGACGTCCTCGGGGGTGTGGCGGCGGGGGGCCTGGCCGGGGGCGTAGGTGCCGGTGATCGTGATCGCCGGCAGGCCGCGGACGCGGGCGGGCAGCGCGTCGTCGAGCCCGGAGTGGCGCACTGGTGAGGCGTCAAAGCGGTTCTCATCCTGGCGGTCGGCGTCAGCCAGTGACTGGCACAGCGAGTGGAGCTCGCGGTCGAGGGGAATGCTGGCGACGGCGCCCTCGCTGGCCACGTAATGGAGGCCTCCGTCGGAAACCGCGTTGACGTTGATGACCGCCGTCCGAGCCTTGTCGATCTCGCCGAGATGGGCGCGCAGGTAGGAGCGCATCCCCTGGCAGGTGCATTCCTCGGCGCCGGTGAGCAGGACCCAGAGGTCGAGGTTCTGCGGTGGCTCGGCGCCCAGCTCTTCGGCGGACGAGAGGACGGCGGCTACGCCGGAGGCGTTGTCTGAGGCGCCGGGGACGATCGGCGACAGGGCGATGTCCAGGAGTAGGAAGACGGCGACGATCAGCAGCGCGGTGGGGAGGAGTTGGAGGACCGCCAGCCAGCTCGGCTCGAAGCCCGCCATCCGGGCGCCGATGATCGGCAGCAGCGCCGCGAAGCCGCCCCAGAAGAAGATTCGGTAGGGACCGAGCACGATGCGCAGGCTTTTGGGCAGGCGAGCCAGCATCTGCACCGGCCGGCGAAAGACGATTCCGGTTCGCCCTGCGTCGTAGTGGGCGACGAGGATCAAGCGCATCGGCGCCTCGGGCCGGGTCCCCGGCGAGACCACGTTCTGAGAGCCGCGGCGGAAGAAGAGCCGCCGCAGGATGTATCCGTTGGTGTTCAGATCGAGATACAACGAGGTGGCGGCGAGCAGCACCAGGCCGAAGCCGACCGCCGGCTGGATGCCGGCAAGGAGGCTGCCGGCGATCGCGATTGCCGCGTGCAGCGCGTAGACGAGCGCGTACTGCGGCTGCACGAAGGTGGGCTCGACCTCAGCGCGACGGCCGAGGCCCCGCAGGCGCTCGACCAGGTGATTGGCCGCACGGCGCTCGGCGTCGGTACCCGGCCCCCGACCCTCGAAGGAGCACAGCTCGGAGATCAGCTGCTGGCGGCCGGCGGCGTCCACGGGCGAGGATTATCACCGGCTGCGCGCGCGCACGTGACGGTGGGGATCGGGACTATGGTTTCGCGTGGAGCCGGAGTGATGGAACGGTAGACATGCGGCCCTCAAAAGGCTGTGCTCGCAAGGGCGTGTGGGTTCGACTCCCACCTCCGGCATATCTTCGCTTCCCTGGCGCGGGTAGCCTCGATCTATGTGCGGCAGATATACGCTCACCGACCCCGACCCGCGAATCCTGCGGTTGCGTTTCGGGCTCAGCGAGGGGGTCGAGATCGAGGACAAGCCTCGTTTCAATATCGCGCCCACCGACCCTGTCCTGGCGATCCGCCGCACCCAGGAGAACGAA
The DNA here is from genome assembly GCA_046262655.1 of Solirubrobacterales bacterium. Lineage (GTDB taxonomy): Bacteria > Actinomycetota > Thermoleophilia > Solirubrobacterales > 70-9 > JBHEMJ01. The sequence goes on along the minus strand of JBHEMJ010000039.1, from coordinate 3,029 downwards.
CGCGACCTCGGCCGGCTGCGCTGGGGGCTGGTGCCGCCGGGGGCGACTCCGAAGAGGATCGGGCGGCCGCTGATCAACGCTCGCGCAGAGAGCATCGACCGCCAGCCCGCCTTTCGCGGGCCGTTCGCCGAGCGGCGTTGCCTTCTCCCCGCCGACGGCTTCTACGAGTGGCGGGTCACAGAGAACGGCAAGCAGCCGGTGTGGATCTCGCTACCCGAGGGAGAGATGTTCTCCTTCGCCGGCCTGTGGGCGAAGGCGCGCGACGATCACGGCGCCGAGCTGCACAGCTGCACCCTGATCACCACCGTGCCGAGCGAGCAGATGCGCCCGATCCACAACCGGATGCCGGTCATCCTGCCGCGCGAGGCGGAGGCGATCTGGCTGGATCCCGAGGCCGACCTCGGCCAGCTTCGCGGTCTGTTGCGACCGCGGGAGGGATTGGAGATCCGCGAGGTCTCCGACGCGGTCAACGACGTTCGCGACGACGGTCCGCATCTGGTGGAGCAGGCGCAGCCGGAGCCGCGGCTCTTCTAGTCGTCCAGGTCTTTGACGCCGCCGATCGGGCGCTCTTCCTCGACGTGCCAGTTCTGGTTGAAGGCCACCATCGCCACCGCGATCAGGATGATCTGCAGCGGCACGATCAAGAGGGTCAGCAGGCCGAGCAGATCCTCGGGCAGCGCCGGGCTGCTCAGGCCGTCCTTGGCCCGGTCAAACCAGGCCGGGGCGGAGATCGCCGCGAAGATCGCGAGGATGATCGCCAGCGCGGAAGCGACCGGCAGCACGCCTCGCTGCCAGCGCCAGACAAAAAAGGCAAACAGGACGTAGAGCAGCGCATAGGCGATCGAGAGCAGCGGCGTCCCCTGCAGACGCGACCAGCCGCCGATGGTGACGATCAGCGTCAGGGCGGCGGACAGGAGCAGCAACAAGGTGACCACCGCCTTGGCGCTCTTCGCTTCAGCCTTTTCCCTGTTCGGCCTCCAGAGCTCATATCCGGGACGAACCGATGCAGCCTCCATGCACGGCAGCATAGAAGCTGAACGGGACGCGCGCTGCACCACCTGCGTTGATTGCGGGCGGAGGGAATCGAACCCACACGCTCCGAAGAGCACCGGCACCTAAAGCCGGCCTGTCTACCAGTTCCAGCACGCCCGCTGGCGATTCCAGTTTAGGTGCGCCTCCGGCTTATCGGCCCGAAGCAATGGCCGACGCGCATCTAGAATGCCCGTCCCCCTGGGGCACTGGCCAAACTGGCTAAGGCACCGGCCTCCAAAGTCGGCGATTCCAGGTTCGAATCCTGGGTGCCCCGCTAACTCTCCGCCTAGGCGTGGCTCGCCGGCCTGTGGCGCTTCGCCTTGCCGCGTTTTTTCTTCACCTTCGGATCCCTTGCGTAGGCGAGGTTGCACGACGGGCCGCTGCAGCCGCCGAGGGCGATCAGGCGACCGAGCAGGATGCGGCGCACCTTGCGGTACTTGCGGGCGCGCAGGTTGTTGAGCTGGGCCGGGTCTTTGGCCATGTCGTAGAGCTCCCGCTCGCCGGTGGCGTAGACGACGAACAGCCAGCGATTGGTGCGGATTGCCTTGTAGGCGGGCGCGTTGTCCCCGTCGGCTCCGAAGCGCCGCTGCGGCTCGGCGCCGGGTTCCTGCTCGAAGTCGGAGGTCCCGGCGCGGCCGGCAAGCCCGAGCCTGCGCACAGTTGTCTCCGGCAGCGGTCCGGACCGGACCGTTCCGGTGCCGGGACCGACGTCGGCCTCGAGCAGCACTGGCCGCCCCGAGCGCAGATTGGGATTTGCTGCGAAGGGGAGGAGCGAGCGCCCGTCCATCCGCAGGGTCGGCGCTGCCCCGGCGATGGCGGCCACCGTCGGCGCGAAGTCGGCGTTGGAGCTGAGCTCACGACTGGTGGCGCCGGCCGGGATCCCCGGCCCGGCGATCGCGAAGGGCACCTTCGCCGACGGCTCGTAGGGCAAATACTTGCCGGCGACGATGCGGTGCTCGCCGAAGAAGTAACCGTTGTCGGAGGCGAAGACGAGATAGGTATTGGAGAGCTCGCCCAGGCTCGCGAGCCGGTTGACGATCGCCGCCACGTAGTCATCGACGGCATGCAGCTGCTCGAGGCGCATGCGCCGGTCGAGGATCAGCTTGCCCAAGGTGGCCACGCTCAGCCGGTGCCTGGCCGCCAGGCGCAGGAACAGGGGCTTGTCCTTGATGTTCTTCTCGTTGACCCCGGGGAGCTTCGGCACCGGGGTCGCCGTCGCGGTGCCCGCGTAACGCGGCGGAGGGGTGAAGGGGTAGTGGGGCGCGTGCGGCGCGAACTCCAGATAGAAGGGCTTGCCGGCCGCGCTCAGGTCGCCGAGCACGCCGAGCGCCTTGTCACGGAGCACGTCGCCCTGGTAGTCGCCGGGCGCCGAGCCGTAGTTGTGCAGGATCGCGGGCCCCACCAGCCCCTTCTCGAGCAGGCTGTAGTTGTAGTAGAGGCGTCCGCCCACTTCGGCGGGGTCGTAGTCGGAGATCTGTCCGTACCACTCGCTCCACCCAGGCGGTACCTGGGGGTTGCCCCCGCCGCCGTAGCCGTTCAGGTACTTGCCCACGTGGGCGGTCTCGTAGCCGGCAGCCTGCAGCCAGACCGGCAGCGAGTTCGCCTCGATCCCCGAGGAGGCAAACACCTGCTGGCCGCCGAACGGGGGCAGGTTGCCCCGCACCATGTGGTTGTGCATGTACTGGCCACTCAAAAACGTCGCCCGCGACGGGCAGCAGAGTGGGTAGCTGGCGTAGAAGCGGCTGAAGCTGACACCGCGGTTGCGGATCAGAGCCGCCGTCTGCGGCATCACCGGAGAGTCGAACTCGGAGGTGATCTGGTCGTCGGTGAGGATCAGAACGACGTTGGGTGAGTTCGCCGCCGCTCCGGCCGAGCCCCCCGAGACCGCGATCGCGAGGCCGACGACGGCGAGCGACGCGGCCAGCGCCCTCGGCAGCCTCCCCCTTCCGGACCTCCGAGCCCACATGCCGGCGCTCACTTTCTCCTCTCCCCGCGCT
>JBHEMJ010000038.1:0-3717 GCA_046262655.1 Solirubrobacterales bacterium | reverse complement strand
ACCGAGCAGGGAAAGGGCCAGGAGGGTGGCGGGGAACAGGGACATCAGCGAGTAGTAGGTCAGCGCCGCCGCATGGTGGGTCATCTGGTCGTCGTAGAACGACACCAGCGTCCGCTTGATCACTGTGCGCGCCGATCGCATCAGTGATTTGTACCGCCGAGCGAGGGATCGCATGGCTCGCGCCCATTGATCCCGGCAAACTAGGAGTCGATGATCGAGGAACTGGTCGAGCAGATCGAGAGTCGCTTCTCCGAACTGGAGGCGCAGATGTCAGACCCGGAGGTGATCGCCGACCGGGAGCGCTTCGCCGCGGTCGGGCGCCAGTACGGCGAGCTGAAGGAGGCCCACGAGCTGGTCCAGCGCTACCGCACGCTGAAGGACGACCTCGAGGGCGCGCAGGAGCTGATCGCAGACAACGGGGACGACGTCGAGCTCAAAAAGCTGATTGCCGATGCGCCGGCGCAACTCGCGGAGCTCGGCGAGCAGATCCGTCTCGCTTCGGTGGAGCGAGACCCTCACGACGACAAGAACGTGATCGTCGAGGTGCGGGCGGGCACCGGCGGAGACGAGGCGGCCCTGTTTGCCGGCGACCTCTACAAGATGCTCACCCGCTACGCAGAGGAGAGCGGCTTCACGACCGAGGTTCTCTCCCAGTCGCACTCGGGGGTGGGGGGTTTCAAGGAGGTCACCTTCGCCGTCAAAGGCGACGCCGCCTATTCGGTGTTCAAGTACGAGGGTGGCACCCACCGCGTCCAGCGCGTGCCCAAGACGGAGTCCCAGGGCCGCATTCACACTTCGACCGCGACCGTCGCGGTCCTGCCCGAGGTCGAGGACGTCGAGGTGGATCTGAGCGAGAACGACTTGCAGATCGACGTCTATCGCTCCTCCGGGCCCGGCGGCCAGTCGGTGAATACGACGGATTCGGCCGTTCGCATCACCCACAGGCCGACGGGGGTGGTGGTCTCGATGCAGGACGAGAAGTCCCAGCTGCAGAACCGCGCCGCCGCCATGCGGGTGCTTCGAGCCCGCCTCTATGAGAAGGCGATGGCCGAGCAGCACGCAGAGATCGCCTCTGAGCGCCGCTCCCAGGTCGGTAGCGGCGAGCGCTCCGAGAAGATCCGCACCTACAACTTTCCCCAGGACCGGATCACCGACCACCGGATCAAGATGACGGTCAGCGGGGTGGATCGGGTGCTCGGAGGGGAGCTCGGTGAGCTGACCGAGGCGCTTGCCTCCGACGAGAAGGGCCGGCGCCTCGAGGAGCAGACCTCCGGTGACAACAGCGCCGAGGGAGAAGCATGAGACGGGGGGTCCTGCGGTGAGCCCGACCACGGCGTCCCGCGCCAGCGTTGCCGAGGCGCTGCAGGGCGCGAGTGGAGCTCTCGCCGCCGCCGGCATCGACACCGCCCGCTTGGACGCGGAGCTGCTGCTCTGCCAGGCGACCGGGTGGAGGCGTACCCGTCTGGCCACGAAACCCGAGGCGGAGCTGCCCGAGGGGGCCGGCCGCGAATTCGCCGCCCTGGTGCGCCGACGTGTGCGCCGCGAGCCCGTCGCCTATATCACCGGCCGCTGCAGCTTCCGCCACCTCGATCTCGCCGCCGACCGCCGCGCCCTGGTGCCGCGGCCGGAGACCGAGCTGCTGGTAGAGGTGGCGCTGGAGCTGGAGCCGAGTCGTGTCCTCGACGTCGGCACCGGCTGCGGAGCGATCGCCCTGGCGATCGCCGACGAGCTGCCGGGATGCGAGGTGATCGGCACCGATACCTCCACCGAGGCGCTGTCCCTGGCGCGCGAGAACGCCGGTCGCCTCAAGCTCGCCGGCCGCGTCGGCTTCCACGCCGGGATGCTCCCCCCCGAGGAGGAATTCGACCTGCTGGTCGCCAACCTGCCCTACGTCCGCGACGGCGACTGGGACGGACTGGCGCCGGAGATCCGCGACTACGAGCCGCGTTCGGCGCTTGTGGGAGGCTCCGACGGCCTCGATGCGATCCGCTCGCTGTTGGACTCAGGTCCCGACACCGAAGCGATCGCGCTCGAGGTCGGTGAGGGCCAGGCAGCCGCGGTCGCCGCGCTGGTGGCCGATGCCGGCTTCGCCACAGTGGGGACGCGCAGAGACTTGGCCGGCATCGAACGGGTGGTGATCGGGCGGTGATCGAGAAGCTCTCGGTTGAAGACGATGGCGCCGACAGAATTCATCACGCGTTCGAGCAGTGCATCGTCGCCGGCGATCTCGTGGTCTTCCCGGCTGATGGCCTGTACGGCGTCGCCTGCGACCCCAAGAACGAGGAAGCCGTCAGGCGGATCCACCGGCTCAAGGGCCGCGCCGAGGGCAAGCCCTCGGCGGTCATGTACTTCTCGCTGCCGGCGATGCGCGAGATCCTCGACTCGCTGACGCCGCTGGTCCGCGCGATCGCCTCGGCGCTGCTGCCCGGGCCGGTGACACTGGTCATCGACAACCCCGAGCATCGCTATGCGATCGCCTGCGGCGAGAATCCGGATCGTCTCGGCGTGCGGTTTATCGAGGGCCCCCTGTGGGGCGTGGTGGTGCCGGTCTTTCAGACCAGCGCCAATCCCAGCGGCGAGCCGGCGCCGGCGCGTTTCGAGGACATTCCCGGGGTGATTCTCGACGGGGTGGAGCTGGCGGTTGACGGGGGTGAGCTCACCGGCAAGCCATCGACGGTGATCGACACGAGCGAGGTCGAGGCGGGTGGGCCGTGGCGCGTCCTCCGTGAGGGCGGCCTCTCCTACCAGGACCTCGAGAAGAAGCTGACCGGGCTCTCGCTCGGGGGCTGACACTCAGGCCGCAGCCGCGGCCATCGCCTCCTCCCGCGTCACGAACACTTCCAGGCGCGTGGCCTTGTCGCCACGTGCGGTCCAGACCTGGAAGGCGCGCTGTCCAGCCTCGATGCCGGTGGTGCGGCCGCGAGCGTGCAAGGTGAAGTCGACCACGACCTTCCCACCGACGGCGATGAACTCGTGACCCTCGAAATAGATGTCCTCCATCACCTCGTAGAAGGAGTCGAAGTAACGTCGGATGCCCTCCGGCCCCCGGTAGGTGTCGGGCTCGGAGGCCAGGGCGGCCGGGGTTGTGACCTCGAAGTCCTGGGCAATCAACGGCAGCAGACCCTCGACGCCGTTTTCCTTCAGCGCGTCAAATCCACCCTTGATCAACTCGACGTTGTCTTGCGCCATCGCGCCAACTTACTGGCGGCGAGTGGCTCTAACCCGCGCGGCAGGGCCGGCGGCGCCCACGGCGCTGCGCACGAAAAGCTCCTGCGCCTTGCGCAGCTCCGGGGTGCTGCCGCGCTCGATCCGCTCCAGCGCCAGGCCTTGGACGCCGGCGATCACCATCAGCGTCAGCACCCGGGCCCGCCCGCGTGGCAGGCCGGCGTCACCGAGCAGACCGACCAGCACCTCACGCCACCCTTCATTGACCTCGGCAATCGTGGTCCGCACCTGCGGATCGACCACCGAGACGGCGGCCAGGTCGAAGTAGATCCGGGCCAAGCGTGCGTCGCGGTCGAGGACCCGCTCGACCCCGTCGGCGACACCGCGGATCACCGCCTCGACACCCTCGGCGCCCTCCAGTTCGTCGAGTACCTGGGTGGTGATCGTCTCCGCCACCGTCCGGGCGACCGCCGCCACCAATCCCTGCTTGGAGCCGAAGTGGTAAGCGACCAGCGCCTTGGATTCGCCGGCGCGCGCGGCCACCTTGGCGAG
>JBHEMJ010000037.1:0-3875 GCA_046262655.1 Solirubrobacterales bacterium | reverse complement strand
CCGATGACGGCCGGGCGAGTCAACCAGCCGGTCGAGGCGATGGAGCGCGCCCCAGGCGCCTTTTGGCGCGCCAAGGCGCGCGGCATCGGTGCGCGCCGGACCAAGGTGCCCTGTCCCTCCTTCCTCGTCCACCATCCGACGGCGGGCAAGGTGCTGATCGACACCGCGCTGCACGCCTCAATCGCCGACGACCCCCGCCACAACTTCGGCACCCTGCTCGCCCGCTTTCTGCCTCCCGAGATCGAGCCCGGCGAGGACATCGCCGCCCAGCTGCGCCGCAAGGAGGTCGACCCGCGCCAGATCCGGGTTGTGGTGATGACCCACCTCCACATCGACCACGCCTCGGCGATCTCTGAATTTCCCGATTCGATGTTCGTGCTTAGCCGGGCCGAGTGGGAGGACGCCACCCAGCCTTCACGCCCGATCTTTCGCGGCTACCGGCCGGTTCAGTACGACTTCCCCTTCGACTACCAGACGATCGATTTCGAGGCCGAGGACAAGCAGGCGCCGATCGAGTCCTACGGCTCCTTCGCGCGAACCTTCGACCTGTTCGGCGATGGCAGCATCCGCCTGGCCTACACGCCCGGGCACAGCGCCGGTCACATGTCGGTGGTCCTGCGGCTGCCCCGCCGCGACTTCGTGGTCGGCGGCGACGTCGTCTATACCTTCAACCAGCTCGAGGGCGGCCCTCCGCAGCCCCTGCCCCGCGACCAGCACAACTGGCGGCGCTCGCTGAAGGAGCTGCAGCTCTTCCACCGCGACAACCCCTACGCGATCATCACCCCCGGCCACGAGGCCGAGTTCTACGAGCAGCTCGAAGACCGCTACGAGGAGTGAGGCTGGGCCGGCGCCGCGTCCGGCTTCGCTACGGCTTCGCGCAGGGCCTTGAGGACCCCGGTGCGGCCCTTCTCCTCCAGCGCCACATAGAGCCTTCGGACCTCGTCGAAGACCCTGTCGGCGGCCTCCTGCTGCTGCTCGGGGGTGGCGCCCTCGACCTTGGGGAAGGCGATCGGCTCACCGTACTGGACGGTGACCTTGGGGAAGCGGAGCTTCTTCCAGCTGCGCACCCCGGCCGAGCCGTGGATGGCCACCGGGACGACCGGGACCCCGTTCTCGAGGGCCAGCTTGCCCACGCCGCGCTTCGGCTTGCCAAGCTCACCGCTGCGCGAGCGCCCACCCTCGGCGTACATCAGCACGCAACCGCCGCGGTCTAGGACCGTATTGGCGGTCTTGACCGCCTCCTGGTCGTGGTAGCCGCGGCGCACCGGGAACACGCCACCGTGCTGAAACACAAAACGGAAAAGTGGGTTACTGAACATCTGGGACTTGGCCATGAACTGGACCTTGCGCCGCTGGAAGATGGCGGCGAAGAAATGATCCATCTGGCTGAAGTGGTTCGGGGTGACGATGCAGGCGCCATGGGTGGGCACGTTTGAGACCCCGATCGCGCGCAGCCGGTAGATCAGGACACTCGGCAGGGTGAGGATCATGCGCACCACCTCGTAGGTGAACCCGATGCCCTTGCGCGCCGCGGTGTGGTACTTGGTGAAGTACTCGGCGGGGCGGGGGTCCTTGTAGACCTGCGGCTTCAGCTTCGATTCGGCCACTTCAGATTCCTACCCTCCCCTACGCGCGGAGTTACGCCGGTGGATCAGGCTTTGAGCCCGTCTCCTCCCACCCCATGGACCGCTCGAGTGCCTGGTGCCAGCGTCCCAGCAGCTGATCGCGCTCGCCCTGTCCGATCGCCGGCTCGTAGACAGCCGCCTGGCGCCAGTTCGCCTCGAGCTGCTCCAGCTCCCAGAATCCGGTGGCGATGCCGGCCAGGTAGGCCGCCCCAAGGGCCGTGGTCTCGGATACCTCGGGAACGATCACCGGCACACCCAGCACGTCAGCCTGGAACTGCATCAGCCACCGGTTGGCGCTGGCGCCCCCGTCGGCCTTGAGACTGCTGAGACTCTCGCCGAATCCCGCTTCCTGCGCCCTGACCGCATCGACCGTCTGGTAGGCGATCGCCTCCAGCGCCGCACGGGCAAGGTGGGCGCGGCCGCTGCCGCGGGTCAGGCCGAGGATCGTCCCGCGCGCGTAGGGGTCCCAATGAGGTGAGCCGAGGCCGGTGAGGGCGGGCACGAAGTAGACGCCGTCGTTGGACTGAAGCGAGGCGGCCAGCCCCTCGGTCTCCGCGGCCTCACCGATGATCTGCAGGCCATCGCGCAGCCACTGCACCGCGGCGCCGGTGACGAACACGGCGGCCTCGAGGGCATAGGCGACGGGATCGCCGCCGAGTCCCCAGGCGACGGTGGTCAGCAGGCCCTCGCAGGGCGGGGTGGCCTCGGCGCCGGTGTTCAGCAGCACGAAACTGCCGGTCCCATAGGTGTTCTTGGCGTCGCCGGGCGAGTGGCAGGCCTGGCCGAACAGCGCGGCCTGCTGGTCACCGGCGATTCCCGCCACCGGGACATCGCCGCCGAAGAGCGCAGTGGTGCCGTAGACCTGGGAGGAGGGGACGGGCTCGGGCAGCCGCGCCGGCTCGACCCCGAGAATGCCGCAGAGTTCGGGGTCCCAGGCCAACTCGTGAATGTCGAAAAGCAGCGTCCGCGACGCATTCGAGTAATCGGTTAGGTGGCGGCCGGTGAGTTTGAAGGCGATCCAGGAGTCGATCGTCCCGAATACCGCCGTGGCGGGGATGTCGCCGTTGCGGATCAACCACTCGATCTTGGTGCCCGAGAAGTAGGGATCGATGACCAGGCCGGTCCTTGCCCTGACAAGCGGCTCGTGACCGGCGGCGCGCAGCTCGTCGCAACGCCCGGCCGTGCGGCGGTCCTGCCAGACCAGTGCCCGGTGCACCGGCTCGCCGGTGGCCGGATCCCAGGCGACGACGGTCTCACGCTGGTTGGTGATGCCGATCCCGGCCAGCTCGGAGCCCTCGATGCCCGCGTCGGCGAGGGCCGCGACGGCCACCGCGCGGGTCACCTCCCAGATCTCGGCGGCGTCGTGCTCGACCCAGCCCGGCCGCGGGAAGTGCTGTTCGAACTCGCTGTAGGCGCGGCCCCCGATGTGACCCTGTCGATCGAAGACCAAACAGGTCGTCCCCGTGGTGCCTTGATCGATTGCGAGAATCACCGGCGCGAACGGTATACGCGCCTGAAGTCACGCAGCTGCCGCCCACGATGAACAAAGCCGCCGAACGTGCGGCCGGTAGCCCGGTGGGCAAGGGCCAGCTCGATCTCCTTGATCTCGAGACCGGCGCGGATGGCATCGACCGTCATCCCCATCTCCATTCCCCAGCCCTGGTCGAACGGCAGCAGGCGCCGAAGCGTCGCCGCTTTCATCGCGCGCTGGCCGGAAATCGGTGCCTCGGCCTCGAAGCCTGAGAGCTCGGCGATCTTCCGGCGCGCATAGCCGACCGCCAGGCCGAAGCCCCCACCCTCGCGGCGCCTGAAGCTGGCCACCGCGATATCGCAATCACCCCGCTCGACCGGCTCCACCAGGGCGGCGAGCTGCCGGGCCGACCCGGCGAGATCGCCGTCGCAGAGCAGCACGGTGCCGGTGAACCCTTCCGAGAGCAGTGCCTCGGCTGCGGCGCTGACGTTCCCGCCCTTCCCGTGCGGCCTGCCGCGGCCGACGACGACGGCGCCGTGCTGCATGGCGATTTCCCCGGTGCCGTCGCTCGAAGCATCGTCGGCGACAAGCAGCCTGGCGCCCGGCATCGCCACGGCGAGAGCCTCGAGAGTGGCGCTGATCGAATCGGCCTCGTTGCGCGTGGCGACGATCGCCGCGCGGGCTGGGGCATTTTCCTGGGGCACGGGAAGATATTGTCAGGAGCCATGGCAGACATCGAAGCCCACATCACGGGAACCGTCTGGAAGATCGAGGTCAAG
>JBHEMJ010000036.1:0-6851 GCA_046262655.1 Solirubrobacterales bacterium | reverse complement strand
AAGGTGGCGGAGATCAAGTGCGCAGAGGGCGATTCCGTCTCCGAGGGCGACGTCCTCGTTGTCCTCGAATAGCGAAACCCTCGGGGGAGGGAAGCTCAGGCTCGACTATCCGGCCGAGGCGGTTGCGCGGCTGACGCTGAGCCGTCCCGACGCGCGAAATGCGCTCGACCACGAGACGCTGGACGCGATCGCGGCGGCGATCGCTCGCCTCGACGACGGGATCAAGTTCCGCTGCGTGATCCTCACCGGCGAGGGCAAGGCATTCTCGGCCGGCTATGACATCGCCGCCATTCCCGAAGAGAGCTTCGAACGCGACGCCGAGTCGCTGGTCGCCCACCCTTTCGCCGCCGCACTCGACGCGATCGCAAATCATCCCTGGCCGGTGGTCGGCGCTCTCAACGGCCACGCTCTCGGCGGCGGCCTCGAACTGGCGCTCTGCTGCGATCTCAGGCTCTGTGCGACCGGCGCCAAGCTCGGCATGCCGCCGGCCAAGCTGGGCCTGATCTACGGCCATACCGGGCTGCGGCGATTCATCGAGACGATCGGCATTCCTGAGACCAGGCGCCTGTTTTTCACCGGTCGCAGCATCGATGCCGGCGACGCGCAGCGAATCGGCTTGGTGCACGAAACGGTCGACGGCGGTCGCCTCGAGGCGTCAGCCCTGGATCTGGCGGCCGAGATCGCCGCCAACGCGCCGGTCTCGATGCGCGGCAACAAGCAGGCGATCAGCACGCTCGCCGCAAACCCCACCCTCAGTCCCGAGCAGGAGCGCGGGCTGGTCGAGCTGCGCCAGTCGTGCTTTGCCTCCGAGGACTTCCGCGAGGGCATCGCCGCCTTCGCCGAGAAGCGCAAGCCGCAATGGAAGGGGCGCTGAGGCTCTAGGCCTGGGTGGCTTCGGCGCCACGGGCGTCTTGGCCACCGGTGTCCATGCCGAGCGCACCGCTGCCCTGGGCGGTGGAGGGCCACCACACCTTGTCGCCGATCAGCTCGACGGCAGCCGGGACCATGATCGTGCGCACGATGAAGGTGTCGAGCAGGATCCCGAGGGCGACCATGAAGCCGATATCGAAGGTGAAGGTGACCGGCAACGTCATCAGCACCGAGAAAGTGCCGGCGAGGATTATCCCGGCACTGGTGATCACCGGACCGGTGGCGGTGATTGCGCGCAGCATGCCTTCCCGGGTGCCGTGCTCGCGAGCCTCCTCACGCACGCGAGCCATGAGGAAGATCGTGTAGTCGATCCCCAGCGCCACCAGGAAGATGAAGGCGAATGTCGGTATCGAGGCGTCGAGACCGGCGTCGCCGACGACGAATCGAATGAAGAGGATCGAGATCCCGAGGGTGCAGAGGAAGGAGATGACGACACTGGCAATCAGCAGCAGCGGCGCGATCAGGGCCCGCAGCAGGATCGCCAGGATGATCGCGATCAGCAGCAACGCCAGCGGCGCGATCCGCTTCAGGTCGCGTTGCGTCGCACGGTCATAGTCGTAGTTGATCGCGGTCGAGCCACCGACCAGGCCCTGCACACCGGGGCCGAGGTCGCCTACCGAGTCGCGGAGCCGGGGGGTGATGTCGAGGGACGATTTCTTCAGCGGGTCGTCCTCGAGGATGACGTCGATGCGCGCCGTGCTGCCGTCATCCGAGACCAGCGGCGAGGGGACCACCGAAGCGACGCCGTCGACCGCCTGTAGCTTGCCAACGGCCCGTTGGATGTCGGCCGGGGAGGCCTTGCCGTTCTCGTTTCTGACCAGCACCGTGGTCGGGGCCAGGGTGCCCTGTGGAAACGCATCGCTGAGCACCTTGAAACCCTCGACGCTGTCGACCGACTTCTTGAAAAAGGTCGTGGTCGAATAGTCGACCTTGTAGGCGAGCAGGCCGAGCATGCCGGCGACGAAGACGATGAGGGTAATCGCGAGCGCGGGCCCGGGCCGGGCGAGAACCCTGTCGCCGAGGCGCCGCCACAGACCCTGGCGTGTGGCGATCGAGGCGCTCGGGTCGTAGGCGACCATGCTGCGCCGGGGCCAGAAACCGGTCCGCCCGAAGATCGTCAGCAGCGCCGGCAGGGCGGTGAGGCCGGCAAGCATCCCGCAGAAGACGCCGATTGCCGCCACCGGGCCGAGCGAGCTGGTGTTGCCCGAGTCGGCGATGCGCAGGGTGAGCATGGCCAAGGTCACGGTCAGCCCGCTGGCCAGGATCGCCGGCCCCGAGCGCCGCAGCGCCCGCTGCATCGCCTGGTGCTTGTCCTCGATGCGGTGCAGCTCCTCGCGGTAGCGCGAGACCAGTAACAGGCAGTAGTCGGTCCCCACGCCGAACATCAGCACGATCAGGATGCCGGTCGAGTTCGAGGACACGGTCTCGCCTGATTTGGCCAGCAGATAGATCAACGCCTGGGCCACGGTGTAGGCGAAGAAGACGACCACCAGCGGGCTGAGCGCCACCAGCACCGAGCGGTAGATGGCGCCGAGCAGGACGAGCACGAGCAGCACCGTGGCGAACAGGAGCTTGGTGTCGAGCGAGCCGAAGACCTCCTCGGCGTCGGCGCCGAAGCCGAGATCACCAGTGAGCAGCACCTGCATGCCCTGCTGCGGATTGTGGTCGAGGATGTCGCGGACGCTCTTGCCCCAGTCGCCCTGCTTGTCGAAGTCCGTGGGCACGGTCAGCAGCGTGTAGGCGACATCCCCTTGCGGCGCGACCAGCTCCGGCGGAGAGCCCGCGGCGAACGGCACGACCGGAGGCACGGTGATCGGGATGTCCGCTTCGGGCGCCGCGTCGATCTGCTTGGCGTCTGCGGCAATCCTCGCCTTGTCGGCCGCGGTCAGGCCACCGTCTCGCTTGTAAACGATCAACCCCTGGGTGGTCTCCCCGGCCTGGAAGTCATCGTCGAGAGCGCGGACGACCTCGGTCGACTGGGCGCTGGCAGGCAAAAACGACTCGGTGTCGTCGGTGGTCTCATCCTGGAGCTTGGCGCCGAGCGGCATCAGCGCCACCAGGGCGAGGATCCAGACGACGAGGACGATCCATTTTCCTCGACGGCCGGCGACGATTGACGAGATCCTTCTCATCGCGCGGCAGCCTAATGGCGGCCAGTACTTGACGTGTTCAGCTTCCGCCCCGCGGGCGTGCGGGCGATGGGGCGTCGCTGGGCCAAGGCTTTGATCGGACGAGCCTAGGCGTCCGGCCCGATTCCTAGCCTGCCCTCGGATGGCGTCCCTGATCGGCTTCGAAGAGGCGCTCGCGCTCGGCGAGCTCACCACACACGAGGAGATCGGTGAGCTAGTGGAGCGCGCCTGGCAAGTGCGTACAGATAACTTCGGCGATTCGACCGACATGTGCTCGCTGGTCAATGCCAAGTCCGGTGGCTGCGCCGAGGACTGCGGCTTCTGCGCCCAGTCGCGCTTCGCCGAGGCGGACACGCCGATGCACGCGATGATGGAGCCGGATCAGATCCTCGAGCACGCGAAGGCGGCCGAGGCCGCCGGCGCTCACCGTTTCTGCATGGTCACCCAGGGCCAGGGCCTGTCCAAACGGGACTTCGAGAAGATCCTCGAGGGCGCCCGCCTGGTCGCCGAGAAGACCAACCTCAAGCGCTGCGCCTCGATCGGCCACATGTCGGCCGACCGGGCCCGCAAGCTCAAGGACGCCGGCATCCAGCGCGTCCACCACAACGTCGAGTCGGCGCGCTCGTATTACCCCGAGGTCACCAGCACCGTTCGCTACGAGGGCAGGATCCGAACCATCGACGCGGTCAAGGAGGCCGGGCTCGAGACCTGCGTCGGCGGCATCCTCAACCTCGGCGAGTCCAAGCGCCAGCGGGTCGAGATGGCCTTCGAGCTGACCGCGATCAACCCGGACTCGGTGCCGATCAACCTGCTCAACCCGCGCACCGGGACCAAGTTCGGCGACCGCGAGATGATGGATCCCTGGGAGGTCGTGCAGTGGGTGGCGATCTTCCGCCTGATCCTTCCCGACGCCCTGTTCCGCCTCTGCGGCGGCCGGGTGGAGAACCTCGGCGACCTGGCGCCGCTGGCGGTCAAGGCGGGGCTCAACGGTGTGATGATGGGCAACTTCCTGACCACGCTCGGGGTCGAGCCGGCCGAGGACCGCGAGATGTTCGAAAAGGCCGGGCTGAATGTCGCCCGGCACGCCGACAACGGCGCCAACCCCCGCCCTGATAACCGCTCCGGATGGCTCGAGGGCGAGACGCCGAAGACCCCGATCGACGAGCTGATCGACCAGCAAGCCGAGGCCAACCTCTGGGACCCCTCGACCCAGCTGCGGGTGATCAAGAAGAAAGCCAAGGCACCGGGCTACCCTCGAGCGGAGGAGCCGTCGGTGGACGTCGCCGGCTGGGGGGACTAGCTCTTGCTTGACATCGAGGCGCGTCTCGGTGAGCTGAGCGACGCGGGGTTGCGGCGTCGGATGCGGGTGGTGAGCGGGCCTCAGGGACCGCGGGTCCTGCTCGACGGTCAGCCGGTCCTGCTTCTGTGCTCCAACAATTACCTGGGCCTCGCCGACCACCCGCGCGTGCGCGCCGCCGCCGCCGAGGCGGCGATGGGGCTCGGGACCAGCGCCGGCGCCTCCCGGCTGATCAGCGGCACGATGACCGTCCACGGTCACCTCGAGCGGCGCCTTGCCGAATTCAAGGGCACCGAGGCGGCGTTGCTGTTCGGATCCGGTTACCTGGCCAACAGCGGCGCGATCGCGGCCCTGGCCGGCGAGGGGGGGGTCGTCTTCTCCGACGAGCTCAACCACGCGTCGATCATCGACGGCTGCCGGCTGGCCCGCGCCGAAACCTTCGTCTACCGCCATGCCGACCTCGAGCATCTTGCCTGGGGCTTGCGCAAGGCGGGCGGGCGGGCCTCGCTGATCGCCACCGACGGAGTCTTCTCGATGGACGGTGACATCGCCCCGTTGCCGGAGCTGTTCGCCCTGGCCCGCGACCACCGCGCCCGGCTGTTGGTCGACGAGGCGCACGCGACCGGCGCCATCGGGCCGGGCGGGCGCGGGTCGGTCGCGGCGATGGGCCTGAGCGAGGAGGTCGACGTCCTGATCGGCACTCTCGGCAAGGCGCTCGGCGGCTACGGGGCCTATGTCTGCGGCCCAGCCGAGCTGACCGAGTTCCTGGTCAACAGCGCCCGTCCCTTCATCTTCTCGACCGCCCTGCCGCCGCCGGTTGTCGCGGCGGCCTCCGCGGCGCTGGAGTTGCTGGTCTCGGAGCCGGAGAGGGTCGAGCGCCTCGCCGCCAACGCCGACGGGTTGCGGGCGGGGCTTGCGGCCGAAGGACTGGAGCTCGGGGCCTCCGACACCCAGATCGTCCCGGTGAGCGTCGGCGACGCGAGCGATGCGATGGCGCTCTGTGAACGGGTCCTGGAGCACGGGGTGTTCGCCCAGGCGATTCGCCCGCCGACGGTGCCCGAAGGCACCTGCCGCCTGCGGCTGACCGCGATGGCGACCCACCGCCCGGCCGAGCTTCGCGAGGCGGCGCAGGTGATCGGTGCGGCGGCGCGCGAGCTGAATTTGAGGGCTTCGCCTGCGGGGACGTGGGGTGGCGACGCCAACCGGGGGGATGCTGAGGACTCGCACGGCATAGCCGCCTAGTGCGCGGGGTCTTCGTCACCGGGACGGGCACCGAGGTCGGCAAGACGGTGGTGGCCGCGGCGATCGCCCGCACCCACGCCGCCGCCGGATCTCGCGTACATGTATTCAAGCCGGTGCTCAGCGGCCTCGAGGAGGCGGGGGTGCCCGACCACGAGCTGCTGCGCCGCGGCGCCGGCTCCGCGCAGTCTGATGAGGAGATCGCCCCCCACCGCTTCAGAGCCCCGGTCTCTCCTCACCTGGCCGCTCGCATGGCCGGCGACAAGGTGGACCCGAAAGCGTTGCTAGCGGCTGCTCGGGCCGCCGCAGAAGGCGCCGATGCGCTGGTCTGCGAGGGCGTCGGCGGCTATCTGGTGCCGCTGACCGACGACTACCTCGTCCGCGACCTGGCGCGGGAGCTCGCCCTGCCGATTGTGATCGCCGCCTCACCGGGGCTGGGGACGATCAATCACACCTTGCTCACCCTGGAGGCCGTACGCGCCGACGAGCTTCACCCAGCCGCCGTGGTCCTCACGCCGTGGCCGGATTCCCCTTCTGCGATCGAGGAGAGCAACCGGCAGACGATCGCCCGCCTCGGTTCGGTCGAGGTGCTGGCCCTACCCCCCCTCGATCTCGCCGGCCCTCGACGCTGGCCAGCCTTGGAGATCCCGTGTAGAACGCGGGGGCGATCCCCGGAGCGGACCGCACCCCTCCCTAGCGGACGACCGGCTCGGGGGTAGGAGCCGTGGCCGCCACCTCGGGCTGTGTGCGCGGCTCGCTTTCGCGAGTTGAGGCGGGCGCGGTCTGACCCCTGCCGCGGATCAGAGCGACTGCCACCAAGAATCCGATTGCCGCCACGATCGCCGCCAGGCCCATGGCGCTGCCAAGCGCGTCGATGAAGCCGGCGCGCGCCTGCTCGCCGCCGGTGGCCAGAGCCGCCGGATTGAAGGCCGAGCCGAGCTTGGCCTGGAAGATTGCGCCGGTGGCGGCGACGCCGACCGTGCCGCCGATCATCCGCGACATCTGCAGCACGCCCGAGGCGATGCCGGCCTTCTCGATCCTGACCGCGTTCATCGCGGCGGTCGACATCGGGCTCATGACCAGCGCGATACCGGCGCCCATCAGGCAGAAGGCGGGCAGCAGGTCGCCGTAGCGGGTGCCGCTGCCGACCTGCGAGAACAGGAAGGTCGCCGTGGTCAGCACCGCCAACCCGACCGACATCGGCCACACCGAGCCGACCCGATCGGAGATTCGGCCGGACAACGGCGCGATCCCGA
>JBHEMJ010000035.1:0-4246 GCA_046262655.1 Solirubrobacterales bacterium | reverse complement strand
GCCGACAGGCGCTCGCCGAGCAGCATCATCTCGTTGACCTTCTTGCGGGGCACGTTGCGGTAGATCAGCGCCATGATCATGTAGGGGAAGGCCCCGACGTTGATCTCGGGAGTGCCGAAGGTGATCCCCTCCCTGGCGATGACCAGATCGCAGGACAGCGCCAGGCCCATGCCCCCGGCCAGCACGTGGCCGTTGGCAGCGCACAGCGAGGGTTTGCCCAGCCGCGGCATCAGCCGGAAAAATTCAAGAAAGAGGTCGCTGGCAAAGTGCTTGTCGACCAACGGCACGTCGGCGGCGAAGCCGCCGAGATCGGCGCCGGCGCAGAAGACCCTGTCCCCGGCGCCGGTGAGGACGACCGCCCTGACCTGGTCGTCGTCGCGGGCCCGCTTCACCGCGTCGACCAACTCCGCCAACAGCTGGCCCGAGAGGGCGTTTCGCTGCTCGGGGCGGTTGAGGGTCGCGGTGGCGACGCCGTCGTTCACCTGGTAGAGAAGCTGTTCGTAGCCTGAGGCCGGAGTGGTCAAGGCGGGGCCAGCTTACGACATTTCGCAGCCGGTGGAAAGTTAGAAGTTCTACCTTCTACTCCTCTGATACGGTTCGCCCCGCCCCCGCCCCACAGTCCGAGGAGGAACCCACATGGCCAGCTCCGCCACCACCAACGGCGCCGACACCGTGATCAAGCCCGACCACGATGCCCAGCGCAAGCACATGATCTTCACCCAGGAGCACGAGGACCTGCGGGAGTCGATGCAGGCGTGGGTGCAGAAGGAGCTCTACCCCCACCGCAACGAGTGGGAGGAAACCGGATGGCCGAGCGAGGTGCTGAAGCGGGCCGGCGATCTCGGCTTCCTCGGCCTCTGCTTTCCCGAGGAGTACGGCGGCCAGGGCGGCGACTACTACTACGCGATGGTCCGCGCGGAGTGCCTTTCCTACTCGGGCTCCGGCGGGCTCAACATGGGCTTCGTCGTCCACACCGACATGGTTCTGCCACCGATCGAGATGCTCGGCACCGAGGATCTCAAGCAGCGGTACATGCCCTCCGCAATACGCGGCGAGAAGATCGGCTGCCTGGGGATCACCGAGCCGGAGGCCGGCTCGGACGTGGCCGGGATCCGCACCACCGCGATTCGCGACGGTGACGAGTACGTGATCAACGGCTCCAAGACCTTCATCACCAACGGCGCCCGCGCCGACTTCATCGTCCTGGTCACCAAGACCGATCCGAAGGCCCGCCACGACGGGATGTCGCTGTTCGTCGTCGACCTGCGCGACGACGACGGCAACACGGTGCCCGGGTTCACCGTCTCGCGCAAGCTGGAGAAGATGGGGATGCACGCCTCGGATACCGGCGAGCTCAGCTTCGAGGACGTGCGGGTGCCGGCGGAAAACCTGCTCGGCACCGAGGGCAAGGGCTTCTACCACATCAGCTGGGAGCTGCAGAGCGAGCGGATGGTCGCCTGCGCCGGATCGGTCGCCGGGGCGCAGCGGATGTTCGAGAAGACCCTCGCCTATGCCAAGGAGCGCCAGGCCTTCGGCCGGCCGATCGGCAGCTTCCAGGTGATCCGCCACAAGTTCGCCGAGATGGCGACCAAGATCGAGGCCGCCAAGCAGTTCACCTACGCCACCGCCTGGCGATACGCCAACGGCGAGTACCCGGTGCGAGAGATCTCCGAATGCAAGCTCTACACCTCGCGAATCGCCTGCGAGGTCGCCGACGAGTGCATCCAGATTCACGGCGGCTACGGCTACATGAAGGAGTACGAGATCGAGCGCGCCTACCGTGACGTACGCCTCAACCGGATCGGCGCCGGCACCGACGAGATCATGCTCGAGGTGATCGGCCGCTCCTACGGGATCTAGCCGGGGCGCCGGCTGCTCGACGACGTAACCAAGGCCCTGCGCTGCCCGCTATGCCGGGCCGGACTGGCGCGAGACGGCGGCGTGCTGCGCTGTGAGGCGGGCCACGCATTCGACCTGGCGCGCCAGGGCTACGTCACCCTGCTGGCCGCGCAGACGCCGCACGCCGGCGACACGGCGGAGATGGTGGCGGCGCGGGAGGAGTTCTTGGCGGCGGGTCACTACGCGCCGATCGCCGCGGCCGTGGCGGAGCTCTGCGCGGCCGCGGAGCTCCCCGCCGGCCGCCTGCTCGAGCTCGGCGCCGGGACCGGCTACTACCTGGCGGCGGCGCTGGAGGCGCTGCCCGGCCGCAGCGGAATTGCGATCGAGCTTTCCCGCCCCGCGGCCCAGCGGGCGGCCCGCGCCCACCCGCGAATCGGCGCCGTGCGCTGCGACATCTGGGGCGGGCTGCCGGTTCGCGACGCGTCGGTGGCGGCGGCGTTGTCGGTGTTCGCGCCTCGCAACGCCGCGGAGCTGGAGCGCGTCGTGACCCCAGGCGGGGTGCTGGCGGTGGCCACCCCGGCGTCCGACCACCTCGCCGAGCTGGCCGGTCCCTTGGAGCTGATCGGGATAGAAGCCGACAAGGAGCGCCGACTTGAGGGCAAGCTCATCTCCGCCTTCGAGCTCACCGAACGGCGCCCGCTGAGGCTCTCCCTCGAACTCTCCCGATCGGATGCCGCCGCGCTGGTCGCCATGGGTCCGAGCGCCCACCACCTCGACCCGGATGTCCTCGCCAGCCGGATAGCCGCCATGCCCGAGCCCGTCGCTGCCACGGCCTCGTTCGAGCTGTCCCTTTACCGCCGTCGGCTCTAGGCTCCCACGCGTGTCGCACCTCGATCACATCCGCTCCTACTACGAGGCCCTCAACACCGGCGACGCCGAGCTGGTCGCGGGGCATTTCACCGGCGACGCCGTCCATTACTACACCCGGCTCGGCCCCCACGAGGGTGCCGAGCGAATCGGCATGAACTCGAAGCTCGGGGTGGAGACGATCGAGGGCCGGTGGTACCTGGAGAACGGCATCGAGCAGGGTGACCAGGCCGTGATCGAGTGGACGATGACCTGGCGCGACCCGCGCTCGGGGGAGAAGCGCCTCGACCGCGGCACCGAGTGGTTCGTGATGCGCGGCGGCAAGATCGCCGAGGTGCGCGCCTACCACCATGGCTCAAAGAAGAATCCCCAGGGTGACCTGCTCGGCTTCGACCACGCCGGGCGGGGCCACACGATGCTCGGCGCCGATTGATGCAGTGATGTCGGATCTGATCAAGGACTCCGGGGTGCGCGCCACCCCACCCCCCTTCGGGCCCGAGCACGAGCAGCTGCGCGAGACGATTGACCGCTGGGTGCGCAACGAGATCGCCCCCAACATCGACCAGTGGGAGGAGGCCCGAGAGTTCCCGCGCGAGCTCTACAGCCGCGCCGCCGAGCTCGGCTTCCTCGGCCTCAAATACCCGGTGGAGCTGGGCGGGCAGGGCGGCGACTACCTGCACGACGCGGTCTGGGCCGAGCAGCTGGCGCGGGCGGGATGCTCGGCTGGGGTCGGCGCCGGCCTCGGCGCCCACACCGGGATCGCCACGCCGCCGATCTTCAAGTTCGGCACCGCAGACCAGCACCAGCGCTTTCTGCGGCCCGCGATCGCCGGCGAAAAGATCTGCGCCCTGGGAATCACCGAGCCCGGCGCGGGCTCCGACGTGGCCGGCCTGCGCACCACGGCGACCAAGGTGGACGGCGGCTACCTCGTCAACGGCTCCAAGACCTTCATCACCAACGGGGTGCGGGCCGACTACCTGGTCTGCGCCTGCAAGACCTCCGAGGAGGGGGGCCACCATGGCATCTCCTTCCTGATCCTGGAGAGCGACATGCCCGGCTACGAGGTGACCGCCAAGCTCGAGAAGCTCGGCTGGCACTCCTCCGACACCGGTGAGATCGCCTTCACCGACATCGAGGTGCCCGACGAGAACCTGCTCGGCGAGCACAACGGCGGCTTCGCGCTGATCATGGCCAACTTTCAGTGGGAGCGGCTGCTGATGGCGCTCGGCGCGACCGGCGCCATGCAGCGCCTGCTCGAGGTGGCGATCGCCTACGCCGGTCAGCGGCGGGCCTTCGGCCGCCCGATCGGCAGCTTTCAGGCGATCCGCCACAAGATCGCCGAGATCGGCGTCAAGGCCGAGGTGGCGAAGGCGATCACCTACAACGCCCTGCGTCTCTTCCACACCGGTCAGGACGCGATCAAGGAGGTGACCGAGGCGAAGCTGTTCACCCAGCGCGCCTGCGTCGAGGTCGCCGACGAGGTGGTCCAGATCCACGGCGGCTACGGCTACATGCGCGAATACGGGGTCGAGCGCGCCCT
>JBHEMJ010000034.1:0-3791 GCA_046262655.1 Solirubrobacterales bacterium | reverse complement strand
CTGAGCAGCGAGACACTGAGCGGCTTCGGCCCAACCGGCGTGATCGCCGGGCTGGGGGCGGCCAGAGCGGCCTGCGCCGCCAACGCAGCGGCCCCGGCGATGACAAGCTGCCCCCTCTTCACAGCGGTGAGCCTAACGCAGGGCGAGCGCCGGGGCGCGGTAGGGTGCGTGCGTGAGTGATCTCTATGAGGAGATCGTCGACGCGATGAACGCGCTGCACGGCAAGCACCCCGGTCACCGCGCGGCGCACGCGAAGGGAACCGTCTGCCGGGGCAGCTTCACCCCGGCCGCGCAGGCAAAGGAAGTGAGCACGGCCGCCCACCTGCAGTCAGAGGTGGCGGTGACCGTGCGCTTCTCCAACGGCAGCGGCAACCCCCACGCTCCCGACAATGATCGCCGTGAGGGCCGCGGCATCGCGGTCAAGTTCCACCTCGGGGGCGAAGAGTCCACCGACATCGTCGCCCTCACCCTGCCGGTCTTCTTCGTCCGCGACCCCGAGAGCTTTCTCGCCTTTCTCCACGCACGCGAGCCCAACCCGGACACGGGAGAGATGGACATGGAGAAGCTCGGTGCCTTCCTCGGCGAGCATCCCGAAACGGGCGCCGCCCTGCAGCAGATCCTCCCGACCCTGAACCCGCCGCTCAGCTTCGCTACCTGCCGCTTCAACGGCATCCACGCCTTCGCCTTCACCAACCGAGCGGGCGAGCGGCGCTTCGGTCGCTACAGCTTCATCCCCGAAGCCGGCGAGCAGCTGATGCCCGAGGAGGAGATCGACGGCGCCACCGAGCACTACCTCCAGGAAGAGATCGGCGGGCGCATCGCAGAAACCCCGGTCGCCTACACCCTGCAGCTCCAGCTGGCCGAAGACGGAGACCAGATCGACGACCCCACCCTCGCCTGGCCGCCGGAGCGTGAGGTTGTCGACCTGGGCCGACTCGAGGTGAGCGAGACAGCTGAGGGGGTCGAGACACCCGAGACGCCATTGATCTTCGACCCCAACAACCTCACCGAGGGCATCGAGCCTTCTGGCGATCAGATCCTCGCCGCGCGTTCGAAGGCCTATTCGGTCTCGATCGAGCGCCGGCTCGCGGGGAACGTCTAGCTGAGGAGTAGCCCGCGGCGCCCTCACATTGCGCCGGGCCACAGCGCCGCCGAATACGCAGACAAACGCTGGAAGGCCCTGATCCTGCTCTGCGTGGCTCAGTTCGTGGTCGTGCTTGACGCCTCGATCGTCAACGTCGCCTTGCCCTCGATCGGCGACGGCTCAGAGGCTCCCGCGGGCGCGAGCGCCTAGGAGCGGGCCGCGCCGGTGGCCGCCAGCTGGCCGCAGGCGGCATCGATGTCCCGGCCCCGGGTGAGACGCACGGTGACCGGGATGCGGCGCTCGGCGAGCACCGAGCGGAAGGCGTCGATCGCTTCGGGGCCCGAGCCCTCCAAGCCGCTGGCGGTCGGGTTGTAGGGGATCAGATTGACCTTGAAGGCGCCACCCTCGACCAGGTCGGCCAGCGCCATCGCCTGCTCGTAGCGGTCGTTGACCCCGGCCAGCATCACGTACTCGATGAAGACGCGGCGCTTGCTGGCGGCGTGGTGGGCGCGGCAGGCCTCGAGCACGTCGGCCAGCGGATAGCGGTCATTGACGGGCATCAGCTCCGACCGCAGGGCGTCATCGGGGGCGTGCAGGGAGAGCGCCAGGCGAATCGGCTTGCCGGAGGCCGTCAGCTTCTCGATCCCGGGGAGCCAGCCCACAGTCGAGATCGTCGTGCGCCGATTGGTGATCCCGAGGTCGGGCAGTCGCTCGCAGGCGCCGAGCACGGCCTCGAGGTTCATCATCGGCTCGCCCATGCCCATGAACACGCAGTGGTCGATGCGCTCGAGGCGGCGGAAGTGGAGGACTTGGTCGAGGATCTCCGAGGCAGTCAGGTTGCGGCCGAAGGCCATCTGCCCGGTGGCGCAGAAGCTGCAGGTGAGCGGGCAGCCCGACTGCGAGGAGACGCAGACCGAGCGCCGCCCGTCGCGAAAGCGCATCAGCACGGCCTCCAGCGGTCGCCGGTCCACCGTCTCAAACAGGGCTTTGATCGTCCCGTCGTCGGAGCGAGCCTGGTGCTCGAGCTCCAACGAGGAGAAAGGGAGGTGCTCGGCGAGCCTCGCGCGCAGCTCTGCGGGCAGGTTGGTCATCTCCTCGAAGGACTGGGCTCCACGGGCCGCCCACTCCCAGATCTGAGCGCCGCGATAGTGGGGCTCACCGGAGAGCGAGAGCTGGGCGTGGAGGGCCTCGAGGTCCACGCGCCGAGTTTAGGGGCGGCTACCCGCCCGGTTGAATTGATCCTTCGCTAGGCGAGGAAAACCAGCGCCACGGCGATCGCACCGATGACCGCGCCCACTGTGAAGGCCGCCGCATAGCTGCGGCCCTCGATTCGTTCGCTTGCGAGCCGCTCGACCAGAGCCGTCATCATCTACCTCTCTTCGTCAGGCCTACGGGGTTAGCTGACGGGCTGGCGCTGAAGAGTGCGCCGCAGACCTTTCCACTTGGTCCGCTTCGCCCCATGGGGCCCAAATCCTTCGCGGATGGACGCCCCCTGGTTCCCCCGCCCCCGGCGCGACTGGCGCGACTGGGGCTCGGCAGGTTTGTAGGAGGCCGCGCAGACTACTGAGATGAAGCGCTGTGTCAAGAGGACCCGGCTAGGGCCCTTGCTCCGGCACGGGGCGCCGCGTCCTCAATCACGACGCGAGGACGAATCCGGACCGAAGATCGCCCCCAGGGCGACCCCGGCTGCGGCCAGCGAGAAGACCAGCATCGCCACCATCACCCGGCTTCCCTGCAGCCCGTTGATGAGCGTGACGAGGACGACCGCAAA
Organism: Solirubrobacterales bacterium; assembly: GCA_046262655.1. GTDB lineage: Bacteria > Actinomycetota > Thermoleophilia > Solirubrobacterales > 70-9 > JBHEMJ01. The sequence goes on along the minus strand of JBHEMJ010000034.1, from coordinate 936 downwards.
GGGCGCGACGAGCGCCATTGCCTTCAGCATCCCCGCCAGTCTAAGCGCCCGACGGCAGGCGTCCTGCCTGGACGGTTCTATCGATGGGCTGCCAATACAGTTGGTAGGGTCGGCCCGGAATGGATGGAGAGGGCGCGCCCACAAGCGCGAATCCATGAGCGCACAGCCGCGGGCCCGGGCGGCTACCTCACTCGGGCAGGCCCCCCGCGCAGCACGCTCGGCCCTGGGCCGCCCCGACATCCCGCCCCGGTCGTGGATCGAGACGCTCGGGGGCATGGCGGGTCTCTCGATCCAGGCGGGCGCCCAGCTCGTCTCGCCGGGACTCTCGTGGCGACGCGAGTTCTTTCGCCAGTACATCTTCAGTTTCCGGGCAACGCTGATGCCGGCCACGGTCGTCGCCTTCGTGATCGGCTTCTCGACGATCGGCATCCAAGGCGGCTCGCTGGCCTCGGCCTTCGGAGCCATCGACAGAATCTCAGCGATAGCCCCGATCGCCTTCCTGCGCGAGCTCGGCCCGCTGCTGACCAGCGCCATCGTCGCCGGCACCCTCGGCTCGACGATCACCGCCGAGATCGGGGCCCGCCAGATCCGCCAGGAGATCGAGGCCCTGGAGATTCTCGGGATCAACCCGGTCCGCAACCTGGTCCTGCCCAAGGTGCTGGCGGTGACCCTGATGATGCCGGTGCTGAACCTGCTCGCCCTCTGGGCCGGGATCGCGGGCTGCATGGGGGCGGCGGTGTTCCTCTACGGGAGCACGCCCAATGCGTTCTTGGATGCCCTCTTCACCCAGACCAGCTTCATCGACCTCTGGGGAAGCGAGCTGAAGCTGCTGCTGTTCGGCTGGCTGATCGGGATCATCGCCTCCTATAAAGGCCTGACCGTGGGCGCCGGCGCCGAGGGCGTGGGCAAGGCGGTCAACGAGTCGGTGGTGGCGAG
>JBHEMJ010000033.1:0-4849 GCA_046262655.1 Solirubrobacterales bacterium | reverse complement strand
TGGCTCGGTTGGCTGGCGATTGTGATCGTCGTGGTCGGCCTCACGCCGCTCGGCTTCTTCGCGTTCTTGGCGACCGGACTGTTCACCGTGATCGCCAGCCTGATGCTGGCGATGCGGGCCGACACCGCCTAGCTCGATCGGGTCAAGCGGCGTCCACCCCAGCCCTGGCTGGGGTGGACGTCGCGCGCGCTGTCTCAGTGGGCCGCGACGTCGCCTTTTAGAGCAGGATGCCGAGAAAGCGCTAGCTGAAGGCGGGGCGCAGGCTGGCGACAGTCGGCTGCTGGAAGAGCAGTTTCATTGCTGCGTCGGAGGCGAAGAAGAAGAAAGCGCCCTGGCCGCGGGCGAGGCCGGCGGCTACGCACTGGTCGGCGAGCGTCGCGCCGACCGCGCGGATCGGCAGCGGATCGCCGGGGACCGGCGCATCGTTGAACGAGATCTGCGCCGCCAGATTGAGCGGGTTCGGCCGGGCCGCCTTCTTGATCTTGATCAGCTTGCGGATTTTCTTCTTGACGATTTTCTTGCCTTTGCGAACCTTCTTCTTCTTGATCTTGGTCCGGAACTTGTACTGCTGGAGGATCGATCCGATGCGGCCGGCGAAAGCAGGCGCGCCGGCCTGGCAGTTGGCCTGGGTCTGCACGCTCTGCAGGCCGACGTGGCGGGCGCCGAGGCGAAAGTTGTACGCGTCTGCGGTTTGCGCCAAGGCGCCGTAGTTCCAGGTGCTGTTGTCGATCGGGACCACTCCCGTGCGCGCATAGGCGTTGGGGCCGGCGGCGAGGGAGTTGCTGACGCCGGCGGCGAATCCGCCGAAACGCGGCAGGTTCGCCAGGAAGTTGTAGGTCCACGGCAGCATCGCGGGATTCTGCGCGCGTGCTTCGTCCCAGTCCATCTGCTCGTAGTCGAGCAGCACCGAGTAGATGCCCACTGGAGAGTTGACCAACGACAGGAGATACCCGGGAAGCGCCGGGTTGGAGTTGAGTCCGTTGAGGGCGATGATCCGGTTGCAGGGAAATTTCGCTCGCAGGTTCATCGCCAGCGTCTCGGCGATCGCCGGGGTGGTCTGGTCGAACCGGGTGTTGATGACGAAGATGTCCTGGGGCTGGATGCGCCCGCCGAGCCCGCCCTTGGCCGAGTTGAAGTTGGTGTAGGTGTCGACGTTTTCCTGCTGGTTGATGCGGATCAGCATTGTGAACTGGCCCGCGCCGGCGCTGAAGCTGCCGGGCAGCACCGGGCAGGCCGCGCGGCTGCCGGGAGGTGTGGCCCCGCCGGTTTGCCCAGGGGCGACCGGCGCCGCGACCAGGGCGCAGGCGATCAGGGCGGCGAGGAGTACTGCTCCGCGTGCCCAGGCGGACGAGTTACCGATTCCTGCCATCTCCCTGACCGTAACCAGGCCCATCGGGCGAAGTTGCGGGATCGGTTGCAACAGGCCACGCCGGTATCGCTGCGGCCGTGCGGTGGGGCAATCCTGCTTGTGGCGGGCGGTCAGTAACCGACGTAATGGCGGACGGCGTAGCCGGTCGTCGGGCGCAGCGCGGTGCGCCAGCGGGGACCGGTGCCGGGCTTGCCGCGGCGGATCGTTTCACCGGCTGACGAGGTGTCGAAGCGCAGCCCGGCCACCACCATGTAGGTGTGGCCGCGGTTGGCATACACGGTGATCCACGAGCCCGGCCCGGGGGCGCCCCAGCTCATCAGCGGACCCGAGGGGATCGGGCTCGCCAGCAGGCCCGCACCGTGCAGCACGTAGCTGACCGCGCCGGAGCAGTCATAGCCCTTGGAGAAGAAGCTGCGATGGCCTCCACCCCAGACGTACTTGCGGTTGCGGATCTGGTTGCCGGCTGCGATCGCGTTGACGACCGCGGTCGGCGCTCCTGCCGGCGCCACGGCGGTGCCGTTGGTCAGCAGGGTCGCGGGGGAGGGGGTGGCCGTCGTGGTCGGCGCCGGCGCGTCGCCGGGGGCGACCGCCCCGCCGGTCTGGGCATTTGCCCCAGAGGCCAGAATCCCCGCCACCGAGAGCGCCATCGCGCTCGCGGTCAAAAGTCTCTTGCTCAGATGCGTACGCAAAGCTGTCTCCTTCGTAGGCCTGCGGGGTTAGCTGACGGGCTGGCGCGAAAGGAGCCTGCGCCTCCACTCACGGTGGATTAGCCCCAACTGCTTGGTTCCCCCGCCCCCCATGCGAGCCCTGCCCGGTCTGGAGGTTCGGCGTTGACGTTGCTGGAACGCAAGGAAAGTACCAAAGTTAGGAAATGCTTGCATTACGCCCTTAATGCTTACTTGTCCCTAACACCGGGTATCCCTTTGGGAGGCGACGTGCGATCTGGGCAGCCGCCAGGCGTAAAGAGCAGCGTCAGCCACCCCCGAGGGCCGGTCGGTGGCCGGGCGGGTGGCTTAGAGGCCGGGGTAGTGCCGGGCGACGTAGCCCAGAGGGCGCCGCTTGGTGGCGCGCCAGCGCGGTCCCGAGCCCTGGTTCAGCCGCTCCCCTACGGCAGAGGTGTCGAAGCGCAGGCCGGCGACCACCATGTAGGCGTGGCTGCCCTTGGAGAAGACGGTGATCCAGCCGCCGCGCAAGGGAGCGCCCCAGCGCATCAGCGGGCCGGAGGGCAGGGGGCTGGCGAGCAGGCCAGCCCCATGCAGCACGTAGCTGACTGCGCCTGAGCAGTCGTAGCCGGCCGAGAAGAAGCTGGCGTGCCCGCCGCCGTAGATATAGGGGCGGGTGCGGATCGCGTTGCCCGCCGCGATCGCGTTGAGGACTTGAGTCGGCGCGTTGGGAGGCGGTATGGCGCTGCCGTCGGACAGCAGCTTTGCCTTGTAGGGAATGCCCGAGTTGAGCCCCGGCGTAGTCGGCGCGGCCGGTGCCGCAGGGTCCGACGGAGGTGCCGCCCCGCCGGTCTGGGCGGCGGCCGTTCCAGAAAAAGCCAGCGCGCCGGTGACGGCGACGCCGGTCAGGGATAGGACAAAACGCTTCCTCGAAGATCTGAAAAGCAAACCGATAACTCCTTCGTCGGCCTACGGGGTTAGCTGACGGGCTGGCGCTAAAGGACTTGCGCTCCTACACGAGGTAGGTTCGCCCCAAATTCAGTGGTTCCCCCGTCCTTTTTGCAGGCGGACCTGCGAAAAGGCTCGGCATTACCTGTGGATTACGCCCGGCACCCTAGCAACATGAACGGATACTTGCAATTGGGGAGTTTTGAAGTCGCGTATGGGGGTCCTATAGGTTGCCTGTCGTGGATATCGACGGCAAGACGATCCTTCTCAGCGGGGGGACGGGAGGCCTCGGGCGGGCAATCGCCGAGGAGCTCGCGGGCGGCGGTGCGAAGCTGATTTTGAGCTCGCGGCGGGAGAACGAGCTGAAGGAGATCGCCGAGGCCCTGCCCGGCGGCGCTCGCCGCCACAAGGTGATCGTCTCCGACTTGGCAAAGGATGGAGCCGCCGAGAAGCTGATCAGGGACGCCGGTGACATCGAAGGACTAGTCGCCAACGCCGCCCTGCCGGCTTCCGGTCTGCTCGAGGACTTCAGCTCCGAGGAGCTCGGCCGCGCCTTGCAGGTCAACTTCGAGGCCCCGATCCGCATGGCTCACGAGCTCGCCCCCAAGCTGGCCGAGAAAGGCGAGGGCCACCTCGTTTTCATCGCCTCCCTGTCGGGGATCGCCGCCTCGCCCCGCTCCTCCCTGTACTCGGCGACCAAGTTCGGGCTGCGCGGCTTCGCCTTCGGCTTGCGCGAGGATCTTCACTCGGCCGGCGTCGGCGTCTCGGTCGTCTCACCCGGATTCGTCCGCGAGGCCGGCATGTTCGCCGACTCCGGAGCCTCGGCACCCTCGGGGCTGGGCACGACGACGCCGCAGAAGGTCGGCAAGGCAGTAGCCCGGGCAATCCGCAAGAACCGTTCGGAAATCACCGTCGCCCCGCGGCGGCAAGTGGGCCTCGCCAAGTTCGCCGGGCGCCACCCGGAAATGGCCGGCAAGGTGACCCGCGGCACGGCCGACAAGATCGCCGCCAAGGTCGCCTCGGGCCAGTCCGACAAGCGCTGAGTCTGCAAGGCCCGCCTCGGCCTCCCACCTAGACTGAGGCGATGAGCAAGGACAGCTTCAGCGCGCGCGACGCGCTCCAAGTGGGTGGTACCGAGTACGAGATTTTCCGCCTTGACTCGCTGCAGCCAAAGTTCGACGTAGCCCGTCTTCCCTATTCGCTGAAGGTCCTTCTCGAGAATGCCCTGCGACTCGAGGACGGAACCAGCTTCTCCCGCACCGACGTCGAATCGATCGCCTCCTGGGACGCCCGGGCCGAGCCCTCGATCGAGATCCCGTTTCAGCCGGCCAGGGTGCTGATGCAGGACTTCACCGGGGTGCCGGCGGTGGTCGATCTGGCCGCAATGCGCGACGCGATGGAGGAGCTTGGCGGGGATCCGTCGGCGATCAATCCGCTGGTCCCCGTCGACCTGGTGATCGACCACTCGGTTCAAGTCGACGCCTTCGGCAGCCCGCGCGCCTTCGAGGTCAACGCCGAGCGCGACTATGAGCGAAACGGGGAGCGCTACGCCTTCCTGCGCTGGGGCCAGGAGGCCTTCGACAACTTCCGCGTGGTGCCGCCGGCAACCGGCATCTGCCACCAGGTCAACCTCGAGTACATCGGCAGATGTGTGTGGACGAGCTCCCGTCCCGCCAAAGCCGGCTCCTCGGAGCCGGCGTCTGACGTGATGCAGGCCTATCCCGACACCCTGGTCGGCACCGACTCGCACACGACGATGATCAACGGCCTCGGCGTGCTCGGCTGGGGAGTCGGCGGCATCGAGGCCGAGGCGGCGATGCTGGGCCAGCCGATCTCGATGCTCTTGCCGCAGGTGATCGGCTTCAAACTC
>JBHEMJ010000032.1:0-20984 GCA_046262655.1 Solirubrobacterales bacterium | reverse complement strand
GAGTTCCCCGCCGAGGCCGTGCGCGGATCGGGTAGGCCCGGCGGCGAGGCGATCCCAGCCTCGCGCCTGGCGGCGCTTTGGCGCGGCGCCGGGGGCCGGGCGGAGGCGCTCAGCGACCCCTGGGATGCCTGGGACGCCTGCAGATCGCGTGCCCTGGATGGGGGCGGGGTGGCGCTCGCCGCCGGTTCTCACTACCTTCTGCGCAGCCTATGGACCGGGAAGCACGCGCAGAGCTACTGACGATGATGGGTTTGGTCGCGGTCGTTGTCGCGCTGGTGATCCTCATCTTCTTCGGAATCGGCTACGGCTTCGGCCGTCTGTTCCTCTGACCCGCTCTGTAGCCTGCCAAAGCCATGCCCCTCGCCATCTTCGGCATATCAAGCAGCGGACTCAGCATCTTCATCAATCTGCTGGTCCTTTTCCTCGTCCTCGTCTACGTCGCGCTGGTCTACTGGACCTACCTAGACGCGAAGAAGAGGCTCGAAGACCCGGTGCTGATCGCCTGCGCGACAGCTGCCGCTTTGTTCCCCTTCATCGGCCCGATCGTCTACACGATTCTGCGCCCACCCGAGTTCCTCGCCGACGTGCACGAGCGCGACCTCGAGATCCGTGCCTCCGAGCTGCGCGTGCGACAGCTGATCGAGCAGTCGTGCCCGCATTGCGAGTACCCGATCGAAAACGACTACATCCGCTGTCCCAACTGCGAACGTCGCCTCAAGAGCCCGTGCCGCAGCTGCCGCAGGCCGCTGGATCCCAAATGGGGCGTCTGTCCTTATTGCGAGACGGAGGTCCAAAAGCAGAAGCCTGCCGAGGATCGCCGCCCGGACCGAGGTGATCGCGCCGCGCGCCGAGCCGAGCGCCAGCGCGCCACCCAGCGTTCCAGCTCCGGCGGGCAGCTCGCCGGCGGCGGCCAACCCAATCGCCCCGGCCAGTCCACGCGGCCGGCCCCGCAGCGACGCTCTGAGCCGGATCCGCTCTAGTGGAGCGCACTCTGATCCTGATCAAGCCCGACGCGTTCGGGCGGGGTCTGACCGGCGAGGTCATCTCGCGTCTCGAGCACAAGGGGCTGAAGCCGGTCGCCTTGAAGCTGATGACCGCCGACCACAAGATCGCCGAGGCGCACTACGCCGAACATGCCGATAAGCCCTTCTTCGGGGAGCTGGTCTCCTTCATCACCGGGGGGCCCCTGGTGGCGATGGTGCTCGAGGGGCCGAATGCGGTCAAGGCGGCCCGTCAGCTCATCGGTGCCACCGACCCGGTCGAGGCGGACGCCGGGTCGATCCGTGGCACGTATGGCACCGAGGTCACTTTCAATCTCGTGCACGGGTCCGACTCCGGCGAGTCGGCTGAGCGCGAGACGAAGATCTGGTTTCCAGAGCTCTAGACGCGTGGCCGGCGGGTTCGGCGCCACCCGCCGGAGTAGCGTGAAAATCGTTCTTGCATCCCAGAGCCCGCAGCGTCGGGATCTGCTTGCCGGGCTCGGGGTCAGATTCGAGGTGGTCGTGCCCGCAACCGATGAGTTGACCCGTGGCGACCCTCGGGAGCTGGTCGAGGCCAATGCGCTCGCCAAGGCGCGTGAAGTGCACCGCCTCACCCAGCCGGGTTTGGTGATTGCCGGCGACACCGAGGTCGTGCTCGATGGGGAGGTGCTCGGACAGCCGGCCGACGAGGCGCAGGCACGAGAGTATTTGCGGGCGCTTTCCGGGCGGGAGCACGAGGTGCTCGGGGGGCTCGCGGTGATCCAGGGTGATCCGGCCCGGGAGGTCTCGGGCGTCGAGACCTCGATCGTCCATTTCCGGGAAATCGACGATCCGCTTCTGGGTGCGTACATCGCCTCCGGCGAATGGCAGGGCAGGGCAGGCGGATATGCGGTTCAGGGGCTCGGGGCGGCGCTGGTGGATTCCGTGCGCGGGGATCTTTCGAACGTGATCGGGCTGCCTGTGGGGCTGCTGGCGCGGCTGGCGCCGGAGGTAATTTCGGCGGGCGCCAGAACTTAAACAAGCGAAACAACTACGCCACTACCTTCTGGTTTATGTATAGGAAGCAAGTAAGACGCCGTAGAGCGGTTCTTCTGCTGCTGGTGGCGGCATCTTTCGTGCTGCTCAGCGTGTATTACAGGGAGGGGACGGGCGGCCCGATACACGGCTTCCAGCGTGGGATGTCGACTATTTTCGGACCGGTGCAGGAGGGGGCGGACCGGGCCCTGAAGCCGGCCCGCGACACCGTCAACTGGTTCAGCGAGACCTTCGACGCCCGGGGCGAGAACAGCGCCTTGAAGAAGGATCTCGCCGACGCCCGCGAGCAGCTCGCCGCCGCGCAGACGCAGGTTCAGCAGGGGGCCGAGGTGAAGAAGCTGCTCGACCTCTCCTCCTCAGGGTTGATCCCCGCCGGGCGCGAGCCAGTCACCGCGCGGGTGATCGCCCGCTCACCCACGGTCTGGTACTCGACCGTCCAGATCGACCACGGCTCGAGCTCGGGTATCCGGGTCGACGACCCGGTGGTTACCGGCGACGGACTCGTCGGTCGGGTAAGCGAGCTGACTGCGGGCACCGCCCAGGTGACCCTGATCACCGACCACACCAGTTCGGTGGCGGCCCGCGTGGAGCCGGTCGGCGCCAGCGGCGTGATCGAGCCCGAGGTCGGCAACCCCAAGGACCTCGTACTCGACTTCGTGGAGCACGGAAAGACGATCAACGAGACCCAGCCGGTGGTCACGGCGGGCTTCAGCTCGGGTGGCCTCGACTCGCTGTTCCCGGCGGGTATCCCGATCGGCGAGGTGAGCGAGTCCTCGCTGGCCGAACAGGAGTCCTACCAGCGCGTCCATGTTCGTCCCTACGCTGACTTGCGTGATATGGAGTTCGTCCAGGTGTTGATCACGCCGGGGAACACCAAGTGATCCTGACCCGCTCGATAACGGTCCGCCTCATCCTCCTCGGCACACTGACCGCGATCCTGCAGCTCTCCTTCGCCGCCAAGATCAGCATTCTCGGCGCCAGCCCCGACCTGGCGGCCCTGGTGGTGATCAGCCTCGGCCTGCTCGGGGGCAGCGTGTCCGGCGCGGTCGCCGGCTTCTCGATCGGGCTGCTGATCGACACGCTGCTGCTGGAGACGATGGGCGCCACGGCTTTGTCACTGCTAGCCGTCGGCTATGTCGCCGGGCGCTATCGCGAGGCGGTCGGGCGCCCGACCCGCGGCGTCACCGCGGCGCTGGGCGGTGGCCTCACCATGATGGCGGCCCTCTGCTTCGCGGCGATCCAGGCGATGTTGCGGATCGGCGCCGAAGTCAGCCCCCTGGTTGCGCGCGACATCATCGTCATCAGCTTGCTCGGGGCCGCCCTGGCGGTGCCGGTACACGCCGCGATCAGGCTGCTGCTGCGCCCGGCGCTGATCGACGAGGCCGCTCCTCGGGCCTCGCGACCCGCCGCCCCGAGCCCCGCCCCGGGGGTGCGCTAGTCGCCCATGTACCTGCTCGAGGACGACAAGGAGGAACGCCGCTCACGCTCGCCGATGGCACTTCGGGTGACGATCCTCGGGGGGCTGGCGGTGGCGATGTTCAGCATCGTCTTCCTCCGCCTCTGGTACCTGCAGGTGCTCTCCGGCGACCACTACCTGAATCGCGCCGACGACAACCGCATCCGCGACATCCGCGAGCAGGGACCGCGCGGCGACATCCTTGACCGCGACGGCAATGTGCTGGTGGCTAACCGCCTTGGCATGGCCCTGCAGGCGGATCTCTCCGAGCTGCCCGCGGCGCCCGCCCAGCGTCGCAAGGAGATCGCCGGCGTCGCCGAGGTGGCCGGTCTGGAGGTGCGCGAGGTCCGCCGCACGCTGGCCGGGGCGATTGCCACGGACCCCAGGGGCAAGGTGATCCTCACCAAGACGCTGAGCCGCGACCAGATCTATTACCTGCGAGAGCACCAGATCGACTATCCCGGCATCGCTGTGCAGCGGGTATTCACCCGCACCTACAAGGACGGCGCGCTCGCCGCGCACCTGTTCGGCAGCACCGGCGAGGTCTCAAAGGAGCAGTTGGCCGAGCCGCGCTACTCGGGCCTGCAGCAGGGCGACGTGGTCGGCCAGTCGGGCATCGAGTACGAGTACGACCGCTTCCTGCGGGGACGTGCCGGGACGAGCAGAATCCCGGTCGACGCCCTCGGCCGCCCGACCGGCGCCCCCGACCTGCACCCCGCCACCCCGGGCGACAACGTGCGCCTGACCATTGATCCCAGCCTGCAGGCGACCGGCGAGGCGGCACTCGGTTCCATCGGGCTGCCAGGTGCCTTCGTCGCGATGGACGTCCACACCGGCGAGGTCCTCGGCATGGCTTCGCGACCCGCCTTCGACCCCGCGATCTTCACCAAACCGATCACGCCGGCCCAGTACAAGGCGCTGACCTCAGAGCAGCAGGGAGCACCGCTGGTGAACAGAGCGATCGAAGGCGCCTACCCGACCGGCTCGGTATTCAAGCCGATCACCGCGATCGCCTCCCTGCAGGGAGGGTTGCTGACCCCGCAGACCACCGTGTTCGACGGCGGCACCCTGAAGATCGACAACAACCAGACCCTCCATAACGCCAGGGACGCTGTCTATGGCACCCTGGACATGGCCAACGCGCTGCGCGTCTCGTCCGACATCTTCTTCTTCAAGCTGGGCCTGCGGGCGCCGGCCGAGGGGAACGGGGGGCTGATCCAGGACTGGGCACACAACCTGGGGCTGGGCGAGAAGACCGGCATCGACCTGCCCAACGAGGCGCGTGGACTGATCCCGACCCCCGCCTGGCGCAACGACCTCTACAAGAAGGGCGAGACCGACCGCCCGTGGAGCGCGGGCGACAACGTCAACCTCTCGGTCGGCCAGGGCGACCTGCAGGCCGACCCGCTGCAGATGGCGGTCGTCTACTCGACCATCGCCAATGGCGGCGACGTGGTTCGCCCCCACCTGGTCGAGCGGGTCGAAGACGTCAGCGGCCGGGTCCTGCAGGAGGTCCGTCCCGAGGTCAGCCGCCATGTGGACATCAAGGAGGCCAACCGAATCACAGTCATCAAGGGGCTGACCGCCGCGGCGATGAGCCAAGGCGGCACTTCCTATCCGATATTCGGCAACTTCCCGGTGCCTATTGCCGGCAAGACGGGTACCGCCGAGCGTGCCCCGCACGCAGACCAGGCCTGGTACGTGGCGCTGGCCCCGGCCGACGACCCGCGCATCGTCGTCGCCGTGACTCTCGAGGAAGGCGGCTTCGGTGCCGATACCGCGGCACCGGTCGCGGCACAGATCCTCGCCGACTACCTGAACATCAAGGCGGTGCCGGGCCCTCCCTCGAGCGCGGGCGGTCCGCAGGTGGCGGAGTGATGGCCGGGACCCGCGCGACAACGGCGCCGGGCGAGCGGCAGCGGCTCAGCAGCAGCATCTCTGAGCACCTCAACCTTCCCTACATGGATGGCTGGTTGATGGTGTCGGCGCTGGGTCTGCTGGGGTTCAGCCTGTTCACACTCGGTACCGCCACCACCGGCGATGTTCCCGGGGACCCGCTGCATTACGTGGTCCGCCAGGGCGCCTATGGAGTGGTGGGCCTGATGTTGCTGTTGGCCGTGGCCCGCATCGACTACTCGCGCTTTCGGGAGCTGCGGGTCGGCATCTATGCGCTGATGGTCGCCTCGATCACGGTGGTGCTGGTATTCGGTGCCGCCGCCCGGGGGTCGCGCAGGCGCATCGAGCTGCCGTTTTTTGGCTTCCAGCCCTCCGAGTTCGGCAAGGTACTGCTGATAGCCGCCCTGGCGGCCTTCGTGATCGAACGCCGCCGGCGGGGTTCCGATACCCGCCAGACCTTGCGCATCCTGGCGATCGGGCTCTCGCCCACGGCCCTCATCTTCCTCCAGCCCGACCTCGGAACCGCCCTGGTATTCGGGGTCATCAGCCTCGCCATGCTGTTCATATCGGGCGTGCGCTGGTCGCAGTTCGCGGCGATCGGCGCAATTGCGGCTATCCTGGCTCTATTAGCCCTAGTGGCGGCGCCGGCAGTCGGCGTCCCTCTGCTTCGCGGTTACCAGACGCAGAGGCTCACGAGCTTTTTACATCCAAGCGACGACCCGAGTGATTCGAGCTACCAGATCAACCAGGCACTCATCGCCATCGGGGCCGGGGGCAAGACCGGCCGTGGCGATCAGTCGACCCAGACGGAGCTCAATTTCCTGCCCGAGCGCCACACGGACTTCATCTTTGCCGTCATCGGTGAGCGCTATGGCTTTCTCGGGGCGGCGTTCGTCCTGTCCCTATACGCCCTGCTGATCTGGCGGGCCCTGCGAATCATGCAGATGTCGAAGAACTTGTACGGAAGCCTGATAGCGGGCGGCATCGCCGCCATGCTCATGTTCCAGGTCTTCGTGAACGTCGGCGTCAATCTGGGAATCATGCCGGTGACCGGTGTGACCTTGCCGCTGCTCTCATACGGCGGCTCCTCGGTGATCGCGACGTTACTGGCCATCGGCCTACTTCAGAGCATCCACGTGCAATCGCAGCTCAGCCCACCCGGTAGGGCACGACCCCTACTGATCTGAGCAAGCACGACAAGCGAAAAGCACTGAGCGGCCGTCAACAGCCGCGCTTTTCCCGCATTGCTCGGGAAAGGAACACATGAAGAAAAACATCCTCGTAAGCGTCGACCGGGGCGAGACCCGGGTCGCGGTGCTTGAGGCAAAGGGCCAGCCGACAAGGCTGGCGAGAGAAAAAGAGAAGGCAACAGAAGCGCCGTCGGGTCCCGGCCGCGCCAAGAGCGGCCGCGCCAAGCAGTCGCCCCGCGCCGAGTGGAAGGCGGGCGAGCTCTACGTGGAGCGCATCGGCCGGCGCTCGATCGTCGGCAACATCTACAAGGGCCGCATTGACAACGTGCTGCCCGGTATGGAGGCCGCCTTCATCGACATTGGCCTCGAGCGCAACGGTTTCCTGCACGTAGACGAGATCGTTCTGCCCGGTGGCGAGGCGGCCCCCAAGCGTGGCCGCGGTCGCGGGCGGCGCATCGACGAGTTGATCTCCTCCGGTCAGGAGATCGTCGTACAGGCTGTCAAGGACCCGCTGAAGACCAAGGGCGCGCGGCTCTCGATGCAGCTCTCGATTGCCGGCCGCTACCTGGTCTACATGCCGGAGGGTGATGGCATCGGCGTTTCCAAGCGCCTACCCGACTCCGAGCGCCAGCGGATGCGAAAGCTGCTGGAGAACATCGACTTCGGCAAGGGCGGCGTCATCGTCCGCACCGCCGCCCAGGGGGCCAAGAAGGCCGACTTCGAGCGCGAGGTGGGGTACCTGCACAAGCTCGCCGAGGTGGTCGAACGCCGCGCCTCCACGGCTGATTCCGGGACCCTGGTCTTCCAGGAGGCCGACCTCAGTATCCGCGTGTTGCGGGACGTGCTCGGCTCGGAGTTCGAGGGCGCGATCCTCGACGACCAAAAGCAATACGACCGGGTGACCGGCTTCTTGCAGCGCACCGCCCCTGAGCTGGTCGAGAGCGTCGAGCTCTACACCGACAAGGAGTCGCTGTTCGAGAAGTGGGACATCGAGAAGGCCTTCGACTCCACCCTCGACCGCCGCGTCGATCTGCCATCGGGTGGTTATTTGATCATCGACTACGCCGAGGCGCTGACCGTGGTCGACATCAATACCGGCAGCTTCACCGGCCGCGGCAAGGGCCGGCTCGAGGACACCATCACCAAAGTAAACGTCGAGGCCGCCGAGGAGGTGGTGCGCCAGCTGCGCATGCGCGACATCGGCGGCATCATCGTCATCGACTTCATCGACATGGCGCGCTCCAAGAACCGTGACCAGGTGCTGAAGACGCTGCGCAAGGCGCTCGACGAGGACCGAACCAAGAGCTACGTGGTCGAGGTCTCGCCGTTGGGACTGGTCGAGATGACCCGCCAGAATGTCACCGACGGCGTCCGCGAGATCCTTACCAAGCGTTGCCCCACTTGCGCCGGCGAGGGGGTGGTCGAGTCCGAGGAGACGGTGGCGATCAAGATCGTGCGGAGGCTGCGCGACGTGATCGCCGAGCACCCGGCCCCAGCGGCCTATCTCGTCCAGGTCAACCCGCGGGTGGCCGCCGAGCTGCTCGATCCCGAGCACGGGTTGCCCGAGCTCGAGGAGGAGACCGGCAAGCACTTTTTGTTCGCCGGCGGTGACGCGCTGCCGCTCGATACCTTCCGTGTGATCGAGACCGGCACGCGCGAGGAGATCGAGGAGATGGCGCTGCCTTTCCAGGTCGGCGAGGAGGTGCTGGTCTCGATCGAGGAGCCCCACATGTACAACGACCGGGATGCGATCGCCCGCGTCGATTCCTACATCGTCAGCGTCACCGGGGCCGGCAGATTCGTGGGCGAGCGCAAGATGGTGCGCATCGAGAGCGTCGAGCGCTCGACCGCGGTGGCATCGCTGATCGGGGTGGACCTCGAGCAGGACGAGGCCTCGGAGAAGACGGAGGCTTCGGAGGAGGGCAAGGAGCCGGTAGAATCCTCCGACTCCGACTCCGGCAGACGCCGTCGCCGTGGCCGCCGAGGCGGCAGGGGCCGCGCGCGAGCAGCCGCCAGTGATGACTAGGGCCGCTGTGTCCGCCAAACTGATCCCGATTCAAGGACCGATAACCCGCCCAACATGTATGCAGTCGTAGAAACCGGTGGAAAGCAGTACCGCGTCGAGAAGGGCGACACCCTTCTCGTCGACCGCCTGCGCACCAAGGAGGGTGGCAAGGTGACGCTGCGCCCGCTCGCCTTCTCCGACAAGGAGATGCTGATCGGCTCGGATGCGGCCAAGGTAAAGGTCGAGGCGACGGTGGCCGAGCACCTGCGCGGCCCCAAGATTCGCGTCTTTCGCTACAAGGCCAAGAAGGGCTACAAGAAGCAGTCGGGCCACCGCTCCGAGCTGACTCGTCTGGAGATCACGGGGATCAGCGCCGGCGGCGCGGCCGCTAAGCAGGCGCCGGCGGAGAGAAAGGCGCCGGCGGCTGAGAAGGCGGCGGAGAGCAAGCCGGCGGCGAAAAAGGAGGCTGCAGATGGCGCATAAGAAGGGACTCGGATCGAGCCGCAACGGGCGCGACTCCAACCCCAAGATGCTCGGCGTCAAGATCTTCGCCGGCCAACAGGTTCACGGTGGCGAGATCCTCGTCCGCCAGCGCGGCACCCGCTTTCGCCCCGGCGAGGGCGCCGGCCTCGGCCGCGACCACACGATCTTCGCCACCCGTCCCGGCGTGGTCGAGTTCAAGACGGCGCGCAAGGGCCGCATCATCTCAGTCGCCGAGTCGGACTAGCCCGAGCTTCGGGCCGGCTGGAGGGGCCCCGCCGTCGGTGCATCCGTCGGAGTCAGGCTTCCGCCGGATACCCCCAACTCCGGCCCGATCCGCACGTCCCGATTGGCTCTAACGTCTCTCCGTGCTTCTCGACCGGGCGAAAATCTATGTGGAGGGCGGCCGTGGCGGCGACGGTGAGGTCAGCTTTCGCCGCGAGGCTCACGTTCCGCGGGGCGGACCGGACGGCGGCGACGGCGGCCGCGGTGGCGATGTCGTCCTGGTCTGTGCGGCCGGCCGCCGCGATCTCGGCTCGATGGGTCGGACGCGTCATTTTCGCGCCGAGCGCGGCGGCCGGGGCAAAGGCGCGCGAAAGCACGGCGCCAGGGGGGAGGATGTGGAGATTCCGGTACCCGCGGGCACCGTGGCGGTGGGTCTCGATGGCGCCGAACACGAGCTGATCGCTGACGGCGCGCGGGTCGTGGTCGCATCCGGCGGCGTCGGCGGCCACGGCAACAAGCGCTTCGCCGGTCCCACTCGCCAAGCCCCACGCTTTGCCGAGAAGGGCCTCGAGGGGGACTCCGGTTGGATCGAGCTGCGCCTCAAGCTGCTCGCAGACGCCGGCCTGATCGGCCTCCCGAACGCGGGCAAGTCCTCGCTGCTCGCCGCCCTCACCCGCGCCACCCCCAAGGTCGGTGACTATCCCTTCACGACCCTCGAACCGTCGCTGGGCACGATCCAGGTGGATGACAGCCAGCTGGTCCTGGCCGACATCCCGGGGCTGATCGAAGGCGCGGCCGACGGCGCCGGCCTCGGCCACGAGTTCCTCGCCCACATCGAACGCTGCCGCCTGCTCGTCCACCTGGTCGACATCTCTGATCCCGAGGCAGGCACGGCCTACGAGACGATCCGCAGTGAGCTGACCGGCTACGGGGCAGCCCTCGACCAGCTCCCGTATATCGTCGCCCTGTCCAAAGCTGACCTGGTCCCAGCGGACGAGGCTGACGAGGCTTTGGGCGAGTGGCGGGACCGCCTGGGGGAGCGAGCCGCCACCGTGGTTTCCATTTCTTCGGTCACGGGCTTCGGTCTCGACAGGTTGCGCCGTGAGGTTCTCAGCCTCTACTCCTCCGCAGCTCGGGTCGGGGACGCTGCACCCGGACGAGGCCCGACTCGGGCAGGTGCCCCGGCGCCGGCCCCTTCCAGCGCCGATGAGTTCGAGTCCGAGCACCGCGTGTACCGCCCGGGGGAGGACGAAGGCTTCGACGTCGAGCGCCTCGGCGAGCACCGGTTCCAGCTCAAGGGCAAGGGCATCGAATTGTTGTTTGCCCGGCACGACACCGGCAATCCGGAGGCGATGGCGTACGTGGAGCAGCGGTTGAGGGAGATCGGAGTATTGGCGGAGTTGTCCCGCGCCGGGTTCGAGTCCGGGGATGACGTAGTAATCGGCGAGCTCGAGATGGAGCTGCACACGAGCTGAACGGCAGCGGCCGGCGCGCCGGCCGGGCGCTCCTACACTTGCGCCATGACGGTGGTAGCGAAACTCGGCTCCTCGATCGTCGCTGA
Source organism: Solirubrobacterales bacterium (assembly GCA_046262655.1). Lineage (GTDB taxonomy): Bacteria > Actinomycetota > Thermoleophilia > Solirubrobacterales > 70-9 > JBHEMJ01. The sequence goes on along the minus strand of JBHEMJ010000032.1, from coordinate 10,156 downwards.
TGACGACGGCGCGCTGCGCGAGGAGGTCCTCGACCGGGTCTGCGCCCAGGTGGCGCAGCTGCATGCGGCCGGCGAGAACATGGTGATGGTCACCTCGGGGGCGATTGCGCGCGGCATGCGGCTGATGGAGCTGGGGATTCGCCCTCGGGCGATCGACGAGCTGCAGGCGGCCTCTGCGGTCGGCCAGGGCAGCCTATTTCGTGCGTACGAGTCGAGGCTGGACGAAGCCGGGCTGCATGCCGCACAGGTGCTGCTGACCGGCTTTGATCTTGCCCAGCGCATGCATTACCTGAACGCGCGCTCGACGCTGCGGCGGCTGCTCGACTGGCGCGTGGTGCCGATCATTAACGAGAACGACACCACAGCCACCGATGAGATCACCTTCGGGGACAACGACTTCCTCGCCGCCCAGGTGGCGATCATGCTTGAGGCACGGCTGCTGGTGCTGCTCACCGACATCGAGGGGCTGCATACGGCCGACCCGCGCCACGACCCCGGCGCTGAGCTGATCCACGCGGTCTCCGACCCCGCCGAGCTCGATGCGTTTGAGATCGGCGACCGGACCTCGCCCTTCGGCTCGGGCGGCATGCGCAGCAAGGTCGCCGCGGCGGAGATGGCGGGTGCCGCCGGCATCCCTGCGGTGATCGCCGACGGCACCGCCGAGGGGACGCTGGGCAGCGCCGCTGCGGGTGAAAACGTCGGCACCCGATTCGCTCCTCACGCCGAGCGGGCCACCGGCTTCAAGCTGTGGCTGCGCTACGCGAAGCCGAGCCAGGGAAAGGTCGGCATCGACGAGGGCGCTGCGCGCGTGCTGCGCGAGCGGGGTTCCAGCCTGCTGCCGGTCGGGGTGACCGAGGTCCAGGGCTCCTTCGATGTCGGCGACGCGGTTGAGATCGTCTGCAACGGCGGCCTGATCGGCAAGGGGATCGTCAACTACTCGGCCGGCGAGCTGGGGCGGGTCAAGGGGATGCGCACCGATCAGGTTCGCGAGGTGCTGCCCAGGGCCTCCGAGGAGGCTGTGCACCGCGACTACTTCGTACTCACCTGAAGTGATCCGGCACCCGTAAGCTGATGTGAGATGGCCACCAAGACCGCCACCGTCGCCGAGATCTGCCGTGTTGCCAAGCGGGCATCGCGTGAGCTCGCGCTGGCCACCACCGCCGAGAAGAACGCGGTTTTGACCGAGCTGGCCAAACAGCTGGAGGCCAGGAGCGCCGAGATCATCGAGGCGAATGCGGCCGACCTCCACGCCGCCGAGGAGGCCGGCCTTGGCGCCGCCCTGCTCGACCGTTTGGCACTCGACGACGCGCGGGTCGCGGCGATGGCCGAGGGAGTGCGCCAGATCGGCGCCCTGCACGACCCGGTCGGGGAGACGATCGAGGAGAAGACCCTGCCCAGCGGACTTAGCTTCCGAACCCAGCGGGTGCCGATCGGCGTCATCGCGATCGTCTACGAAGCGCGTCCCAATGTCACCGTTGACGCCGCGGCCCTGTGCCTGAAGAGTGGCAACGCGGTCGTCCTGCGCGGCTCCTCGAGCGCCGAGCGCTCCAACGGGGTCCTGGCCTCGATCATCGCCGAGGCGGTCACCGAGGCGGGCCTGCCGGGCGGGGCGGTCGGCCTGGTCGCCGGCGGCGATCGCGCCGAGATGACCGAGCTGGCCACCCAAGACGAGCTGGTGGACCTGATCATCCCGCGGGGGGGCGAGGGGCTGAAGACGGCGCTGAAGGCGGTGGCGACGGTGCCGGTGATCTATGCAGCCTCGGGTAACTGCCACGTCTACGTCCATTCCGACGCGGACCTCGAGATGGCCGGGAAGATCGCCTTCAACGCCAAGGTCCAGCGGCCCGGTGTCTGTAATGCGGCCGAGACCCTGCTAGTCCACGCTGAGGTCGCGGCGGAGCTGCTGCCGGGACTGCTGGCCGAGCTACACGGTGCCGGCGTCGAGCTCGTCGGTGACCAGCGCACCCGCGCCAACGCGGGCCAAACGCCGGTCGGCGAGGCCACCGACGCGGATTGGGACACCGAGTACCACGCGCTGAAGCTCTCGGTGGGCGTGGTCGACTCCGAGGAGGAGGCGATCGCCCACGTCAATGCCCACGGCAGCGGCCACTCGGAGGCGATCGTGACCTCCTCGAAGGAGGCCGGTGATGACTTCACCGAGGCGGTCGACGCGGCGGCGGTTTTCGTCAATGCCTCGACCCGTTTTCACGATGGCTACGAGCTCGGCATGGGGGCCGAGATCGGCACCTCGACCCAGAAGCTCCACGCCCGCGGCACGATCGGGGTGCGCGAGCTGACCACGACCAAGTACGTGGTCCACGGCGACGGTCAGGTCAGGGAGTAGACCGTCGGCGAGAAGAGCCTGGGAGTGCTGGGCGGCGCATTCAACCCGCCGCATATCGGGCACCTGCTCCTCGCCCGCGAGGCGATGCGCCGGATGGGGCTGGAGAAAGTGATGCTGGTTCCCACCGGCAAGGCAGCACACAAGGAGATCGAGGATGAGCCGGGGGCCGAGGTGCGCCTGCGGATGAGCGTGCTGGCTGCCGAGGGGGAGGCGGGGGTCGAAGTCTCCCCGATCGAGGTCGAGCGGGAGGGACCCTCCTATACCTACGAGACCCTCGAGCAGCTGTACGGCGCTGACCCCGGTCGCGAGCTGGTCTTGTTGATGGGCGCCGATGTGGCCGCCGGGCTGCCGCAGTGGGAGCGACCCGAGCGAGTGATCGAGTTGGCGCGCCTGGGGATCGCCATGCGTGAGGGGTCGGAGCCCGCCGAGGTCGCCGTGGTGCTCGAGTCGCTGGGTGCCGCCGGGCGTGCTGAGATGATCGACATGCCCCGATGCGAAGTGTCCTCGACCATGGTGCGGGAACGGGCGGCCGCCGGGCAGCCACTGCAGGGGTTGGTGTCGCCGCCGGTGGCGGAGCTGATCGAACGGGAGGGCCTCTACCGGTGAGCGCCGCGCCCGAGCGGGACTCCGCGGAGCAGTTGGCGCGCCGCATCGCAAAGCTGGCCGACGAGAAGGGCGCCAGCGAGATCGTGGCGCTCGACGTCCGGCCATTGGTCGGGTACACGGACTTTCTGGTGATCGTCACCGCTCGCAACGAGCGCCAGGCCGCGGCTCTGCACGGCGACATCCGCAAGCGACTCAAGGACGAGGGGCAGCTGCCCGGCCGGGTGGAGGGCAGCGAGGAGTCGCAATGGGTGGTGCTCGACTACCTCGACGCCGTTCTCCACATCTTCACACGCGAGACCCGCGAGCGCTACCGCCTCGAGACCCTTTGGGGCGAGGCGGCCAAGCTCGATCTTCCCGTCCGCGACGCTTCGTAGATTTGTGGCATGGAGATGCGCGGGTTCCGCCGCAGCCTGCTCGGATACGACCGCCGAGAGGTGGACGCGGCGCTCGCCGAGCGAGAGGCGCGACAGCGGCGCCTGGAGTCCGAGGCGAAGCGCATGGGCGCCAAGCTCGATGATCGTGAGCGGCGCCTGAAGAAGGCTCTGGAGGAGTTGGCGGTGGCGCGAGAGTCGGTAGCCGGGAACAGGGAGGAGCGGGACTCCCCGATCGAGCTGGAGCCTGAGGTGGGGATGGGCAGGCTGCTCGAGGAGATGTACGTCGAGGCGGTGCGCCAGGCCGCCAGGCTGGGCGACCGGGCCCTGGACCGCTCGGTCCGTGCAAGTGCACGGATCCGGGCGCTGGGGCGCCTGGGTGAGTTGCTCGGAGGGGACGAAGGGGGGTCGGCGGCCCCGGCGATTCCGGAGCCGGCGGCCGCCAGATCCCGGGCCGCTGCACGACCCGCCGCTCTGCCCGAGGAGATGTTTGACGGAGAGATCGAAGTCGAGATCGGCCCGCTTCGCGACTTCGCTCAGCTCTCCGGCTTCGAGGATACGGCGAACTCGATCGGGGCCACCGGCGAGATCCAGGTCAAGCGCTTCTCCGGTGGCCGCGCGACGCTCGCCGTCGGCCTCGCGCAGCCGGTCGAGCTGCTGCGCGAGCTCGAACAGCGCTCCCCGCTGGAGTTTCAGGTCCGCTCGCAGAAGAAGGACCGGTTGGTCCTCGACGTCGATCAGAGCGACGAGCCGGCCGCGACGTAGCGGCCTCTGGAGACCTTTTACAGAGCCTTCACCCTCTGTTTCGCTTCATCCGCAGATCCGCGTGTATTTCGCGATGCCTTGAAGCCCTCCGCATCCGGTGGAGATCCGAAGATAGGCGGCATGGATACCAATCAGAAAGGCGCGATCGCGGAGGCCGCTGTCGCTCTCGCGGCGACGAGACTCGGCATCACGGTTCTTCGCCCATACGTCGAGCAGCGGGCATACGACCTCGGATTTGACATGGGCGCCCGCTTGGTGCGCGTCCAATGCAAATGGGCAACACGTGTTGACGACGTCGTGCGGATCACCATGCGACGCTCCTACCATTCCCCAACCCGCGGCTACGTGACCGGGGGCTACGGTCCCGACGACATCGACGTCATCGCAGGCTATTGCGCGGAATTAGACCGCTGCTATCTGGTCCCAATCGGGTTGGTTTCGGGGCAAGGGATGATTCAACTGCGGCTGTCGGCGCCGAGGAACAACCAGCGGGCCGCGATAAACTGGGCCGGCGATTACGAACTGGGGGCTATAGCTCAGCTGGAAGAGCGCCTCGCTGGCAGCGAGGAGGTCGAGGGTTCGAGTCCCTCTAGCTCCACTGAATCAATCGCCACGGCGCCGGAGATCATCGGCGCCCATCAGTTCCGCAACCGCTTTGGCTGGTACATGGAACGCTCGGGCCACGGCGAGGAGTTCCTGATCACCCGCCGCGGCCGTGCCTACGCCCGCCTGGGCCCACCCTCAGCCTGAGCGCAGCGACTCGAACAGCCCCGTCCAGCGCGCCTCGTCGCGCTCCGGCGGTACCGTCAGCGTGATCCGCGTCGCGATGTCCCCGTAGCGCCTCTTCACCTCGGCGATCGCCTCCTCGGGCTTGCCGACCACCGCGAAGGTGTTGAGCACCTGGTCGTCGATTTTGCCGCCGAGCCGGTCCCACTCACCGCGCTTGGTCATCTCCTTCAGCTCGTCGCCGAGCTCGCCCCACCCGTGCATCTCGAGCACCGGACGGTAGGCCGGGGTCGATCCGTAGAAGCCAATCTGCTGCTTGATCGCCGCCACCCCCTCGGCGATCTCCTCCTCGGTATCGCGCGCCACCACGAAGGCCGGCGCGGTGATCTCGAATCCCTCGATCGTGCGGCCCGCTTCGGCGAACCCCTTTTCCAGGGCCGGCAACGTCGCCTCGCGCAGGTAGCGCTCGGTCGAGAAGCCGTGGACAAGCATGCCGTCGGCTACGGCGCCGGCGGTCTGGGTCATCAGCGGCCCCACCGCGGCCACCATGATCTTCGGATTGCCGTGGGGATTCGGCCCGGGGTCGAAGAACGGCGCCATCAGCGTGTGGGTGTAGAACTCGCCCTCGAAGGAGAGTGGTTCGCCCGCCTCCCACGTCTTCCAGATCGCGCGGATAGCCTGCACGAATTCGCGCATCCGCGCCGCCGGCTTCGACCATTGCATCGAGTAGCGGCGGGTGATGTGGGGCTTGATCTGGGAGCCGAGACCGAGAATGAATCGCCCGCCCGAGAGCGCCTGCACATCGTTGGCCTGCATCGCCACCGTCATCGGATTGCGCGCAAAGGCGACCGCGATCCCGGTCCCGATCTCCAACGTCTGGGTCCGCTCGACCGCGATCGCGCAGCCGAGAAACGGATCGATCTGCGTCTCGACTGCGAACCAGCCGTCGTAGCCGTCGCGCTCGGCTCCCACCGCCGCCTCGGCGGCGTCGTCGATCGATCCCGCGTATCCGCCCGCGTCGACCTTCATCGTCGCCAACCTACCTCGTTGCTGAGGCGAGGCGGCGGGCAGCGTCCAGCGCTTTTCGCGCTTTCGGCTCCAAGCGCCGCCGCACCCGCCGCCACGACCCCGAGAAGTTGCGGTTGGCGACGGTCGCGAAGCCGAGCTCGTCTTCACGCAAGGCCAGCAGCAGATGGGCGACGCGGTCGCCCGCAGGCAGATCTCCTGCTTTACCGACCCGCACGCACCAGCAGTCCACGCGGCGTCCGCCGCGGCGGACCAGTAGCGCTCCCTGCTCGCCGATCAGCCAGACGCCTAGCTCGCCGCGCTGCAGCGCCAGCCCCGTCTCGCCGAGCAACTCGCGCTCGGAGTGTCCGACCAGGTCTCCGAGAAGTCCCAGCGCCGCGCCCTCGGCCCGCCCGTCTGCGCGCTCCCGGTTGGCAGCGCTTCCGGGGCTGCCGATCGGAACGATGGCGCGAGCCCCGCGTCGCGCCTGCAGATGGGTGATCGCGAACGCATGGGCGAGGAAGATCGCTGCGGCCGGCGCAGCAAGCGGCTCGATCCAAATCAGTGCCGCCGCCGGCGCTCCGAAGGTGATGGCGATACCCGCCGTCCACAGGGTCCAGATCCGCCCCTCGCGGCGCAGGGCGGCCTGGCTGGCCCGTTGCCGCCAGGGCATCGCCTCGGTTTCGGCAAGAAGCCCCCCGCGCGAATCCTCAGCATCGATCGGGGCCGCATCGTCGCCCTGTATCCGGGCACCTCCGGGCTTGGCCCGGGTTACCGCTCGCGTCAGCTCGCTGAGCCCGAGCAGCTGCAGGTACATGTCGTCAGCCGCCGGAGATCGGGCGCCGCAGGACGACGAGCTCGGCGTCGAGCGGCAGCTCTCGCACGACCTCGGTCGTCCCGTCTGCCTGCGTGGCACTGGCCAGCATGCCGGCATCGAGCTCACGACGAAACGCTTGAATGGCCTCCAGCTGGGCGTCCCGGTCCTCGGCACTCCAGCTGGCCAGCTCGGTGTGCCCGCTGCGGTCGAGTCTGATCAGGCGTGGCATCCGCACCATCTTAGACTCCGCCTGTGGGCAGCTACGACCCAAAATCGATCGAACGCCGCTGGCAGCAGATATGGGCGGAGGAGGAAACCTGGAAGGTCGCCAACCCGGGCCAGCCCGGGTTCGATTCATCGAAGCCCAAGAGCTACGTGCTCGAGATGCTGCCCTACCCCTCCGGCGAGCCCCACGTCGGCCATCTCAAGTGCTACGCGGTCGGCGACGCCATCGCCCACTTCCAGCGCCGCAACGATCACACGGTGGTGCACCCGATGGGCTACGACGCGTTCGGTCTGCCGGCCGAGAACAATGCGATCAAGACCGGCGAGCACCCTCGGGTGGCGACGGAGAAGTCGATCGACTCCTTCCGCCGGCAGTTCAAGGAGTGGGGGATCTCGATCGACTGGTCGCGGGAGCTCGGAACCCACCAGGCCTCCTATTACCGCTGGACGCAGTGGATCTTCCTGAAGCTGTTCGAACGCGGCCTCGCCTATCGCACCGAGGCGGCCGTGCAGTGGTGCCCCAACGACCAGACGGTGCTCGCCAACGAGCAGGTGATCGACGGTCATTGCGAGCGATGCGGTGCGTTGGTCGAGTCGCGCAAGCTCGAGCAGTGGTTCTTCAAGATCACCGACTACGCCGAGCGCCTGCTCGAGGATTTCGACCTGCTCGAGGACTGGCCCGAGCACGTGATCACAATGCAGCGCAACTGGATCGGCCGCTCCGAAGGCGCCGAGGCCGTCTTCCGCTGCGAGGACCCCGAACTCGACTTTCCCGTATTCACCACCCGCCCCGACACGCTGTTCGGCGCCACCTTCTTCGTCCTCGCCCCCGAGCACCCGCTGATCGAGCCCCTGGTGGCGGGCACCGGCGCCGAGGGTCCGGTCACCGACTACGTCAACGAGGCGATGCGCACCACGGCTGAAGACCGAGGCGACGAGGACCGGCCGAAGACCGGCGTGCCGCTGGGCCGCGAGGTCGTCAACCCCGTCAACGGCGAGAAAATCCCGATGTTCGTCGCCGACTACGTGCTGATGGAATACGGCACCGGGGCGATCATGGCGGTCCCGGGGCACGACGCCCGCGACTACGAGTTCGCCAAGGCCTTCGGGCTGCCGGTCCGGCGGGTGATCGAGGGCGAGGACCCGGAGTCGGCCCAAGGCGACGACGGGCTCCCTTACCCAGGTGACGGTCCGATGGTCAACTCGGGCGGTTTCGACGGCAAGCACAATCGCGAGGCCTACGAGCAGATCGTCGAGTGGCTCGCCTCCGAGAACCGCGGCCGAAAGGCCGTCAACTATCGCCTCCGCGACTGGCTGGTCTCCCGCCAGCGCTACTGGGGCGCCCCGATCCCGGTCGTCTACTGCCACTCGAGCGATTGCGGCGGCGCCGTGCCGGTTCCCGAGGACCAGCTGCCGGTGTTGCTGCCCGACGTCGAGGACTACGCGCCCAAGGGCCGCAGCCCGCTGGCTGCCGCCGAGGATTGGGTCAATACCAGGTGCCCAAAGTGCGGTGGCCCCGCCCTGCGCGAGACCGACACGATGGACACTTTCGTCGACTCCTCCTGGTATTTCCTGCGCTACCTCGACCCTTGGAACAACGAAGCGCCGTTCACCCGGGAGGCGGCCGATCACTGGATGCCCGTCGACCAGTACATCGGCGGGGTCGAGCACGCGATTTTGCATCTGATGTACGCCCGCTTCTTCACAAAGGCGCTGGCTGACATCGGCGTGCTCGGGGTCCAGGAGCCGTTCGCCCGCCTTTTCACCCAGGGCATGATCACCCGCGACGGGGCCAAGATGTCCAAGTCAAAGGGCAACACCGTGAGCCCGGCCGAGTACGTCGAACGGTACGGCGCCGACGCCGCGCGCTGCTACATCTGCTTCATGGGCCCGCCCGAGCGCGGCGGCGACTGGACGGACGAGGGGGTCGCCGGCGTTTCCCGCTTCCTCGGGCGCCTATGGCGCCTGGCCGATGAGGTGAACGAAAAAACGAGCGGTTCCTCAGCCTCCCCCGCGGGGGAGGCTGAGGCTCTGTCCGGCGACGCGCTCGAGCTCCTCTCCAAGGCCCACTGGGCCATTGACAAGGTGACCCGCGACTTCACCCGCGGCTTTCAGTTCAACACCGCAATCTCGGCGGTGATGGAGCTGGTCAACGACGCCTACCGGCTCAAGGACTCCCTGTTTGGCAGCCCGCAGGGGGACGGAGCCCTGCGTTTCGCGGCCAGCACGGCCGCCTCGCTGCTATTCCCCTTCGCACCGCACCTCGGCTCGGAGGTGGTCCAGCAGATCGACGGCCTCCGCATCTGGGAGCAGCCCTGGCCGCAGGCCGACCCGGCCCTGCTGGCAAGCGACACCTTCACGCTGGTCCTGCAAGTCAACGGCAAACTGCGCGACCGCGTAGAGGCGCCGGCCGGTGCAGGGAAGGACGAGCTGCTGGAGATTGCCCGGGCGAGCGACAAAGTCACTCGCTACCTGGACGGCAGGCAGGTCGTCAAGGAGATCGTGGTCCCGGAGAAGCTCGTCAATATCGTCGCCCGCTGAGCAGCGAAGCCGGCAGCCCGGCTAGTTGCCGGAGATCTTGTCGAGGTCCTCTTCGGTCTTCTCGATCCGCTCGGGATCGGGGTCCGGGTTGTCGCGCGGCTCGGTCTCCGGCTGCGCGGGTTCGCCAGCCTCGCCGGGCTCTGGCTCCTCCGCGGGAGGCCTCTCGGCAACGGGTCCGGTGATCGGCGGCATCGTCTTGCTCCTTTTCTCGACGTCGGTTTCCAACTAGTGGGTACCCCAGCCCGCCTTTGGCAACCGGCGGATCGCTCCTTTTCAAGCGAGACGTGGTAGAAAACGGCGAATGCTCGTTAGGCGGCTCTCCGACGCCCCCCAAGAGGACTGGCACAAGCTCCGTATCCGCAGCCTGATGGACGCGGGTGAGCTCGGCTCGCGCCATCTCTCGGTCTGCTGGCTGGAGGTTCCCGCGGGCGCCGAGCAGGAGCTCCATTCCCACGAGGAGGCTGAGCAGGCTTACGTGGTGGCGCGCGGCACCGGTGAGATGACCGTCGCCGGCGACACCCAGGAGATCGCCGAGGGCGATTTGGTGCTGATCCCACCCGCCACCGACCACTCGATCGCCAATCATGGCGACGGTGAGCTGTGCTGCATCTCGGTTCAATCTCCGGCGGTGACGCTGTCGGAGGTGTTCGGCTCCCAGCTCGCCACCGACGTCGTCGGCGGCTACGAAGACGACGAGTAGCAAGCGCTTCCTCGCCCGCGGACGGGTCCAGGGCGTGTTCTTTCGTGACAGTCTGC
>JBHEMJ010000031.1:0-3656 GCA_046262655.1 Solirubrobacterales bacterium | reverse complement strand
CGGCTCAGCGCGCGGTGAGCGTCGGTAATAATCGCTGCATGAAGCTCGTGCGGATGACCCCGGGTCACGGTGACCTGCTGCTGGCGCAGGGCGATCCCGAGCTGCCCGCCGACCAGGAACGCCTGGTGGAGGAATTCCGTCGCCAGCTCGATCTCGGCATGTGGGCCGTGGTGCCGGTGGAGACCCACAATGGTCGCCGTGAGGCAACCATGGTTCGTCGATTCGGCGAGATCCCGGCTGGGGCCGAGCAGGTCATCTTTTTTCCTCCGGCGGCCGGCGGCTGACGTGGCGTCCCGTGACGAGCGGGCCGAGCGGCTGCTCGGCTCGGCGGCCGGAGAGGAGGCGCTGGCGATGTTCCGCGAGCTCGGCTTCGTCGCCCGCGCCGGCGGTGAGGGCTACGGCTACATGATCTTCCCCCAGCGCCCGATCGTCGCCTATGACGTTGCCAGTGGCGCGCTGCTAAACGAATACTGCGTTCGATTCGAGGATCACAGCGACCTCAACCAGGGCCCCGAGCTGCCCGACGCCGACGATGTGCTGGCCAAGTGGATGGCGCTCTCGGCCGACGAGCGCGGGCTGATCTCGACCGCCAACATGGACCGCCCCGGCCGCCAGCTCGATCCCGGCCAGGTGCGAAACAACCTGCGTACGCTCGAGCTCTGGAGAGCCCGCCGGCGGGCCGGCGCCGAGGGGCAAGCGGCGTGAGACCCCACCGGGGGTTTGATCAGCGCCGTCTGTCCCCGCCGGAGGCTTCGCGATGAGCGAGCTTCCGCGCCCGCGCAGCTCGGTCGTCTTCGACGGCCCCGACCGCACCCACGCCCGCGCCTACATGAAGGGCATCGGCTTCAGTGACGAGGACCTCTCGAAGCCGGTCATCGGCGTCGCCAACACCTGGACCGAGGCGATGCCCTGCAACTTCCACCTGCGCGCGGTGGGCGCCAAGGTCAAGGAGGGCGTGCGCGCGGGCGGCGGCACCCCGATGGAGTTCAACACCATCGCGATTTCCGATGGCGTCACGATGGGCACCCAGGGCATGAAAACTTCGCTGGTCAGCCGCGAGCTGGTCGCCGACTCGATCGAGCTCTGCGGTCGTGGATACCAATTCGACGCGATGGTCGCGATCTGTGCCTGCGACAAGACGATCCCCGGTTGCGTGATGGCGCTGCAGCGCCTCGATATCCCCTCGGTCCTGCTCTACGGGGGCTCGATCCTGCCGGGGCGCTGGAAGGACCGCGACGTGACCATCCAGGACGTCTTTGAGGCGGTTGGCGCCTACGAGAAGGGCGACATGAGCGCCGAGGAGCTGAAGTCGCTCGAGGACGTGGCCAGCCCCGGCGCCGGCGCCTGCGCGGGCATGTTCACCGCCAACACGATGGCGAGCGCCTTCGAGGTTATGGGGATCGCGCCGATGGGCTCGGGCATGGTGCCCGCCGTGGCCGAGGAGCGCCAGACGGTCGCCGAACAGGCTGGGGAGCTGGTGGTGAAGGTGCTCGCCGACGACCTCAAGCCGAGCGACATCATCACCCGCAAATCAATCGAGAACGCGATCGCCGCCGTGGCGATGTCGGGCGGCTCGACCAATGTCGTCTTGCACCTGCTCGCGGTCGCCCGCGAAGCGGGCATCGAGCTCCACATCGACGACTTCGACCGGATCTCCGAGCGCACGCCGCTGCTCGGCGACCTCAAGCCGGGCGGCCGCTTTGTCGCCAGGGACCTAAACGACGCCGGCGGCATCGGCGTGCTCGCCAAGCGTCTCGACCAGGCCGGCCTGCTTCACCGCGAGGCGATGACCGTCACCGGCCGCACGATCGGCGAAGAGGCCGACGCAACCGTCGAGACCGAAGGACAGGAGGTCGTGCGCCCGCTCGCCGATCCGCTGAAGCAGACCGGCGGCCTGGTCATCCTGCACGGCAACCTCGCTCCCGACGGCTGCGTGGTCAAGGTGGCGGGGTACGAGCGCCTCACCCACAGCGGCCCGGCCAAGGTCTTCGAATCCGAGGAGGAGACCTTCGCCGCCGTCAGGGCGGGAAAGATCGAAGCCGGGGACGTGGTCGTCATTCGCAACGAGGGCCCGACTGGCGGACCCGGGATGCGGGAGATGCTCCAGGTCACCGCGGCCCTGGTTGGTGAGGGCCTCGGCGACAAGGTCGCGCTGATCACCGACGGGCGCTTCTCGGGCGCCACCCGTGGATTGATGGCCGGTCACATCGCCCCCGAATCGGTCAACGGCGGTCCGATCGCCGCCGTCCGCGACGGCGACGAGATCACCCTCGACGTCGAGGCACGCACCCTCAGCATCGAGCTCTCCGACGAGGAGATCGCCGCGCGCGTCGCCGCCTATGTGCGCCCCGAGCCGCTGTTTCGCTCCGGGGTGATGGCCAGGTACGCCGCCTCGGTCTCGAGCGCCTCAGAAGGCGCGGTTACGACATAAGCCGCTGCCTCAGCCAGATTCGCTCAAGAACTCATCGACGAGCCGGTTGAAGCGGACCGGGCGCTCGAGCATCGGCAGGTGTCCGCAGCGGTCGAAGATCTCCATGCGGGCGTTGTCGCCGATCAGCTGCCGGTACAGAGGCGCGGCGGGGGAGGGGACGACCCGGTCATTGCGGCCCCAGACGACCAGCGTCGGTACCTCGATCTCGGCGAGACGCTGCCGGACGTCGTAGCCGACCAGGGTGGTGATTGCGTCGTAGAAGGCCGGGGCGCGCAGCGCCGGCAGGGTGATCTCGAACAGCAGCCGGGGGTCGAGCGCGCGCGGGTCGTGGACCATGCCCCGGTAGGCGAGGTGGCGCAGCCGCGAGCGGCGCAAGCCCTGCATCTGGTGGCGAAAGGCCAGCGGCGCGGCGGCGCGGGCGACGCGGCCGACCACCGCGGCGGGCTCGCGCCGGGTCCTGGCGAAGCTGACCCCCGCGGCCGAGACCAGCACCAGATGCTCTACCCGCTCCGGCTCGGTGATCGCCAGCTCGCTGGCTACGAAGCCACCGAGGCTCGAGCCGATCACTCCGGCGACGCCGATGCCCACCTGCTCGCAGAAGTCGTGGACAAAGCGCCCGTAGGCCGGAACCGAGATCTCCCACGGGGGTAGGGGGCTGGCGCCGAAGCCCGGAAGGTCCACTGCGATGACCCGGTGGTTTTCAGCCAGATGGGGGATGTTCTCGAGCCAGTTCTGCCAGCAGCCGCTGAGGCCGTGGATCAACAGGACCGGCGGCCCCTCGCCGATCTCGGCGTAGTTCGCGCGAACGCCGGCCACCTCGGCGGTGCGCAGGTGCTTCCTCCAGTCGGTCCGCAGCCAGGCTGAATCGGCGGACCCGTAGGGGTCGGGGCCGGCCGCAGGCGTCGGCGCCGGCGTCTCCTGACGCGGGTTGTAGATCTCCACCGTCCCGCGCAGCTCCTGCGCCCAGCTGTTTTGCTCACGCACGGCCACCGAGGGGTGAATCTTAGGCGGGTAGGGCATCGACCTACGCGAACCGGACCTGCCGGCATGAGAGAATCCAACGACGGTTTGGGGGAGCGCACAGGGCGAGCGCGCAAGTGGCGTTGCGAAGGATCCGGCGCCTCAATTCGTGCGTAGAACCAAATTAGACTTCAGTTTTCGAGCATCGACCGGTAGGGATCCAATCAGCGAGGGCGTAAACATCATCAGGCGCATGAGCACAGCC